>JADCJN010000158.1 GCA_020247005.1 Silvanigrellales bacterium
ATCGAAAATGTTCGCGTCTTTTGAAATGCGATAGGTGTCCGCAAGAAGTGCCGCATAACTGGGATCTGTTTTTGCCGAAGTGAAGCTCGAGCGGAGAATTTCACCCATGCTGAGATGGTCGGAGGGTGGAATGCTCATGACACGGCACAGCGCCGACGCGACCTCGCCTTTTCCGCAACTGGAAGGCCCCGTGAGAATAAGGCAGCCGTGGGTTCGCATGGACACCTTGTCGACCCGGACAAGCGAAGCCGTGTCGTAGCTTGGTGAATTCAACGTGCTCACTCTCTGTTTCCTCTCGTCGGAACAACGGGGTAGGGGCGTTTCTCAGCAGTCAGGCGATGAGCTCCACCCCAGCCGCCGAAACGGATTCCAGAGCTGCGCCCACGAGTCCTTGTTCCTTTTCTTCAATGGGGGCAAGGGGCAGACGCAGCACGTTCTCGCAAAGGCCAAGTTTCGCGAGAGCCCACTTCAAAGCACAAGGGTTGGGAGCGCAAAAGAGTTCTGTGTTTACGGGATATGTCGCCGCATGGAGGCGTGCGAGGGTACCCAGGTCATTTTCACGCGCGGCCTTCCACATGCCGACCATGGCCTTCGGAATCAGATGTGTTGTGACCGAAATGACTCCTGTTGCGCCGCACAGGAGAGCCGGAGCGAACGTGGGATCGTCTCCAGAGAGAATTTCGACGGGCCGTCGGGCTCGGACGGGCGCAAGCGCGCGCGCGAGTTCGGTGATGACACCCACATTGCCGGCAGCTTCCTTGATGGCAACGATGTTGGTGTGCGCTTCAAACAAGCGTGCCGCGGTTCCCACGGCAAGAGCGACGCCTGTGCGACCCGGCACGTTGTAAAGGCACAGCGGCGTGCTGCCCAAAGCCTGGGCTATGGCTGAGAAGTGAGCGAACTGACCCGCCTGCGACGGTTTGTTGTAATACGGAACCACGGCCATGACGCCGTCGACTTTCTGGCCGCGCACACCTTGCAAAGAGGCAAACCGCAGGGAGGATTCGATGGTTTCCCGTGTGTCGTTGCTTCCCGTGCCCACATACACGCGAAAGGCGTCGGTGCGGTGCGCCAGGGCCGTGCGCACAAGCAGGCTTTTTTCCTCTTGGCTCAGAGTCGGGCTTTCGCCCGTCGTTCCAGCCACAACGACACCATGGGTGCCAGAAGAGGACAGAAGCCCCAAAAGGCGTTCGTAGGCCGGCAAATCGACGTCGCCTGAGGACCGAAAAGGGGTCGCGATGGCTGTGAGGACGCCCGAGAATGCGCCCAGAGGCGCATGCGGCGCGGCCGTCGAGTTCAGAGTCATGGCTTGTTCCTTCTTGGCTGAGGTCGGGGTATCTTTACCGCCTCGTGCCCGAATTGCAAAGTCTGAGGTTTTTGTGAACTCCTGGGAACGCCTTTCGCTTGCACCCCACAAAGCGCTCGTGGCCAGGCCAGGCCACGAGGCCCGTGAAGAGTTGCGGCTGTGGAGCGCCGCCCCGCGCTTGGGCGGCTGCACACGTGGAGAGTGGCGCAGCACCTTGGAACGCGACGATGCTGTCTTGCGCGAGTCTCTGCCTGTCCACATTTCAACCTCTGCTGTCGTGTTTTGCAGGGAGCCAGACACGGGAACTTGCGAGGCGCTCCTCTTGTGGCACCTCAAAGCGTTGGAGTGGGTTTACCCCGGTGGCCATGCCGACGGCGATTGGAACTTCCTTCGCTCCGCTTTGCGCGAAGTGCAGGAAGAAACATCTTTGCAAGATGTCTTTTGGTTGCACACCAGAGCTGGCGTTCCTCCGGGCGTCCCGGCGGCCGTGCAGCGCATCGGTGTGGGGGAGCACGCGCATTTCGATGCCGTCTTCTATTTGGAATGTCGCCCCGAGTCGAAGCTCAAGGTCATCACCGATGCGCACGAAAGTGGAGCCTTCCAGTGGTGGAAGTGGAAGAGCCAGGACGCCGCTGCCCTGCCTCTGGCCACACGATGGGCCCTGGAAATGCTCGAAAGCTTGCCCCTCCAAACCGAAACGCAAGGAGTTGCGTTTTGAGCTCCCGGGGCGTCCCTGATAGGGTCTCGGCGAGGCCGCCCCTCATCTGCACGCCTGGGCGAATAGGAGCCGACATGAACAAGACAGACGGAGGTCAAACTCCTCCGCGCACTCCCCACGCTCAAAACACCCTCGAAACGCCCCCTCTCAAACGCGAGCTCACTGCGTTCGAGCTCCATGTGATTGAGGACAAAGGCACCGAGGCTCCCGGAAGCGGCGAATTTGTTGCGACCATGGAACCGGGCACCTACCACTGCAAGCGGTGCGACTCGGCCCTGTTTCAATCGGAAGACAAGTTTCTTTCGCATTGTGGTTGGCCGTCGTTCGATGCCGAAATCCCTGGGGCCGTAAGCCGCCATGCCGATGCCGATGGCCGCCGCACTGAAATTGTATGTGCGCGATGCGAGGGGCATCTTGGCCATGTTTTCCACGGCGAGGGTTTCACGCCGAAAGACACCCGACACTGCGTGAATTCCATTTCCATGACCTTTAAACCCACGCGCACCGAAACTTTGCAGAAAGCTTTGCTCGCCTCGGGGTGTTTTTGGGGAACGGAATTCCACCTCGCGCGCCTGACGGGTGTGAGCCAAACCCGCGTCGGCTTCGCAGGGGGGCATGTGCCGAATCCAAGCTACAAGGAGGTTTGTGCGGGCGCCACAGGACACTTGGAGTGCGTGGAAGTTCAATTCAATGCGAAGACAACCTCATTCGACAAGGTGTTGAAGCTCTTTTTTGAAACCCACGACTTCGGACAGGAAGACGGTCAAGGTCCCGATGTGGGGCCGCAGTACCTGTCAGCCATTTTCTGCCAAAATGAAGAACAGAAATTTGAGGCGGAGCGCATTATTGCGTGGCTCAAAGAGCATGGCCACAAGGTGGCCACGCAGGTGCGTGGGCCTGCCGAATTTTTTCCGGCGGAAGACTACCACCAGAAGTATTATTTCAAGAATGCCAAGACGCCTTACTGCCACATCTACAGAAAAATATTTCCCTGACCAGATGCCTCGGGGTCACCATTCTCCCCCGTCACGCCACGGGAAACTCAGGAAGAACTTGCCTGATGTCTCGCCACACCAGCGCTTCTTCCAGAACGGTGTCATTTCCTATCGTGATTTCCTTTGACTCTCCTTGGAAGTGCGCGCCGCTTTTCTCGTAGAACCTTCGGGTTGGGTTTCCAGCCAGAACCCAGACGTAGGCTGAAGCGAAGCCGTCCTCTGCCAGAAGGGCGAGTCCTTCCGCAAGAAGCAGGCGTCCAACCCCGAAACCCTGAAAGGCCTTCAGCAGATAGAGAGCCCTGACCTCGCCGCGTCCTTCATGTTCGGGGTCCCTTGCCGGTCCGACATTCACAAAACCGACAATTTCAGAACCTTCACAAGCCACACGGACCTTGGAACCCGTGGTACCGGAAAGAATGCGTTTCCAGCTTTCCGCGCGGGCTCCAAAATTCGCTGCGAGTTGGTTGAGGAAGACGGTGTCCAAAAGACCAGTGTAGGTTTCTCGCCAGCTGTGAATGTGAACATTTGCGCATCCCCATTCGTCACCCTGCATGCCAGGTCGGACACTCACTCCATTGCTCACGTCGCCCCCCATCCTGAAAGAAAGGCAATGGTAGCCGAACGCATTCACGAGAGTCTATTGCCTTTCCCCGAGTTCGAATAAAAAGCAGGATTTTCCTGATGTTTCTTTGGGTATTCGCAAATTACAGGAAATTCTTCTCAACTTTTGAAATTCAGCTGCCGATACATCCGAGATGAGGGATCGGCGGATCGGTGCTGCACCAGGGGGTGCACCCAGGGGGTCCGCGTCGGAAGGAGTCTGGGCGATGAAGATTCGAAGTTTAGCCAGTGTGGCCGGCAGCTTCGTTCTGATGGGCGCAGCTTGCCTGTCTGCATTCTGGGGCTGTTCGAAAATGAGCTCGAGCGAGAGCCAATCGAATTCGACTATCGCTTCCGATCAAGACAAGCTGAAGGCTTGTCAGTCTGCCTCCTGGAAGAAAATCCATGAATCGATGGCCCGTGACCCGGCCACCGACCGCGCCTGTTTGAAGCGCACCGAAGACGAGTTTCGCGCGTCGGGAAAAATGCCAAAATACCTCGATTGCGGCCGCCAGTCGTACATTCTTCGGGACCGCGAGATTCTCGCGCGCCTCTGTACCGACGAAATTCCCCGCGAATGCGGCATTGGGCCCGAAGTCGTACAAGAAGCTATAACGCGTGAGCACCTAGCGTGCGCCAAGCTTTACACCGGGACACTCACCCCTATCCAACAGTGTCTGAAGAATGAAGAGGCCAAAGCGCACGCGAATGGATCGTTGCCCACGCGCCTCAGCTGTGGTGCCCAGGTGGTGGGTTCCGAAGACCAAAAGCTTCTGGCTCAGAAGTGTGACGACTTCCTGCATGCGTGCGACCCCTCACTCAAGAATTTTGACCCCAGTGGGTTCGTCCAAAACTCCAAGGGCCAAAACGTCGATGTTTCTGTGGCCAATAATCCCCCCTGCGCACCCGATCGGCGCGGTCGTTACAATGCGGACTGTTCGGTGGTTCATACTTCGCATGGGGTTTACCAGCTCACCACATTCCAGCGCTGCATTGACAGGAAGCAGGTTGAACTTCAAAAGCCAGGTGGCGCGTTCAACGTAGGAGGTCGGAAACTTGATTGCGGGATGATGACCATTCAGAACACCGACAAGATTGTTACCGAGAGAGAATGCATTCGTATTACCGACGAATGCATCATCGAAGTTCCCAACCGCTTAAACGAGCAAATGAAAAAGCTCGATGTTCCTCCCCAGCTTTAAAAGCGGGAAGGCCCAGAACGGCCTAGTCTTCGTCGTCTCCGAGCAAAACATTGATATTGAACGTCACAGCATCAAACGGCGGAATGCGAACATTTCCATCGTTGCGGAAGAGACTTCGGACGAGGGCGTACTTTCTGGATGGCTCTACAAGCTCGAAGACTTGCAGGTTTTCGTGTTCGACGTCGAGCAACCAGTAAAAAGGGACACCCTCGGCTGCCATAGTCTCGGGGACAATGGTCGTGTCCTTCTTGCGAGTCGTGTGGCAAATCTCGCAAACCCAGTCGGGCCTGTCGGGAACCGGAAACTCAGAAGGACACGTTGAGATCCTGTCGCGTCGCCAGCCTGCGATGTCGGGCTCCAGAACCCGCTCCATCTTTCTGTAGTGAACTGAAACGTCTGACAGAATCCACCAGCCGCCCGTTCCGTCGGATCGAGATTTTCGATCGAAGACTGTTTCGACGCGCGAAACGACGCGAGAAGCGAGTTTCCCGTGTTTGCCTCCGGGCATGGCTTTGCGAACAATCTCACCATCAATCAGCTCGAGGCTTGGGCCTTCGCTCACCCGGGAGGCCTCGATGAAATCTTGGAGCGTCTTCAACTTTGGGGCTGCCATCATTGAGCCTCCTCAAGAGCGGACGGACATTTTCCCTTCAGAGAAAGGAAAGAATGGTCCCCCGGGAGGGACTTGAACCCCCAAATCGTCCCGTTATGAGCGGGCTGCCGTAACCATTTAGCTACCGGGGGAGGACCTGGCGGGAACTCTACGCATGCGAGCCGTTGGCGTCAAATTCATTGGACCTCCAGCAGCTCGATCTCGAATTCCAGAGCGGCACCGGGGGGAATGACCTTGCCCGCGCCTCGGTTTCCGTAGCCGAGCTCCGGAGGAATGAGGAGGTGGCGTTTTCCGCCCACCCTCATGCCTTGCAGTCCTTTTTCCCAACCGGCAATGACACGCCCCGCTCCGAGCACGAACGAGAAGGGTTCCTTTCCTTCGTGGCTCGAGTCGAAAACGCGGCCGTCCAGGAGACGGCCGACGTAGTGCACACGCAAAACCTTGTTGGGCGTTGCCTCAGGGCCTTGCCCTGCAACGAGGTCTTTGACCGCAAAGTGCACGTCTTTGGAAAGCGCCACCAAAGAAGCAGTGCGCTTCTTCCGCAAAGAGCGCAAAAGAAGTGCGCCTCCGAACAGGCTGAGGAGAACGACGAGCGCCCACTTCTTCATAGGAGCCTTCAGTCGATGTCGCCGAGGTTGTCGTTGCTCTTAGTCACGAAGTCGAGGGCATCGAAGTCGCGGTGCTCGTTGCCAAGTCCGTCGAAAATGGTGAACGCGGGGTTGCGTTTGATTCGGTCCGTTTCGACTTTCACAGAACTCGACGCAGCGCGTTTCTTGAGCTTTTCCACAAGCGTGGTGCGGTTCATAGACAGGAGTTGTGCCGCGCGGTTCTTGTTGTGGTTTGTTCGACGAAGGGCTTCGGCGATGAGGCGGTTTTCGAACTCTTCTACGACGCGGTAGAAGTCGATTCCACTGCCAAGGTCGATGTCCTTCTTAATGAATTGATCGATTTCGCTCGCGTCGTCGTAGGAAGGAGAAGGCGGGGGAACATTTCCGTAGGGCGATGATCCTTGCGAAGGAAACCCCCCTGCGAAATTTGAGTTCGTGTTGGAGGAGCCGCGGTTTGCACCGTAGTTGAGGTGGTTTTGACTGGCCGGTGACGGAAGAGGATTTCGCGCATAGGCTGCGTTTGGATTCGTGTTCCCGCGTGAGGGGGCATTTGCTGAGAGGGCGGCAGGACTTCCACCCGAGGGGGCGCCACCCGGTCCGCGGTGCGGAATGTTCTGTTGGCGTTCGTAAAAGGCATCGATGTTGTCGGTGACAAGGTTCCGCAGGCGCGGGGGAAGGTCGCACACTTCAATAGAGCCGCTGTTCTTCAGAACGACGATACGCTCCACCAGGTTCTCGAGTTCGCGAATATTGTGCGCCCAGGCGTGTTGCAGAAGGGCGGACATGGCGTCGGGCGAGACTCCGAAGATGCTTTTGCCCTTCGCCTGATTGTACTTGTGGATGAAGTGCTCGACCAGGGGAGGGATGTCCTCGCGGCGCTCGCGCAGCGGAGGAATGTAAACCGCGCAGCCGGCGAGTCGGTAGTAAAGGTCCTCACGGAACGAACGTTCCCTTACGGCGAGGTCGATATTCACACTAGTAGAGCAGATGATGCGCACATTCAAAGCATGCGTAGTTTCGCTGCCTACTGGCTGCACAATTCCTTCTTGAAGGGCGCGCATGAGTGCGATTTGAAGCTTGGGCGAAAGCTTTGAAACTTCCTCTAGGAACACCGTTCCGCCCGTTGCTTTTACGAGCTGGCCCTCGCGTGCGGGCAAACTGGCAAGCGCCGACGTTTGAGAGGTGGCTGCGAAGGCTCCCTTCTCGTGACCAAAGAGTTCTGATTCAAGAATCTCCTCGGCCTCCGCTCCACACTTCACTGCAACGAAAGGCCCCGCGGCACGTGCAGACTTCTCGTGTATGGCCCGTGCCACGAGCTCCTTGCCAGTGCCGGCTTCTCCGGTGATCAGCACGGGGGCATCCGCTTCCGCCACCTTCAAAACAAGATGCTGGACATGACGAATGACGGTGCTTGTGCCGATCAACGCAGACAAAACGCTCACGTGAAACTCCTCATCCCCGCTCCCTGCGGATTTAGTCGAAACCCAGACTTCCAAGCTCGCGACAGGCCGTGCGTCTTTTCTTCCTTGAAAAGACCGAGCGGCCCGAACTGGGAACGGAATGCGTTCCCCTGCACTGCAAATTGTATAGGGTCTGTTTCGATTCTCACATACCCCCGGAAACTTGACAAGGACATCTTCGGGGGTTTTTTGGGAAGAGATCTCAGAAAAGGTAACGCCTCCGTGAGGAGGCTTTCTGGCTGGTATATTGTTACCTTTTTTTAAAGTTCTTCAATTCAGAAGAAGACGACGTCACCCTTGGAAAGATTCTCGTCGTCTTGCGGTGGGACGGCGACAGGTGGAGCGATAGGGCCCCGCTCACTAGTTGAGGCTGGGTCTGTTTCGTTCGTTCTCGTCTGCACGCTTGAAGGCGAAACATGTGGAGTGCTAGTTACTTTCGAATCCTTTTCCTGGTGCGCAGCCACTGGGGGCGTGGCCTGTGCCGGTGTGGGTCTTGGAGCTGGTGACTCGTCGAAAAAAGCGATGTCGCCACGGGCCACGTTTTCTCCAACCCCTGATCCCACCGTCTGAGTCGTTTTCTCACGCGCCTGGGCCCGCCCATCCATCGATGTTCCGTTGTCAGAACTCCCCGCGGCCAAGGCGGCGGCGTGGTCGCGCCCCATTTTTTCAATAAGTCCCATCGTCCCACTCTTAATGCGATCGAGCGGACGCATGGCCTGGTCGATCTGCTGCTTGGTGATGTCTTGGAACTGCAGCGAAAGAATGATTTGGTCGATGTTCTTGGCCACAGACTCGGAGCTCGCCACAGCATTTGCAATGAGTTTGGTGAACACCTCTGTGCTTTCTTCGGCGGTTCGAACGAGGTCTCCTACGGCACTGTCGACGTGCGCCTTCTTGTCGGTCGTTTTCTTGATGTTTTCTAACAGACTGCGGCTGATGTCGCGAACACTGGAGTTCACTTTGCCCACAATTTGGATGATGTTGTTCGAAGCGAGGCTCGTGCGGTCGGAAAGCTTCCGGACTTCCTCCGCGACGACCGAGAACCCTCGGCCGTGCTCTCCAGCGCGCGCGGCTTCGATTGCTGCGTTGAGAGCAAGAAGGTTGGTTTGGTCGGAGATGTACTGAATCTCGTCGCTAATTTTGTTGATTTCCGCCGTGTTCACAAGAATGGTGTCGATGGAAGTGGAATACTCGGTGTTCAGTCGAGAGTTTTCCTCGAGCATCTCTATCATTTCCCGCAACAGGGAAAGGCTTGTTTGAATCACCTCGTAGAGCGAGGTATTGGCCGCTCCTTGTCGGTGGCCACCGCCCTTGAACTGGTTCGAGATCTCGTTCGACTCCATGAGGTGTTCTTGTGCCTTCTCGTATATGAAGCGCACCTTGTCGCCTATCTCAATGGCCGACCGTTCCGTTTGGTGTGTCACGTTGTGGAGCTGGTTTGCGATGTCGGGAACGAGGCTAACGATCTCTTCAAGAATCCGAATTTGCTCTGCGGTGCTCAGTTCACCTTGCGTCAGTTCGAGTTGCATGCGGGAAACTCGTGTTTGAAGGTCGAAGACCTTCTCTTCGCCCGCTCTTGCCCGAGTCTCCCAGGTTCGCACGCGCGACTCGGCATCTCCCTGTTGGGTGGTGAGCCGCCGCGTTGCGGCTTCGCATTCCGACTTCCAGAAGTCGAGGTTTGACTGCGAGGCTTGCAGCTTGGCTTCGTATTCTTTGCGGAGTGACTCCGCCCGGCGTGTGGATGCGTCCTCGCCCATGCGAAGCTTGTGACGAAGTTCGGCAACGAGGCGCCCTTCGGGAAGTTCTTCGCGAGACTCTGTTTCGGGGCTCTTCGCCTCTCTGTCTTTGCGAAGGGTTTCGACAGAGGCTTGCATTTCCGAAAGCGTTCGCAAGAGCCCCTCGTTTTCACTGGCAAGACGCAGAATCTCTTGTTTCGCCTCCTCGGCGTCTCGTGTCGCCTCTTGGAGGGCGACCTCTCTGCCTTCGGGGTCCACGCCCGTCGACTCGGGTTTTCTTGAGGACTCACGGGTGCTGTCGGCCTGAGCCATGAGACGTGCGCATTCCGCGCGTGCCTCGGAAACTTCAATGACCTTGTCGGCCAGCTCGGCGTCTCTCAGTTGCAGTTGAGCATCGCGACGCGCGAGTTCGGTGTCGCGTCCTGCGATTTCCGCGTCGCGTTTGGCAAGTTCCCCTTCTCGTCGACCGAGTTCGGCAGTCGTTTGGGCGAGCTTCGCCTCCCATTCCGCCACGGTTTCTTTGCGAAGGCGTTCTGCAGCATTTTCGGCCAGACGCTCGAGCTCTGCGCTCACGCGGTCTTGGACGTGGCGAAGCATGAAGAGCGACCACACTGTCGAAAGAACCATGAGAACGACCGACGCGAGCAGGAGCACTTTCCAGTCGGTGAACACGAGGCCCACGAAAGCAAGTGCGAGTGTTGCGATGAGAGTGAACGCGACGAGCGGCATCGGTTTGAGCTTGGCGTCTTCCATGGGCGTCACCTTGACTAAAGAACTGAGGGCGTGGGGAGGTGTCTACACAGTTGAGGGTATCGGAAGCCTTGGCGTCGTGATTGAGGAGCCATGGTCCTGACTCATGGGGAGATTTTGCCCGGTGTGCTAAGTTCGTCAGGACGCACAAGCGAAGGGGGCCGCCGCAGCCATGCATTCGACCACGGAACATTCCCAGAAGACCCTGCGGATGCCTTCAGAAGGAAACATACGAGGGGAGGAAGGAGCCAAGACGCCCTCACTCCAGAACGTTTTTGCTCACTGGTTCATGCTGCTGAACAAACTCCTTTCGAGTGCCCTCCTTCTTCTTGTTCCTGTCTTCCTGCTCGGCATAGTGGCACTGTGGCCGCATTCGCGTCAGGCTGGCATTGCCGCTCTTGTCGTGGCCGCGTTTTCGACTGCGGCGTTCCTTTATCGTTTTATGCGCATTTTGACCCGCATTCGTGAGTTTGCCAGGCAGGAGATTGGGCTTCCCTTGGAGCGCCTCCTTCACACCATTGAGCTTGTTTCAGTTCAAAAGCTTGAACTTCTTCCCGAGGAGCGACGAGAAAGCTTCACTTCTGATGCGCAGCAGCAGCTGATTCATGTGGCCAGAGGTATTTTGGAGCATCAGCGTTTCGTCGATCAGGTTGTCGACAACATGTTCGAGATGATGTTTCTGTTGTCTGCCGATGGTGTCGTGATGAAGGCAAACCGCTCGGCTTGCGAAACGACCAGGTACCTGGAGCAGGAGCTCGTGGGGCACCATTTCCGCAAGCTCTTCCCCCTGAGCGACGCTCTTGTCGATTCTTTTCTCGAACTCGAGATTCAGTTCGCAACAACCGGAGTGGTTCGAGACATGGAGGCCCACCTCCAAACGAGTGACGGTGAAATTCTCTCGTTTTCTTTGAACGGCGTAAAGGTTGAAAGCTCGAGTGGCGATCTTTTGGGCTACACTGTCATCGCAAAGAACCAGTCGGAAACCGTGAGGCTGGTGAATCAGCTCAACCGCAGCAACCTTGAACTGGGTCGTGCGAATGCGGATCTTTCAAAGCGCTATGACCAAATTAAGAACGAAATAGCCGCCACGGAAGGCCAGAGACGCACCATGGAGCTTGAGTTGGCCACGAGCCAGCTTGTTCAAAAAACGTTCCTTCCTCAAACCTCACCCCGGCACGAAAAGGTTGAGGTTCACGGCACGGCCGTTCCGGCGGCGTTCTGTGGCGGTGATTGGTGGAATACAATCTCATTGCCCGACCGGTTCTATGTCTTCATAGGGGACGTCACGGGGCACGGGACGGCATCCGCCATGGTGACCGCGGCTGTGTCGGGCTACTACGTGTCTGTGAAGCAGGCTCTCGAGTCGGGGGTGGACCTTGATGTGCACGAGATTTTGGCAGGCTTCGATTCTGTCCTCGCATCTATGGCGTCGGGAAACACGAGTTACTATATGACCTGTTTCGCATGCGTCTTCGATTTCCGTCGTAAGGTGTTGCGTTACGCGAACGCAGGTCATAACTTCCCGCTCCTTCTCCGTTCGGGGCAGCGTGTGGAACCGCTGGTGGCAGGAGGCGAGCGCCTTGGCAGCAAGGGGTGTGAGCCGTTCCAAGTGCACGAAGTTCCGCTCATGGGTGACGAGTTCGTGTTTTTCTACACCGACGGACTTATTGAAAACAAGAACGAGGATGATGAACCCTATGGCAAGCGCCGTTTGCGTCGTTACCTTGAAAGCAACGTGCACAAGCCTTGCACCGAGCTCGTCGACGAACTGCTTAAGGATGTGTCTAAGTTTTTTGGCGAAGGAAAGTCACTGGAAGACGACGTTACCTTTGTGGCGTGTCGGACCCGAGCTTTCTAGTTTCCTTAAAAGGTGCACCTTCGTGCAGTCCGTCAGAAGCCTGATGGCACTTCCCCTTGCCTTCGGCCTTGTCGTGGCAAGATGGTTGCGGAAGCCTTCGTTCCTTGCGGTTGCGGGTCCTGGGGTTGAGGTGGTTGGGGTGGCATGAAACTGCTCAAGAACATATCCGGGCTCGCGTCTAGCTTGCAGAAGCTGGACTTCAGCAACTTCACGATCCCAACGGCCGAGAAAATGGCGCCGTGGTTCGTGTCTGGACTCTCCGGATTCGTCGCGGCGTCCGCCGTCGGTCTGGTGGCCGCGCACCAGTTCATGCCTAAAGTGCAAGCCTTCAGCGCTTCGGATCTTGGGCCGCAAGAACCTACCGTTTTTGTTTCCGACAGGCCAACGGAGGGTGAATTCAAAACCATCGTTTCGCGGAACATCTTCAACAGTGAAGGTGGAGCAGTCGAAGACAAAAACGAAGCAGGGTGTGAAGTCAAGAAATCAGAGCTTCCCTTGAAGTTCACAGGAGTCATTTTTGGTGGGCGCTCGGAGGCATCCATTGTGGTGCTCGAATCGACAACAACCAAACAGGCCGATACTTTTCTTCTCGGTGAGGCCGTTCCAGGTGATGCGAAAATTGTCGAGATCACTCGAGACAAAGTTTTCTTCGAGAAGAACAATTGCAAAGAATTTCTGGCGCTAGAACAACCGGAACTTCCCAAGAAGCGAATCGCCGGAGAAAAGAAGCGCACGGCCAAGCCCTCGGTTGCGGCTACCGGTGAGAACGTGTTCCGTGAAGAAGGCTTCGAAAGAAACGGAAGCTCCATTGCCGCCGACAGGCGCTGGATGGAAAAAGCGATTACAGTGGATTTCGCAAAGACGTTGCAAGATGCGAAGGCGTCTCCGAATACGGTGAACGGCGAGGTGAAGGGTTTTGTTCTTACCCGAATTCGCCCCGACAGTGTGTATGAAAAGATGGGGCTGCAAGACGGTGACGTTATTTGCGCCATCAACGGAATTGAACTCAACGACGCCGCGCGCGCCATTCAAACGCTCAACGCGATGCGTAACGAGAGCAAGCTTGAGGTTTGCGTCATGCGCAACGGGCAGCGATCGAACCTCGACGTGCAGGTGAAATGACCATGGCACGTAAACCCGACTTCAAAAAGATGTTCGAGCGTTTTAAGGCGACTCCAGGCCGTGCATCGGAAACCTCCGTCGCAGAAGCGTCCGGTGCGAAGGGAAAGCTCTTCGCCGCGTTCATCGGCTTTTCAAGCTGGTTCCAGTTCAAGGCGCAGCCCGTGCTGAGGAAATTCGACTGGAGCCTGATACGCGCATGTGCGCTCATTTTAGGTGTCGCCTTCGTGCTCGCAAGCAGCGTGAGCACCTTTGCTGCGAACTTTGCGCTTAATTTCGCTATTTCTGCGCGCAAGACGCAAAAGCCTGCGGCGGAGGGGCAAATTTCTGTTCCCATGGTCGCCTCAGACGGTGGTCCTTCCGGCGGGGAACTCAAAAAGTTCATATTAGAGCGCAATGTGTTCAACTCCGAGGGCGCTCTCGCACCTGAGGCCGAAGCGGCTGGTGGAGTGAAGAAAACTCAAGATCTTGACTTCGATGCTGTTCCCTGTTCGGAAGAGAAACTTCCCATTGAAGTGGTAGGAACCATTTTTACCGGCAATCCGCTCACCAGTTACGTTTCGGTGCGTGACCCCAAAATTTCCGAGAACGACACTTACAAGCACGGAGACGTTATTATCGAACACGAGGATTTCGAAGTTCACAAAGTCTTCCGGGGTAACGTTGAGTTCCGAAAGGGCGATCAGAAAATTTGCATTGCTCTTAAAGGATTCGGGGACGAAAAGAAAAGTGAGTCTGGTGTTGCTGGTGCTTCGGCTCCAGGTTCCGTCAGGCCCGAGAACGTCGAGAATCTTGATTTCGATTCCAGTATGGTTCAGAGCGAAATCGGCCCTGGGTACGCGAACATCCTGAACTCCGCAAAGCTCATTCCTGAAATCGAACCTTCAGGGAAAACGGCGGGCTTTAAAATCATCGCCATCACCTCGGGCTCTCTTTTCGAAAAGATGAAGTTTCAGAACGGCGATGTCATTACCGAGGTCAATGGCGTCTCGCTTCGCGATGCGTCTCAGGGCTTTAAGCTCTATCAGGCCTTACAAGAAGAACGGGAAATTACGGTGAACCTGACGAGAAACGGTGAGCCCATGGTACGGAAGGTGCGCGTCAAATGAGGCAGTTGAGGCAGTTGAAGCAATCGATGACAGGGCCGAAGGTGACACGAATAGCTTTCACGCGCAGGATGGCGACGCTCACTGCACTTGCCGCTGCGTTTCAGGCAACGGGTCCTTTGATGGACACGGCGCTCCTGACCGGGGCGTTCGCGCAAGATGCGCCTCCACCCCCTCCGCCTCCACCCCCACCGGGTGATGAAAATGGCAGCGATGGTTTCAATGACTTCGCTCCGCCGCCTCCTCCCGAGGAGCCAGAGTTCAACGCGCCGAGTGACTCGGGGAGTTCCGACACGTCCTCATCGTCGTCGGGTTCCACAGCCCCAAAGAACCCCCCCGCACCTGCGAGGCGGGTGCCGCCAGGACAAGAACTTGTTTCTATCGACTTTCCGGAAGCCACGTCGCTCAAGGACATCATAAAAGCCGTTTCCCAGTGGACCGGGAAGAACTTCATTCTTGGTCAAGGGGTTTCTTCGTCGGCGAAGGTGAGCATCATCTCGCCTCAGCAGGTGACGAAGGAAGAGGCGTATCAGGCGTTCCTCTCCGCGCTCAACGTGGCGGGTTACACGACCGTCGACACAGGCAAGGCTGTCAAGATCGTTTCGACACGCCAGGCCACGAGTTCGAACATCAAGACGTTCTATGGGTCGAGCTGGGCACCCATGACCGACGAGATCATCACCCAAATCATTCCTCTCCAGTACATCGATGCTCAGTCGGTGGCGAACCAGTTGCGCACCATCTTGCGGGAATCGAACCCTGTTCCTTTCCAAACGACCAACTCATTGATTGTGAGCGACACGGGACACAAAATTCGGCGTTTGCTTGAAATCATCAAGCTTCTCGACGTCAAGGCCAACCAGCCCCAGGTTGCCATCGTCCCGATTAAACACACAGACGCCAGCGACATCGGCAAGAAGGTGCAAGACGTCTTCGGGGCCAGTGGCCGTGGCAGCAATTTGTATTTGCAGAAGGTTATTGTCGACGACCGCACGAATTCCCTCATTCTCATTGGACCTCCTCGTGGTCTCGACGACGTCGCTCGACTCATTGCGCGCCTCGACAAGCCACTCGATGACGCCGGCAGCCAAACGCAAATTCACGTGCGTCCTCTCGATTACGCCGACGCTGAAAAACTTGCGGCCACCCTGCAATCGCTCGCGCAAGGTGCTGCGGGCAGCAACCGCAACGGCGCTGTTCGTCGTCCTTTTCCGGGCGCCGCCGGCCAACCGGGAGGCGCTGCTCAGCCAGGGGCCGTGGCCGATTTGGGTGGGACGAAGATTTCCGCCGACAAGGCGACCAACGGCCTCATTATTCAGGGTTCCAAAGCAGCGTTCAACGAAATTGAAACCATCATCCGTCAGCTCGACAGGCGTCGCGACCAAGTTTACGTGGAAGCCGACATTATTGACGTGAACATCAACAACGGCATGTCGCTTGCAACCTCGTTTTTGGCAGGTGCCACGGGCGCCAATGGAAACGTTCGGATGCCCTTTGGTTGGAAGCCAGGAGGCATGGCCCCTTTTGCGGTGAATCAACAAAATCTGAATGATTCTCAAAAAGTAGGCCTCATCAACGCGATTCCCTCGCAGGCTATTTTCGGTGTTCTTTCGAGCAAGACTGTGAACATTGGGGGCGTCGACATCTCGCCGGGGGCCTTCCTCTTCGCGCTGAAAACCGATGAAAATTCCAATGTGCTTCAAACGCCATCGCTTCTTGTCGCAGACAACGAAGAGGCCGTCTTCGACGCTACAGAACGTTACAACCTGTTGACCACGCAGGAAGACCCCACCACGAAGTTCCGTTCTCAGAAAATTGAGCCCCTCGATGCGACGCTTTCGCTCAAGCTCAAGCCCCAAGTGAGCAAAAGCAACTTCGTGAACATGGACCTCGCCATCAAGGCTGAGAGCTTCGGTACCCGTTCCGACGATGGCCGCCCGACGCAAACGAACAAGCGTTCTTTTACAACAAAAATCACGAGCGAGAACTCGCAGACCATCGTGATTTCCGGCTTGCAGCGCGACACGGAAATCGACGGCAAGTCGAAGGTGCCACTGCTTGGCGACCTTCCCATCATCGGCTGGCTCTTTCGAAACAGCTCGGTTGCGAAGAGCAAAACGAACCTCATGTTCTTCATCACTCCGCATGTTGTGCGCGACTCCACCGACCTTCAAAAGATTTATGAACAAAAAGTGAAAGCTCGTGACGAGTTTTTACGCGCCTTTTATGGGGAAGACTTCCGCAAGAAGCCCGTGTTCAATCGCATGCCCAAACTTGAAGATGGAAAGGCGCCGCCGCCTTCGTCGGTTCCCGACACGTCCACCACTTCAGGCAAGCCTGAAAGCAGTGCTTCGAGCACTGCGGCTCCCGCTGAAATGACATTGCCTTCCGAAGATCCCAACCCCATTGTGGTGCCCGGTGCTTCCAGCGCGGGTGGCACTTCGTTCTCGGGCGGCGGTGGTGGCGGAGGGGATGTCGGTGCGCCTCCTCCTCCCCCTCCACCGCCTGTCGGCGGCGGCGATTCCGCGCCACCACCTCCCGCGGACAACTGAACGAAAGAGGGCGAAGGCCATGCAACAAAAAGCGAACTTCGACAAGATTCTTTCGGTTCTCGATGGTGGAACAAAACAGCCTCCAGCGCCCGATGACGGTGCGGCCCGTGCTTCCGACAGCTCGTCCCACGCGGAAGACCCCGCGTCGGGTCTTCACAAATTTGGTCGCAAGTCGCTTGGCGAAATTCTTGTGGAGCGCAAGAAGATCACCGAAGAACAGTTGCGAGAGGCTTTACGCCAGCAACAGGTGCGTGGCGACAAAGTTGGAAAAATCCTTGTCGATTCCGAGGTCATCGAGCAGAACGAGCTACTGCAGAGCCTTGCTATTCAGCTTGAACTTCCGTACCTCGAGTCACTTCCTTACAATGATATCGACCCTGAGCTCGTGCGCGACTTGGCCATCGGATTCTGCACTCAGAACCTTGTCGTGCCGGTTTCGCGAGATGAACTCGGCGTCACGGTGGCTGTCAACGATCCTCTGGGCGTGGCGGCTGTGGACGACCTCCGCCTGATTCTTGGCACGAACATCTACCGTGTCGTGTGCCCTCGCCATGTGATTGAAGCGGCCATCAATAGCGTGTTCGAACGCCAAGACATGAGCACCGAAGGCGCTGGTGGTGGCTTGGCGCAGGGAGAGGAAGACGACCTCGACGGCCTCGACGAAGGCTACGACCTGTTGCACGACGTGGACGAAGCGCCCGTGCGGAAGGAAGTGTCCACTATTATTCGGCGCGCCATTTCTGAAAAGGCGTCCGACATTCACATTGAGTGCTTTGAAGAACGTGTCGCTGTGCGATTCCGCATCGACGGCCGTCTGCGTGAAGTTCGAAGCATCGCGAAAAAGTACCAAAGTTCCGTGGCCACGCGTCTCAAGATCTTGGGCAAGCTCAATATCGCTGAGAGCCGCATTCCGCAGGATGGCCGAATTTCGTTGAAAGTGGGCGGACGCGAGTGCGACATCCGCGTGTCGACGCTTCCGACGAAGTTCGGAGAACGCATTGTGATGCGTATTCTCGACAAGTCGTCGGGCATACGCGACTTGGACAAAATGGGCATGCCCGAGCGTTTGTACAAGTCCTTCGAGGCGGTGCTCCACCACAAGCACGGCATCATTCTCGTGACCGGCCCAACCGGTTCCGGTAAAACGTCGATGCTGGCATCTACGCTCATGGCCATCAACAAGCCCGACATCAACATCATCACCGTGGAAGACCCGGTGGAAGTGTCGCTGCCGGGCGTAGGCCAGGTGGAAGTCAACGAAAAGGCGGGGCTCACGTTCGCCGCGGGGCTTCGGTCTATTCTTCGTCAAGACCCTGACGTCGTCCTTATTGGTGAAATCCGCGACTCCGAAACGGCCCAAATCGCGGTGCAGGCCGCCATGACGGGGCACCTCGTGCTGTCCACGCTCCACACCAACGACACAGCCTCGTCGGTGACACGCCTCACCGACCTTGGTGTGCAGCAATTCCAAATCACGACAACAGTGAACGCTGTTCTTGCCGTGCGCCTCATGCGCCGCCTTTGTCTCACCTGCCGCGAAGCCACAACGCACACCGCCGAGGAGCTTGCCCTCATCGGGCTCAGCGTCGAAAGGGCTGCGGGACGAAAGCTCTACAAAGCACGCATCAATGGGTGTTCCGCCTGTCGCGGCAACGGCTATTCTGGACGTGCGGGAATTTACGAACTCCTTGTGTTCGACGACACCGTGAAGAATTACGTGCTTCAAAGCGTCGATGG
>JADCJN010000159.1 GCA_020247005.1 Silvanigrellales bacterium
ACCTTCACGCACGTGTCGGTGGGTTCCGGCGTCTTCTTGGCCGTCGTGGCCATGGCCCCGCTCTTCATGAGGCCATCCGATGCCGACCTCAATGACGTTGGCATCGTTCGAGAAGATGATGAAGAGACGACGGAGTCTGCCGCCCTTCGCCTTACCCTCCCGCGGAGAGAGCCTTAATGGCTTCCGATGGCTGCTTGCCAATGGCGTCTTTGCGCGAAAGCTTGATGCGGCCCGTGCGGTCGACTTCGATGACTTTCACCATGACTTCTTCGCCTTCGTTTACGACGTCTTCCACTCGGGCCACGCGTGTGGGAGCGAGTTGCGAGATGTGAACGAGGCCTTCCACGCCGGGCTTTATTTCGACAAAGGCTCCAAAGTCGGAAACCTTCTTCACAATGCCCAAGTAAACTTCACCAATAGACGGATCGCTGGTGAGGTATTGGATCATGCGCTTCGCGTTGGCCGCGGCAATGCCATTGGTCGACGCAAGCGAAACCACGCCAGTTTCGTCGATGTCGACTTTGCAGCCCGTTTCGGAAACGATGCGCTTGATGTTGCGGCCACCAGGGCCGATGAGATCGCGCACGCGCTCTTGTTTGATTTTGATTTGCTCCACGCGGGGCGCACGGCTCGAGAGGTCGTTGGCCTTCGCAATGACGGATGTCATCTTTTTCAAGATATGAAGGCGGCCATCGCGTGCCTGTTCAACGGCCTTGGCAAGGATGTCGAGCGAAAGTCCGCCCACTTTGATGTCCATTTGCAGGGCCGTGATGCCGTTTTTGCCACCAGCGACCTTGAAGTCCATGTCGCCCAGTGCGTCTTCGTCGCCGAGGATGTCGGAAAGAACGGCGAAGTCTTTGCCTTCCAAAATGAGGCCCATGGCAATGCCCGCTACAGGTTCCGACAGAGGCACTCCGGCGTCGAGGAGTGCCATGGTGCCCGAACACACCGATGCCATGGACGACGAGCCATTGGATTCCGTGATCTCGCTGACCACACGGATGGTGTAGGGAAAGCGGAGGCGGTTGGGGATAGCGGCTTTGATGGCGCGTTCGGCAAGGTTGCCATGGCCGACTTCGCGGCGTCCGGGCGACATCATGCGCTTGGCTTCACCGACCGAATAGCCGGGCATGTTGTAGTGAAGCATGAAGTGCTTCTCTTCCAATGGGGAGCCCAGCGACTCGCTGCGTTGGGCATCGTCGGTGGTGCCCAGCGTCACGACACCAATGGACTGGGTTTCGCCTCGTGTGAAGAGGGCCGAGCCGTGCGTGCGTTTCAGAAGTCCTGTTTCGCAGACGATGTTGCGAATGTCCGTTGTTTTGCGGCCGTCGATGCGGCGGCCATCTTCGATGATGGCCTTGCGCATCGTTTTGTAACCGGCCATTTCGAAGAGGAACGAGAAGTCTTTCGACGACTGCGCGTCGCCTTCCTTCACGAGTTCCGCTTTCGCGTCTTCCTTCACTTTCGCTATGGCGTCTTTGCGCTCCGCCTTCTTGGCAAGAGCGTAGGCCGCTTTCAGCTTGGCGCCGAACTTTTTGTCGAACACCTTCTGCATCGATTCGTTCACCGCAGGTTCAACGTGCTTGCGCTTCTCTCGGCCCACTTTTTTGCGCAGGTCATCTTGGGCGTCGCACTGGATCTTGATCTGTTTTTGGGCTTCCGCCATGGCTTCGAGGGCCAAGGCTTCGGGGATGAAATTCGCGACGCATTCCACCATGAGGATGGCGTCACGGGTGCCCGCAACGATCATTTCGAGTTCGCTGCCCCCGAGCTCTTTGTCGCTGGGGTTCACAAGGAATTTGCCGTCCTTGTAGCCCATGCGCACAGCGGCAATGGGGCCTGCAAAAGGGATGTCGGAGAGGTGCAGGGCGGCCGAGGCGCCGAGAATGGCGAGGGGCGCGGGATACACTTCGGGGTCGTAGGAAAGAACCTGCGCCACAACCTGTGTTTCCACCATGAAGCCCTCGGGGAAGAGGGGACGGATGGGGCGGTCGATGAGGCGGGACACAAGAACTTCGCGGTCGGAGGGGCGTGATTCTCGTTTGATGTATCCACCGGGAATGCGACCTGCCGAATAGAGCTTCTCGATGTAGTCGACCGAAAGGGGGAAAAACGATTGGTCGGGGCGGGCGTCCTTGTTGGCCACCGCAGCCACGAGAATCTGCGTGTCACCGCAGGTGATAAGAACGGAGCCCGAAGCCTGGCGGGCCATGCGGCCAGTTTCGATGGTGACCTCGCGGCCCCCCAGTTTAATGGTCTTTTCGGTGATTTCGAACATAATATATCCAAATGAGACAAGCGGGATGAGAGGCATCCCGAAGAAACAGATTCTCCCTGCGGCCGACTCCAGGCCGAGGTCCCGAACGCACCATGCGCCGGCCTTCACGTCTTCGTGTTCGTGGCGACAACCGTAGCAGGATTTGGCAGAATACGCTACGAACTGCGAGTCTCAGGGCCATCCTCGTGATGAGCGCACTAGAAAGGTTTCTTCTCATGTCGGTTTATCGGATTTTGCATTATCCCCACGTCCTCCTTCGGAAGAAGTCGCTGCCAGTGGTCTCCTTTGGCCCCGACCTCAAGACCTTCGCGGAGCACATGACAAGCACCATGTATGCCTTCGAAGGGATTGGCCTCGCGGCGCCTCAGGTGGGTATTTTGCGCCGGTTTATTGTGGTGGATGTGAAAACATACCTGGAAAGCGAAGACCTCAAAGACTGGCACGGCACCATCTCTCTCACCATTGATGGCAAGCCGATGCCTCTCGCCTTTCCTCTGTCTCTTGTAAACCCCGAAATTGTTCGCCACGAAGGCGAAGTCGAATTCCCTTTCGACGGCTGCCTCTCGTTTCCGGGGGTTTCGAAGGGTGGCACGCGCCGCTACAAGTTCATTGAGCTTCATGCAAAAACCGTGGATGGAAAGCCCATCGTGTTGGCATGCGACGGGATCATGAGCATCTGCCTGCAGCACGAACTCGATCATCTGGAAGGCGTTCTTTTCATCGACCATTTGAAGGAAAGCGCCGATGAAGACGAAGTTGTTGAGGAAATCCATGACGCAGAAGACGATCCTGCGACGCGAAAAAAGCTCAAGAAGCTAAAACTCGTAGATGCCCGCAACGAGAAATTCTCGTTCTAGGCTGAAGATCGTTTTTCGAAGTAACAAAAGAGTGTCAGCCTCACCCGAGGAAGAGGAGGAGGTGATTATGGGCTCTCCACTTCAGGTGGCGGTGTTTCCGCTCCCCAAAATCGTGGCTTTCCCGGGCCACGCATTGCAATTTCATATTTTTGAACCCCGCTATCGCCGTATGGTGAGGGACTGCATCGACAGGGGTGTGTGGCTTGGCATCGCGCAAGGCGATCTGGTGAAGAAGGCCCGCAAGGGTCAGTCCCTCGAAGAGTTTCTGAATTCAAACCAGGAGTTGTACACCCCCGTCGAAGTTTTTGGCGCGGGTCCTTTGCGTCTCCTCAAAGAGCTGCCCGATGGCCGGTATGTTATTGAGGTCACGATACAGGAACGTGTTCGTGCCTTAGCCAGAGTTCAGGAGCTCCCCTACCTTCTGGTTGAAGCCAAGCCCTTGCCCGACTTTCGTTTGTCCTCAGAAGAAGAAGCTCGGCTCATCGCCGCTCTGAAAACGGAAATCGGGTGCATCGCGTCTCTGCGAACGGGCCTGCTGAAACATCTGCAGGCGAAGGAATATCTCGACGATTCTAGCCTGACTTCCCTTGTTTACAGCATTTTAAAATGGTTCGTCATCGAGAATCGCGAGGGCCAAGCCATTTTGGAAGACGACAGCCCAGCGGGGCGTGCCGAAACGCTGTTGGCATGGATGCGTTTTTTTGTGCGTGAAGCGTCGCTTCATGCCGACAACCAGAGTCCAAAATCGGACGCGCCAAGGGGACGACGAGGGGCATCGCGTGGTGAACCCGATGCCGAAAAGGCCTTGTCCCAGCCAGTCTCACCTTCCCCGAAGCGTGAGGAGAGCTCCTCTTCCAGGGTCGAGAGTTTGCAAGCGCCCAACGACCAATTCGCTCAGGTTGTTCACGTCGATTTCGAGAAGAGGTCGAGTCGGGTGGATGTGGACTGAATGTTTGAACGCGCTGTCTTAAAAGAGGGCAGGATGCGTGTTCATGTACTCCACAAAGTCGGCCAGCTCTTCCTTCGTACTCGCAGGGAGATGAGAGAAGGAACCCATGGTGGTGCCCGGAATTCCCTCTTCCAAAGTTTTGAGGACCCCGGCCTTGTCGAGGCCATTTTTCACCGCGCGGGTGTCGGTGGTGACAAGGTTTGGTGGCCGTGTTGACAAGGTTTGGCTGGCAGGCCCATTTCCTCGGCCCTCAGGCCCATGGCAGGAAGCGCAATACTGTTGGAAGTGGTAGCGTCCCTTTGCCTGTGCGTCGCTAAATTGAAAGCGGGACTGTTCTTCGGGTGACACCGCCCAAGGAGCAGGTCCATCTTCAAAAAGACGGCCACCCATGGGGTTCGTGTCGAAGAACGCGGGGACAATCAGAAACCCGAGAACAAGAATCACGAAGACCCCACCCACGGCCAACGTGATGGCTTTCATGGGGAGTGGTTTGGGCTCGTTTTCGTTTTCTTGCACGGGAGCTCCCAAGTGTTGCGCTTCAGTGTTTTGCCTTACCCCTGTCCAACCGAGCGGCTGAGTGAACTTCGCGGGCGGCCTGGCGTTTACCTCTTCTTCCGAGAGAGGGTAAGCTCCATGGTGGTTTTCCTGCAAGCCGCACCTGAGGATCCCCTGGGAGTCCTCATGGGCCTCCAGAACACTCGGCCGGTGTATATTGGTAAGGCAAAAAACCTGGCAGCTCGGTTAGCAAACTACTTTGCAGCAGGTGTCCAGAAAGATGCGAAGACCACGCGCCTTCGGGAAAGGGCTCGTTCCTTGGTGGTGGTGGAAGTGGACACGCACGCACTGGCCTGTTTGTTGGAAGTGGCCCTCATCCGGCGTTTGGAGCCGCACCTCAACCGTTCGAGTACGGGGGCTTCGCGGCTTCTCTTTTTTGTGCGGGAAGGGAACACGATTCGAGTGGAACGCGCCCTCCCTAGGCCTGCTGCACGTGCGGCCTTTAGCACGTCTCTTCTTCAGATTCAGTCGGTGTTTATGACACTCGCTGCAGTGTCGCGAGCCCTGGAATGTGACGCTCCTTATTCGCTTTTCCATGGTCGCCGTTTTCGCGATGTGCGCGTTTTTTCGCCACGGGAATTTGTGAATTCCGACGAAGATGCAGAGGCTCTCCTCGCATTTTTTACAGGGCGCCCTGCCCTCTTCCTTTCTCGAGTGCGAGAACGCATGAAAAAGGAGGCCCTGCGCGAAAACTTTTTGGGGGCCGCCCGTTGGCGTGACGCGCTTTTCACACTGAAGGCGTTCGCTTTGCAGCTTGCGCGCTCCAGGCGTATTCTGAGGCGCTTTCGCAGGACCATCACTTTTGCCTGCGGCGAAGTGCGTGTGGGCGTCCAAGGTTTTGCGCTCACAACGCTCCATTGGGCCGACGGAACCGCGTTCGAAATGCCCTTTGTGGCACCCCTTCCTCGGAATCTGCGCATGCGCCTCGCCCTTCATTATGAGGCCTTGCGCATGATGGATGGGTGGGCCGAACGCGGTGATGAAGGAGCACAGTGGGTGCGCCCTGTGCCTCGAA
>JADCJN010000016.1 GCA_020247005.1 Silvanigrellales bacterium
TTAAATTTGTCGAAAAGGCCCACCACGTCTGCTCTCCTGGAAATGAAAAACCGCTCAAAGCGCTTCCGACTCTGGACCGGCGAGGTCAGCAGCGTCGGCCGCGCGCAAAATTTCAGGTGCGTTCGCTCGAATGGCCCCCGGCCGGCGTGACGCCAGCCGGAGCGGAATCGATTGACGGCAACGTGCTTGCAAGAGCGTCGCGCCGGCGTGGACCGCGCCCCGCGACAATAAACACAACAGCAATAATGAGCAACACGGCAGCCGTCGCATGGCCCGCCCAGTAAATTTCATCGGCGAACCGCGCGGCGTTGTGCGTCCGAGCGGAAGGCGCAGGGGTAGCCAAAACTTCGGGCATGGAGTTCAGAACCGGAGGGGAAGACTGCTCATTCATTCGGGAGGGTTCCTTCGTTTTCAATGGTGTTCCCTGCTTCTTATTCCTTCCGCAGAACGCCGAAGAAGGGGATGCGGATTTCCTTGTAGTCGGGATCGCTCGTACGGACGACGAACACGCCCGAGGCATTCACATTGCGTGTTCCATCGCCCGCCGAAGAGGCAAGAGCACCGGGGACCCGCATGTCGAAATGAACAACCACACCGCCTTGCGTGCGCTCGGTGGTCACCGAAACAAGCTCCGATGATTTCACGCCGCGCAGCGCTTCCGACTTGCGCATGTCCACTTCCACAGCATTGACCTTGAAGCGTTCTTCGTCGCTTGTCAGAGTCAAGCTGCGTCGCACGGCTTGTGGCGCAGCAACCACTCCAAACTCGAGATATTTCGCAGAAGGCTTTACATGGCCCACAACTTCGCCTGTGATGGCAACCACAAGTTCTTTCATGTGGCGCGAGTTGTTCCAAAGGGTCAGCCGCTCGCGGAAGGGTCCGATAGGAAGAGGACCTTGGACTTTGACTTCCACCTTCGCTCTCGAACCCTCTTTTTCCACAACCGTGGCAAGCAACGAGGGCGTGCTTGTGGCGACGTGGACAATGCGCAGCGGACCGGTTGTGTCGAGAGCTTGCGCCTTTTGCGCAGACGACAGCGACGATCGTTCGAGAGCCGTTTCCAAGGCTCCCGAGCGTCCCGCTGGCGCCCTTGGCCCAAAATCGACCTCAACCAGGAAACTGCCCGTGAACTCCTTGGGGCGTTCTCCCATGGTAATGACGTTTGGACGCACCACAATTTCAGGCGACACGTCTGCGGTGAACGTGAGCGTCTGAGTGGCGGGATTGAGCGCGTTCGTGTCCACAGTGATGGTGCGAACCACGGGTCCGACAAAAAGGCTCGAATCGAATTCGAACACAATTTCGCCTTTCTCACCGGGTGCGAAGGTGTCTTTTGGTTCCACGCGCGTGTTCACGCAGCCACAGGCGGCATGAATGCTGCGAACTTGAAGAACACCTTTGCCCGTGTTCGAGAATTCGAACCGGTGCGACACTTTTTGGCCACGGCTCAGCGTCCCGAAGGAGTGACGCAGACGTTCAAATTCCATGCGAGGCATTTGCCCCTGAAGATTCTCGCCTGCCTGATCTCCGGTCGACTGAGCATGCGCTCGCGAAGCGAGAACGTCTGGCATGAGCATTAGGAAAAAGGCGCCGCAGAGGGCGAAGGACGAAAGCAAGGGAACGCGGCGCATCATTGTGGCGACCTCCTCTTTCATGTTACACCCCGGGCACCAATGAACCAAGGAAGGGGAGCCCCGATCATGCCGCCGAACACACCTGCGCCCACTCCCACGAACGCGTCGGTGGCACTTGCCGCTGCCGAGGGCACGCGCGAGGCTTTGCTTGCCGCCATGAAAAAATTCCTGGTGGAAGGCGACAAAGAACGACTCGGAGTCGTTCGCATGCTCGTCACCGAAGTCAAGAACGCCGAGAAAAACGACGTTGCCACTCCCGGGCGTACCCGCACAGAGGCGGAGGTCATCGCCCTCGTGGCGGCCTACCACAAAAACCTGGCCAAGAGCCTCGCCGAGTTTCCACCCGACCGCCAGGAGCCACTCCGCAGAGAAATGGCCATTGTCGAGTCGTTCTTGCCTCGCCAGCTTTCCGTGGAAGAGCTGCGCGCCGATGTGGACGCCTTTTTGGCCTCCACCACCGAACGCACCTTCGGCGTTCTGATGAAATCACTCCAACCTCGCTATGCGGGGCGCGCCGACGGCCGCCTTGTTTCCGAGACCCTCAAGACAGCCCTGGCTTCGGTGCAGCCTTCTGCCTCTGAAAATGAGAAGGGTCGAGCGCACTGATGTCGAAAAGCAATCGTTTGTCGCGCTCCGTGGCGAATCCCTTGTCTTCACAAAGCTCGATCCTCCTTTTTCTCGCACCCCTTGCCAGCGCCCTGATGGTCGCCATGTGCTTCCCTGGAGGGCGTTTTCCGTGGCTGTCGGCGGGTTGGCTCATGCCCGTGGCGCTTGTTCCTTTGTTCGGCGCACTGGAAAGCCTTCCCACGTCGAGTCCTTCCACATCGCGTGTGCGTTCCGCGCGCGAGCCCCGAGTCACGCCCTTTGGACGCGCTCGCAAAGCGGCTCTCATGGTGTGGTTCTTTGGCACCATTCTCAACTCCATCGCGTTTTTCTGGACAACGGAACCCGCGATTCTTTTTGGTGGAATTCCCAAAGTCCCTGCGTACGCGGGTTTTGCGCTGTACTGCGCGCTTGCCGCAGCTTTCTATCCCATCGTCTTTTTCCCTTTTCTGTGGAATGCGGGAAGGCTCGCAAAGAAACAAGCCCGCCCCTTCGGACTCGTGTGGATGGCGCTTGCCTCCACGGCACTCGAGCACTGGACGCCGCGTTTCTTCTTTTGGACCTTTGGAAGTCTCACTCACCACTCGGACGCGCTTAACCAATGGGCATCGGTGGGTGGTTTCTCTTTTCTGTCCTTTTTCATTTTCTTTGGCGCCGCGTGGCTTGCCCGCAGTGCCCTGAGCCAACCCCGAAGCCCAGGCCGAGTCGGCGTCGCTCTGGCAGGCGTAGCGGGCCTGTGGACGGCTCTTTACGGCATAGGCCGGTGGCGCATCGACGTTCTCGACGCCGAGCTGGCGGTTGCACCGCGCACGAAGGTCGCTTGGGTGCAACCCAACTTCACTTTTGCTGAACTCTCGTCGAACCCGAGCCGCACAGCCGATGACCGAGAACAGTCCCTTGACGACCTCATGGCTGTGACGGGTGAAGCCGTCAAAAATGCGGAGTCCCGAGGGCTTGCCCCCCTCGACCTCATTGTTTGGCCTGAAAGCGTCGCACCGTCTGACTTCGTCTGGAGCAAGCCGCAAATCGAGCGTGCGCAGGCGTTCACAGCGGAGCACAAAACAAGCATTCTCGCGCAGGCCATTGAATTCGACGAAGCCGAGGTGAAGGAAAAAGGATTGAGGGGAGCCACCACCTACTCTATCAGTTTTCTGGTGCGCCCCGACGGCTCGCAAAGCTCCCGCTTCCGCAAATGGGTGCCCATCCCTTTTGGTGAGTCGGTGCCCCTCGAAAACCAGTTCCCTTGGCTCGGTGAGCTTTTGCGCGCCCACGTGGGGAACACAAGCAAGGTGGGCATCGGCACGAGCTACGAAGCATTGGCTTACACCCCTGAGTTCAGAGTCGCACCTCTCATTTGTTTCGATGCTATTTTGCCGCGCCTTCCCAGACTTCAGGCAAAAGAAGGGGGAGCCTCCCTCTTTGTGAACCAGGCCAATTTTGTGTGGATGGGACGCAGCAATGCCGGGTCTGAATTCCGCGAACTTGCGCGCTACCGAGCCATCGAGAATGGCCGCAGCATGATTTTGGCTGCGAACACGGGTCCTTCCGTTGCCTTCGATCCTCTTGGACGCGCGGTCACTAAAACGACCCCACTCCTGAAGAGGAGTGTCGATATGGCTTCACTTCCTGTGGTGACTTGGCGCACACCTTATTCTTACGTGGGCGACATTCCATTGGCACTCCTCGGCGCGCTTTCGGGAGTTATGCTGGTGATACATGCTGGCCGCAAGGAACGCCCTCTGCACTGAACACCCTTTGCACTGAACGCCCTTTGCATGAGATGCGCCCGGCCAAAAGCACAAAAAGGCACACCCTCGTGGGAAGTCGAATCCAGAGCGGCCGAAAATACTTCAGTCTTCGCGTCACCAATGGCGCAATGGCCGCGGTCATTCCCAAAGGAACACCCATCAGTGCCGATGTGGTGAACTGGAGCCTTGCCGACCTCAACGACTATCTTCGTTTTGAAGGGTTCCGCATGGAACTCGACGAGCCCAAATTTCTTGCCTTCCGAAAGGCCATACGCAAAAATCTCGCGGGATTTTCCGATGACTTTCCTGTCCTGGAAGCAGAAATGCCTGTTGAGCCGCTCCTGGGAAAACTCGTGTGGCTCGCAAAGCCGGGCGCGCCACACGACTTGGTTGTCCGTGACATCCCCTTTCTGCGCGCCGTCCCTCCTTCCCCCGCCGTGGAAGGAAAAGACGTCTACGGACGAGGACTGTTGCCCAAGAACCGCGAAACGCCCCAGCGCATTCACCTTCAACCCGATCCAGAGATTATTGCCATCGACGACGAACACTATGTGGCAACTCAAAGTGGTCAGGTGCGCATTGAAGGTCAAAAGCTTCGTTTTTCTCCGACCTACACAGTGACGGAAATAGGTTCTCCTGAGTTCACGAAAATTGAATTTCCTTGCAAAGTCCTTGTGAAAGGCGACCTCGAAGGAACTCGCCATTGGATCGTTCGCGGCGACCTCGAAGTGGAAGGCCACTGGTCGTCGTCCGACATCACGGTGTATGGCAACGTGCGGGGGCGTTCGGGCGTGCACACGAACATGCAGGGCGTTATTCGCGTGTATGGCAACGTCGACCTTCCTTTCGTGCAAATGACACGCATGGGGGTCACCGGAAATTTGAGTGTCGAGAGCGCCATTTTGCAATCGGAGATCCGGGTGGGCGGTGAGCTCCGCATGCGCGGAAGCCCAGGCGCTGTTATGGGAAGCACAGTCCATGTGTTCGGAAATCTTCTGGCCAATCGAGCTGGAAGCGACAAAGGTCGCCGGACCATCATCCGTATTCACGACGACCCCGACGACATTCCTCGGGTGTCGCGAATCGCCCAACTCGCCCAAGGCACCATGATGCACGTGGGTTCGCGGCAATGGACTGTGAAAGAGGATGGTTTCTTTTCCACAGAAACCTGACGTGCGGGTTGCGTCCAGCACGCGAACCAAAGCTCGCGTCAGTCTTGACGATTCTTTTCTTTAGAATCTCCACATGAGTCCGATACCCCCCCGCAGGGAAGACACTCGCGTGTCACAAGGAACCACTTTGCCGGAGACCTCCATTTTGGAAACTTCATCGATTCAAAGCAGGCCTGTCCTCTCGATCATTTGGGTCAGCGTCTTGGTGATGGCTGGATGCATGAAAAAGGAGGGTGCCACGAGTGTCGACAAGACTTCGAGAATCGAAAGTGTGATCTTGACCCGCTGCGGTAACCAGAAAATGGAAGCCGCGACGAACTGCACATATTATAAGGAGTTTCCATCGCAGGCTCAGATCGAAGAGTGCAAAAATAGGCGGCCGACCTGCACCTTCCGTATCGATGAGAAGGGAGACATCTACCTATGAAAAATCCATTCCCTCACAAGCGGTGGTTTCCGGTTCTGAAGTCGCTTGTCTCGGTTGCGCTCCTCTCTGGCGCGCTCGTCATTGCTTCGCCTGGCCACGCAATCGACCTTGACGACTATCTGAAGTTCTTTCCTGCTGACCAAGAGATGCTGGTCTCTACAGGTCAGGTTTGGAGATCCATAAACTGGCAAACCAATTATGAGGTCAAAGAATTCATTGGTGCAGGTGGCGTAGGAAGGGTGTTCAAGGTCAGTAAGGCCGCACCATCCGGGAGTGAGGCGACTCCCTATGCCTTCAAGG
Organism: Silvanigrellales bacterium; assembly: GCA_020247005.1. Taxonomy (GTDB): domain Bacteria; phylum Bdellovibrionota_B; class Oligoflexia; order Silvanigrellales; family Silvanigrellaceae; genus JADCJN01. The sequence goes on from JADCJN010000016.1 coordinate 5,885, forward strand.
AACTGAGCGGAGTGAAACAACCCTATGCCTACAAAGGGTTCATGGCCATCAAAAACTTCTGCTACTCGGGATGCTCAGACGTCTTCCTCCGTGTTGAAGACATCGGTAAATTTGAGAATGAAGGTCGGCAAGTCACCTCAATCGTGATGCAATATGCGAGCGCCAACGCCAAGGTTTTGTTCTCTCAGACACGGCTCGATGTGAGTGGCAGCAAGCTGTCTGTCGGCGAGAAGCTCGACGCGCTCCTTGGCATATACGCACGTATCGGAGGCGGATTGAAAGAGTTGGGCCGAAAAAGTTTGTCTCACAACGACATCAAGCCAGAAAACTTTTTGTTGGTGGAAGGGAACAAGCTGGTGATAGGAGACTTTGACGCAGTCGTGAACAACACTGTAGGAAGAACAGTGTTTAGCACACCCGCATACAGCTCACCCGAGTTTTTGAAAAGTTTCAAAGCGAATGAGGGGTGGAAACCAAACGAGACGTCAGACCTTTTCTCGCTCGGAGTGGCGATCAAGGAATTTGCATTGTCCCAAGGCCTCAAAGCCGACGTCAACACATTCAGTTCAGCCGTGGAAAGCGCCGTTGGAAATGCGATAGTCGCAGAAGGCCTGGGACCAAATTCAAAAGAGGCGCAGGAACTGAGGGCGAAAGCCACGCGCCTGATTGATCTGGTCAAGAATCTTTTGGATGACGCACCTGAGAAGAGAAGGATTGCCAACGACTTGCCTGATTCTCATTTTCAGCTCAAAGCTTTGAACAAAGCGATTGAAGCGGCGAAAGGCTCCCGCAACCCGCACAATCAGTGATGGAATTCCCATGTTCGTCACGAGTGCGCTTCTTGCGCATTCCAGCAAGGGATCCGGCTCAGAGCGATTTCACGTCGTCGCAAGCCACGGCGAAGGCAAGATCACAGGCGCACTGGAGCGCCGATTTGGCAGAGGCTTTGTCGCCGTCTTTCAGAAGAAGCAAACCGGCTTCGTAACACCCTCGGGCATCGCTTGTTGCGGGCGAGGCCGGTGACTGCGGCTTGCACGCCGTAGGGGTGACGACACCGTCTTTCACGCACCCAAGCATATAGAGCTTTTTGGCTTCATCGCGCTTGCCTCGCGCCGCTTCGAAGGCGCCCGCGCGCAAGCAGGCTGTGGCTTGGCCCTGTTCACAAGCCTTTTTCAACACGTCGGCATCTTGGGCCGCAACGCTCAAGCCCTTGGGAATTTCCAGCGAAGTGGACACCGTCACGCTCCCGTTCCGGCCGGTGTCTCCTGGGGGCACACCTCCGCCCACAGGAGTGCTTCCAGTGGAGCTCGGTGACCCTGTCCCCACTGCCGATGGCGTGGCCGCGGGGGTGCCCAGGGTCGGAGTGGCCTCAGGGGCGGCGGATGGGGTCGCAATGGGGTCTGTTCCAGGCACTTTTTCAAAAGTGTTTGCAGGACTTTGTGAACCCGCGCCCGCTTGCCGACCAGCGGTTGAGACAGTGGGTGAGACAGTGGGTTCCGCCACTCCCGCTCTTTCGACTTTCGGTTTTTCGGTGCACGCCGCCAAGCCTGCAAGGGCCACGAGCGCAGCGAGAAGAGCCGTGGGGGACGACGGGATGTGTTTCAAAGCAACCGCCTTATGCACTTTTCGAGAGGAAGACGCACCTCTCTCTTTGTCCCATTGTGGCAGACGTGCCAAAAAACGGGAAAATTCCCTTGAGCTTTTTCTGACGCCTGCGCGAACGTCTATTTGTTCAAGGTCGGTGCCAGAAATGTCCACACTTCTGAGGCAATGCGGTTGGCACCTTCCGCGTTCGGGTGAATGCCATCGGGCAGCGTGAAACGGGAATCGAGGGCAATTTTGTCGATGAGAAACGGCAGCAAGGGAACGGAATACTCTTTGGCGAGCCGGGGATAGAGGGCCGCAAACGACTCCCGATACTCCGGACCATAATTGCTCGGGAGTCGCATTCCCGCAAGAACAACACGCGCGCCCCGTTGCCGAATGCCTTCGACCAAAGCGCGCAGGTTCTTTTCTGTTTCCGCCACGTCAATGCCACGCAGGCCGTCGTTGGCACCCAAACAGAGGAACACAACGTCGGGTTTGGAGCGGAACACCCAGTCGAGCCGCTCGAGTCCACCGCGCGAGGTGTCACCACTCACGCCCGCATTGACAACACGCCAAGTGGACCCAAGACCCTCGCGGGCCATGAGTTCTTCCACCCGCGCCGGAAAAGCCTCCCTGGACGCCAAGCCATAGCCCGCCGTCAGACTATCGCCCAAAAAAACAAGCACACGCCGCGCGTCGGGAGTCGCGTCGGGGATTGTGTCGGGGATTGTGTCGGGCGGGGTGCCCGACGACACCTCAGTCACGCTTTGTGCCACGCCGCGGCGAGCGCACTGCTCGGGAAGGCACCCGACAACAAGGAAACAAAGAAGCGGTAGCCCGAAAAAAGACGCAAGACGCATGGGGTGGGATCTCCCGGAAAGCGAGAGAGGAGCATTTGCCGTAACGAGCTCGAGCGTCTTACCATCTCCCGGCGGCGCGTCCCGTGCAAGGGAACCCCAGGTGCCGCCCGGAGGAAACGCATGTTGCAACTCGAAGGCGTCGGCAAGGACTTTCCCGTGCCGGGCGCAGCTGCCCTCACCATTCTCGAAAACGTTTCGCTCGACGTGCCGCAATCCACCTCACTTTCCATAGTGGGGAGGAGTGGGAGCGGAAAAAGCACGCTTCTTTCGCTGCTTGCGGGCCTTGAACGGCCCACACGCGGACGCATCCTCATTCATGGCACCGACATCACCTCTTTAAGCGAAAATGCCCTGTCTGATTTTCGCGCACGGAACGTGGGCATCGTCTTTCAGAACTTTCAGCTTTTGCCTCACTTCACGGCACTTGGGAACGTCATGCTCGCTGCCGAGCTCGCAGGCATCGACTCCCCGCGCGAGGCCGCAGCGGCTGCCTTGAGCGAAGTGGGACTGGCCGCACGGACCGATCACTCCCCCGTCCGCCTCTCGGGTGGCGAACAACAACGTGTCGCCATTGCGCGCGCGCTTGTGGGAACTCCTCGGCTTCTGCTTTGCGACGAACCCACGGGAAACCTCGACCCCGACAATGCGGAACATGTTTTTGAGCTGCTCATGTCATTGCGCGCAAAGCGGGGCACAGGTCTTGTGCTCATTACCCACGACGCACAGCTTGCAGCTCGGTGCGAAGTGCGCGTCCACGTGGAGCGTGGCCGAGTTTCGCACGTTGACGACACGTCTCCCGAGAAGCGGGGGACTCCCTCGTGACGCCATCGTCCCCGCCCCTCAGTGCCAGGCGCTCCGCCTCTTTGGCTTTGCGCCTCATTGCCCGCGAGCTCATTTCTCAACGCGTCAGGCTCGTGTTTTATGCCGCATGCCTTGCTTTGGGTGTCGCCGCGATTGCAGCCGTGAGCGGATTCTCGGCGCAGGTTCAAGAAACCGTGCGCAGAAACAGCCGTCTCCTTCTGGGAGGAGATGTTGAAATTCAAGATGTGCGACTTCTTCCCTCGACCCTGGTGGAAGCCGCACGTGCCCGACCGGAAACCCGCGGCCTCGCCCTCATCGACGAGGTCGTCGCCATGGCGCGCACGCCCGAGGGGACTCCCCGCCTTGTGAGCGTCCACGCCGTGTCGGGCGATTTCCCATCGACCAAGGGCGCGCACATCACGACGCCGGCAAATGTGCTCGACAGCCCCGAAAACCTTCGCAGCCAAACTGCCGAACAAGCCGGCGGCATGGGAGGCGTGGTTGTCGACGCCGACCTCGCACGCAGCTGGAACGTGAGCGTGGGTGGCTCCATTGAGATTTCAGGAACACCCTTTCGTGTGGTCGGATTGCTTGTCGACGAACTTTCGCGCGACTTCACCTCGCTGGCTCTCGGCCCTCGTTTGTATGTTCACCGCGACGACGCGCTGAAGGCAAACCTTGTGGGCAACACGAGCCGATTTCGGGAACGCCTCCTGCTCACCCTCGCACCCGGAGCCGTGCCCCAAGACACCGTGGATGCCTTGCAAAAAGCCGCATTGGCCCAAGGTCTGCGCAGCCCACGCATCTCACACCACGAGACCAACGCCGGCACGAGCACGCGCCCCCTTCGAAATCTCGCTTTTTTTCTGGCGCAAGTGGCCCTCTCGACACTCGTGCTCACGGGGCTTGGAGCCGCCAGCGGACTGGGAGAATACCTCCGCACGCGCCTGCCCGACATCGCCATTTATCGCGCTTTGGGTGCCCGCCCCTGGTTGCCCACAGCCGTGCTTTTGGGCGTTGTTGCTGCCGTGGCCGCAACGGGTGTCGTTTCCGGGCTTGTTCTGGGCGAAGCCCTCCGCGTGGTGGTTCTTGTTCCGTTGGTCGGCGGACTCCTTCCCCTCTCGCTGGCCACAGATGTCGTAGGAGCAGTCGCCGCGCTCGACATCGCAGCCGCCACGTTTGGCACCCTCGTCCTCCTGTGTGTTCCGTTGCTTCTGAGGCTTCAAAAAACATCGCCTGCCGATGTTCTCCGCGGTGCCCGCGAACCCGCCAGCGGTGGAGTTTCTGGACGCATTGCAGCCTGGCTTGCAGGAGGCATTGCCCTGGCGGTGCTCGCGGCCTTGTTCGTGCGTCATGCTCCCAACCCCAAAGCGGGTCTCCTCTTGTTCGCTGCGACGGTGGCTTTGTTCCTTGTCTTTCGTGCCTTTGCTCGCGCGCTCGTTTCCTTTTTTGCACGCAACGAAACGCGCCTGCCTCCCGCTCTGCGCCTTTCGCTCGCCGAAATTTCGGCGAGGAAAGAAACCGCGGTTCTGTCCATGGCGCTCGCGGGGCTGTCGCTCTTTCTCACCTGTCTTGTTCAGTTCGTGAAAGACGATTTGTTAACGCCGCTCGGAGAGACTTCCGCCCGAGGAAAACCGAATCTTTACCTCGTGGACGTGCAGCCCTCGCAAAGGGAAGGCGTGGTTGACGCACTGAAAGCGCGCAACGGTGGGGCCGATGTGTATGCCTCCCCCATGGTGCGTGCCCGTTTGGCCGCGGTGAATGGCAAAGAGACCGAGGGGCGCGTGACCCTCGGAGCACGTCCCTTGGGCGAGCCCGACCCCGAAGAGGAGACACGGCGCGCCCGCGAAAGGGAACAAAATCTCACCTACCGTTTCACGCTAGGCGAAGGCGAACGCGTGGTGGAAAGGCTCGACGAGCCTTCCGTCCCCACCCTCGACGCGCAGGGCCGCGAAACACTGTGGCCTGCAGACGCCACACCGCGCGCCGAGGTTTCCGTGGAAAAAGCCTTCGCCAAACGCGCAGGACTCGCACTCGGCGACACCCTCGCCTTCGACGTGCAAGGCGTGCGGGTGGAAGCGAAGGTCACTTCCCTGCGGAGCGTTTCGTGGCAGAATTGGCGCCCCAATTTCTTCCTCGTGGCGCACCCCTCCCTGCTCGAAGGCGCGCCGCAAATGAACCTTGTCGCCACACACATTTCCACATCCGAGGCCAGGGAGGACGTTCAAAAAACTTTGGCGCAAAGCTTTCCTAATGTCAGCGTTCTCGACGCCGCCGCCATCGTGCGTCGCGTGGCCGATCTTTCCACGGGTGTGGCCGAAGCCACGCGCTTCCTCGCGTCACTCCTTCTCGGAGCAAGCCTTTTGGTGCTTGCGGCCGGTGTCGTTGCCACGCGCGCAAGCCGCATGCGGCACTATGCGATTTTGCGTAGCCTTGGCGCGCGCGACAAGCTCTTGTCGCAAAGCCTCATCCTTGAATTTCTTTGGCTCGGAGGTGTCAGCGGTTTTGCTGGCGTCGTTGCGGCTGCGGTGCTTTCGCGTGTGTTCGCCTCTGAGTTCCTGGAAGTCGACGCCTCGCTCTCGTTGGCCCCAGGAGCACTTCTCTTCTTTGGCGCCGTGGGCGTGAACATTGTTGTCGGCTGGCTGAGCTGTGCCTCGGTGCTCCGCCGAAAACCCGCTGAAGTCTTGCGGGAAGGGAGCTAAGTCGAGCTCGGCAACTCACGCGAGGCTTCTCCCGACATCAATAGAAACACGCCTCCCTCGCTTGCCTTGACCACCACCTCACCCTGTTCCACCACATTGGAAAGTCCATGTGACCCACGGCTGAGAGTGGTTGTTCCTCCATAGCGTGCGCCTGAAATTTCAACAGCGCCCGTGCCACGAAGGCAGCACAGTGAGAACGGGGCTCCCTGGGTGCTTTGCCATGTCAGCTTGCCGCTAAAGCACACGACTTGTGCATCGAAATCAACGGCCCCTGTGATGCCTCGCCGTGAAAGCCGGTCGAGAAATTCCGCAGCCTCCAGAATATTACACATTTCATGATCACGGCGCCCGCCCAGTCCTCGTTCCACACGCAGGTGGACAACATGCCCCGCGCCTATGCCCCGCGCCGCAAGCACCTTGTTTTCCAGAATGTCGAGCGCGGCACCGAAGTCGGAAAAGTCTTTTTCGGATGGAAGCAGCACTGTGGAAAGCTCCACTCGGCCTGGGCCAAGAGCCTCAGGAGCAAAAAGGGACTCTGGGTTGCGAGACCCCAGGCTGTCTCCATCGCCTACCCAAATCCATTCCCGAGAAAGCCCAGCGGGAAGGAAGTGCCCTTTTTGGGTGAGTTCGAGCAGGGCATCCAACCCCCCATCGACGGCCAACACGAGTCGCGCAGACACCTTCGCGCCTCGAAACACGTCCCCCGTAGCGGAACATGTGGGAGGGCGAGAATGGAAACGCGGCGCACCCAGGAAGCAAAAAATCCGAAGATCGATGACGTCGGAAGGCGTGGCAACCAGCCCCAACTCGATGTTCATGAAAGGGGGCCTGCCGCCACGTCGCCGACCTCGGGATTTTCGGGAATCGGAAGGCCCGAAAGCCGCATAATGCGCAATGCGTTTGTGGTGGGACAAGGCCCGGGACGCAGACGGTAGTCGAACGCCAAAAGCCCGTCTTCCACATGTTCACGAAAGTGCATATTCACAAGGCGAGCGTCACGATGTCCCAACTCGCACAACGCAAGGTCGTGCGTGGAAACAAGTCCGAAACTCCGGCTCGACAAAAAGGCCTTGATGACGTGCCAACTTCCCAAGAAACGCTCACGGTTGTTCGTTCCACGAAAAATTTCATCGACAAGAAAAAGGGACGTGTAAGGTTTGGTTCTGGAATCGGTTTCCAGCTGCGCTAAAATACTTCCAAGCCTTTTCACTTCTGCGTAAAAGTAACTTGTCGCTTCCTCCAAGGAATCGTCCACTCGAATGGCGCAGGCCACTGTGCGCACGGGGCACCGAAAGAAACGGGCGCACACGGGCGCACCCAAGCGAGCCAAAACGACGTTCACGCCAAGCGTGCGCAAGAACGTGCTTTTGCCCGCCATATTGCTGCCCGTCAGGAGCACCACCGGGGCGTCAGGAGTTAAAGAAAGGTCATTCACCACACGTTTGTCGGCAGGCAATGCCGGATGCCCGAGCCCGCGGATGTCCAGCGTGCTGGGTTCACCTTCATTCTCATCGAAAAACACGAAGTCAGGATTTTCGTGCGCAAAGCGAGCGAGCTGCACACTGACGTCAAACTCCACAGCCTCTTCCCACCACGTGGGGAGGAACGGAAGAACCTTGCGCGCACGAAAGTCTAGAAAGGCCCCCGCCAGGGCATCGAACGGAAAAAGCACGTGAAGAAACAACCAGAGCACCGGATTGCCGCGAAGTTCCAAGGTCGACAAAGCCCGCTGCAAACTCCTGAGGCGACGCACCACAGTGGGCGCTTGAGTGGTGGCATGCACTCCGCTCACGTCGCCCCGCGCCATGGCCTCATACAAACTGAGAAGAGTACGGCTTTTGCGGACAAGAAGGCGACTGCCTTCCATCACGGGGGTAAACACCAGGAGTCCTGCAAAGGGGAACACCGCATACCGCAGCAAACCGGAAACAAGGGCCTCGAACTGCGCCGTGGCCAAGAACTCCCGCCACGCGGGCACAAGAAAAAAAGCCCACGCCACCACACTGGCAGCAGCGAAACCGAGGCGCAGCGAAGGAGCGAGGCCACGGTGAAAGGCCTCTGATGCGCGTTCAAAAACCTTTTCGTGCCCCTCTTCTTTGTAGGCGTGGTACGTGCGCAAGGTTTCTTCGCGCAGCCGGATGGCTTCGAGTCTGCGGTGCAGCGAAGTTGAGCGCGAAAGCAGGCGCGCTGAACGCGCACGGCGTCGAGAAAGTTCGCCCAGTGCTTCGCCCTCGGGCAGTGCGCAGAGCAGGAGGTCGCGCGAAAGGCGCTCTGAAACCTCTTGACAAGAGCCTGCATCCAACAAACCGAAAATTTGACGTGGGATGTCGAGGTCCACAGCGTACGGATGCCCTTTGGGAACCTGGGAAGCCACGTCTTTGTGCCACGGAGAATGGAGTTTCCCCAGGGCCTCATAGTCGCGACGCCAACGGGCCGACGAGGCTTCATAGGTGAGAGCCAAGGCTTTCCACAAAGAGACGTGTGACTGCAGCCGCGCATGGAGACGCGAAAGAATTAAAAAGAACGCAACGAAGGAAAGCACCCCAAGGACCTTCCAGGCGGCGTCCCAACGCGAAAAGAAGGAGGCCAGAACGGCCAAGTAAGCCACACTGCCCAAAAGGCGAGAGAGGCTGATGGAATTGTCGCGCTTCGCGATGGCCTCTGCGAGGCGCTTGGCGCGGAGTCCAGCGCGTTCCAGCGCAAGGGCACGCCTCGAAGCCCGCAGCACCGTGGGCTCCAAAACTCCAGAAGGAAAATGACCCGAGGGAAAATGAGAAGATCCGCTCTCGTTCTTTGGCGGCTCAAGGGACACCATGATAACACTCCTTTTCTCGCTCGGGAACCGGAGAAGCATAGACATGACAGCGGAAGTTGCAACCGAGTCTCTGGCGCAAAGCGTGTGCGACGCCTCTCTCGACACAGAAGGAAACGCGTTTTTTCCCGGCGATGGCGCACGCCGCTTCGTCATTCTTGGTGCGGGAGTCAGCGGGCTTTCTGTTGCTCATGGCCTCCTGCGCGATGGACTTCTGACTCGCGGCGACACCTTGGTGATACAAGACGCGAAGCCTGAATTTGGAGGCTGCCTGACGGCCACGCGGGCGAACGGATTTCTTCTGGAACACGGCGCGCAAGGTGTTCTTGCCTCGCGCGAGAGCTTTGTGCGTGTCTGCGAAGAAACAGGCCTCTGTGCCGCAGCCATTGGAAACGCACCCAGCGCAAAAGCCCGTTACCTCATTTCTCCGGAGCTTCATGCGCCCCAACGCTACATCCGACTCTCGCCCCCCCTCTTCGGGCTTGTGCGAGCGCACCTTCTGACCGCGAAACAATGGCTCCGCGCGCTTTGCGAACCCTTCATCGTCCGTGCGCGCCCGCCGCGCGGAAATGAAACACTCTTTGATTTTTTTGCACGGCGTTTCGGTGTGGCGTTCGCGCGCAGAATGGCCATACCCATGGCCACGGGCATCTGGGCCGGTGGCGCTCGGCGCATTTTTGTCGGCAATGCCTTTCCTCGTCTGGTCGAATGGGAAACACGGTATGGCAGTGTTCTGGTTGGGGGGCTGCGGTGGCTGATGGCCTCAAAGAAAAAAGCTCAAAAATCAGCCCCCCCTTCGAGCCATGCCATTGGTAAAGACTTCCCCAAAGGACTCATTTCGTTCTCTCAAGGCATGGAGGCATTGCCCCGCGGCCTCGCGCACACTGTGCAAGAAAAGGCATCCCAAAGGGGGGTTCATTTCCAATGGAAATTGGCGCAGCCGGCAAAAGTCATTGAGTCTTCGGGCTCGCGCCCTGCTGTCGACGGCGAGCCAAGCGATGTCCTCATTGTGGCATTCCCCCCTTACACAGGCTCTTTGGAATGGCGGCATCAAGACACTCAATCGGCATGGGAGGCCCTTCGCTCGCTTCCCCACCACGGCGTTGCTGTTGTTGGCCTGGGTGGGTTCATTCCCGTCGACTTTCCTGTGCCCGAAGGTTTCGGTGCACTGGCTCCGGAAGAAAGCACGGGTCTCCTCGGTGTTCTTCACGTGCATGACATGTTCCCGTGTCACGTGCCGAACCCCACGACCGCTCCCGAAGGCACGCGCCCCATTCTTTACCGACTTTTGCTCGGAGGCGACCGCGACCCCGCTCTCGTTGCCGCTGCACCAGGCACACTCCGAGCGCGGGCCCTGGCCGAATGCCTTGCGCTCAAACTCGTGCCGCCCAACTTTTCTCCGAGCTTCTCGGAAGTCGTCTCATGGCCCCACGCCATTGCCGTCATGGGAGACGACCACGCCCAAAAACAACCGGCCTGCAGCACCATTGAAAGCGAATTTCCAGGCGTGTTTCTGACGGGCAATTACCTTTCTGGCGTGGGCGTTGCCGACTGCCTGTTGGAGGCTGAAAAGGCGGTTGCCCGCATAGCGGAACACCTCCGCCAACGCCCACAAAAAGGGGTGACAGGCAATTAAAGAACTTCATTCCAAGACGAAATCACCCGTGAAATGAGCCCATACTCTTTTGCTTCATCGGAGGTCATCCAATAGTCACGCTCAATGTCGCGCTCAATGCGTTCCAGTGGCTGGCCCGTTTCTTTATTGTAAAGCACGGCAATTTTTTCCCGTGTTTTAAGCATTTCACGGGCGGTGATTTCGATGTCCGTCGCCTGACCCTGCACGTGTCCACCAATCAGAGGCTGGTGAATCAGCAAGCGGGCGTTTGGCATCGCAAAGCGAAACTCTTTTTTGGCACCCAAAAGGATGACCGTGGCAATGCTCGCTGCGAGGCCCGAAACAATGACTTTCACCTCGGGCTTGATGAAACGCATGGTGTCGAAAATGCCAAAGCCGCTGTTGACTTCACCTCCTGGGCTGTTGAGGAACAGCCAGATGTCCTTGGTGGGATCGTCGGCTTCAAGAGCGAGGAGTTGCTCAATGACCTTGCGGGCGGTTTGGCCATTCACGCCTTCAGACAAAATCATTTTCCGGCTCTTGAACAGGGTGCGCTGGGCGTTCCCTTCTAAGAGGGCGGAAAGGTCGTCGGTGTTGGACACAAGAAACTCCTCTGCAATGGTGGCTTAAGAGAAAAGTCCGGCCCTCCATCATAGGCCTTGGCGACTCTCCCATGCAAGTCGGACCTCCCTGGGTTTCCTGAGGAATCCGTTCAGGTTCAAGAAGCCTCGGGGGTCTTCCGACATGTTTATCAACGGAAAAGGGCGTTTCCCCCAACTTCAGCTCGGTGCATCTCGTTGCGACTGGCGGAAAAAGAGGGAAGCGTTACGTTGGAGGACCTCCTTGACCGCCGGAACAAGAGCGTTTCTTCTGCCGTGGTTTGTTTGGGTCGCACTTTGCGGCTTTTTAGCCACGGGCTGTGGGGCCGCCGATCCTCTGCCCGCGAGTGAGGGCGTCGTCGTGGACTCTGCCCCTGCCCCCGCGCTCACTCCAGCACCCGAAGAGGAAAAAAGCGAGGTTGGAGGCGAGGTTGGAGGCGACGTTGGAGGCGACGTTGGAGGCGAGGGTCAGGGAGAAAGGAAGGGAGCAAGGAGCAGACTCGGCCAGCGCCAAGAGTCCACCCCCCTGACGGTCCTTCGATCCTCGACTCAACCTGCCGCAAAACCCATTCCCCTTCCGACACGACAAAACGAGCCCATCACGCTGGAGTTCCTCTTCCCCGATGGAGAGCCCTTCAAGGCACCGCTCTCTGCGTCGCCACCGCCTCATTTTTTGAAGGATGTTGTTTGGCACGCCGTTTATTCGGCAAGCCAAGCGCAAGAAGAAACCGACGATGCCAGTGGAGATTCCGTGAGCGCGTCCTTGACAGCTTTTTTCTATTGGCATGTCCTCGTGCTGGGCCCTGGGAAGGGGGCTTTGAAAAAAGCCTCCGAATGGATGTCAAAGTTCGTGAGTGATGGCGAAAGTGTCTCTTTTTTGGCTTCGAAAAATGCTTCCGACAATGCGACACGGAA
>JADCJN010000160.1 GCA_020247005.1 Silvanigrellales bacterium
AGGGGGGGTGTGTCTCACAACCAGTGAAATGTGGGGAGGAACATTTGCTGCGTCGCAGGCTTCGAAGGAGTTCTTCGCGATGTTGAGCAAAATTCTAAGAAAACGGGTGCGGTCGATGGCCAATGCGATGCCACGGGGGAGTGGGTTCGTTACAGTGAATTTTCCACCTTTGCGAATGTAACGTTGCGGAAAAAGCGCATCGAGTTGGTCGAGCAGGTCGTCGAGCAAAAAGGCGTAGCCTTCGCCGAGAAGGTTCGTTCCTCCCTTTTGCGCATAGCGTTGGTTGATGCGGAGCAGCTCCATGGCCGACGTGAGGCAGTTCCCCAGGCGGCCCAAGTGCCTTTCAATTGTGGCGAGTTCCGGAAACGACTCCGCGACCACAGCACTTGCGCGCGCATTGGCCACTTCGCGATTGATTTCGAGGCTCCATCCGTAGACACCGGTGAGTTGGTTCCCAAGGTCGTGCATGACAAGGGCAGCCGTTTCCGCTCGGCCCCGTGCACGAGACTCTTCCGCTGCGGCTGCCGCAAGGCGCAGTTCCACCAACGAGGCACGGACTTCCGTGGCAACTTCAAGGTCGATGGACGTCCAAGGCAAGGAGTGGCCGCGGACTTCTTCTTGCCACAAGGCGAACGAGGACCGGGGCGTCAGAGTGTCTTCAGGGGAGCACTTTTTGGGTTTCCCCGCCCATTTCACAGTCGAGGCTGCTTCTGCGCGGAAAAGGACCACGTGCTCCCTGGTGGGCTTCCGCCCAATCTCCAAAACGAGGGCTCCCCCAGCTTCCCGCTTCGACCACCGCACGCAGTCTGTGGCGAAAAGGGGAGATTCGTCCGTTGTGGGTGCTGTGTTCACGAATCCGCGAAGCGCGGCTTCAAAGGCTTCCGAGGGTTCGATACCGTCTACAGAGCCCACAAGAGTGATACGTTCCTCATCCACAAACGCGAGGCCGAGTGAGGTGTCGAGGAGTGCTGAGAGCGCAGGTGCCAGCGCCTCAAGCGCGCCCAAGAATCCCTGCGTGCCCAGGGTTCGGTTCGCGGCCGCGCGCGCATCGAGCCACACTTTCCTTTTTCGCTCCGATTCGCGCTCCAGAAGCGCGTGCATGCGAGCCCCAATGTGTTCCGCCAGGAGTTGGCAAGCGAGCACGCGGGCAAGTCGACACGAGAGCTTTTCCGAAAAATGACAAAGAACAAGGCCCCACAACCGGCCCTCGCAAAAAATAGCCAGCGAAAGGCTCGCTTTCGTTCCCATATTCGTCATGTATTTCAGGTGTGCGGGGGCAACGGCTCGCAGGTAGCCACTGCTCAGGTCGGGAGGCGACGCCAGCGGTGAATCACTCAGCACGTTAACAAGAGGTTTGGAAACTTCATCCACGGAAAAAACAATGCGCACAGGGCAAAGCGAATAGAGTGCACGGACTGCGGGGGGAACGTCACTTGCGGGAAACCACAGCCCAAGGTAACGGGGCTCTTCGTCGTTTTTTCGGGTTTCCGAAACGACTTGCCCGGCGCCAGAATCTGAGAATGCGAGGGCCATGCAGCCGTCGGCATCCAGAGCGCGGCGAATCAGCTGAGTTGAGGTGTCCAACAGGCCTTGAATGGAGTCGCAGCTTTCCAGGGCTTCGCGCGCATTGAACAAAAGGTCGTGCAGCTCACCCTCGCCGCCTTGAACGGCTTCAAGGCACTCAACAACATCATAAGGGCCGGAACGGTAGGCGCAAATGTCGAATCGGCCGTCTTCCCATCCGAATCGATACAGGCGGCGGCCAGGCGTTTCGGCAAGGCGGGCCAGAAAATCGGGGGGCGCGAGGCTAAGTGGCTTCGCATCGGTGTCCGAAGTCCAAGCAAGACGTCCCGTTGCCGATTCAAAGCAAAAAACCACGCCTGCTCTTTGCACGGCGCCAACGGGAATTGCAGACTCACATGCCGTTTTTGGGGCGACCGTCTTGGGTCTGTTCATGTGCTCCCTCGAGGCGCAAGACTACCGTCTGTTTGACCTTCATGACGCAGTTGTGCCATGTGAGCAAGCTCATTCAGAGGTGAATGGGGCCTTTTTCTGCTCTCTTAGCCGGGCCAAAGCGAGTTCATCTAGGGAACGTCCTCTTTTATACGAGGTTCTTCATGTCGGACAAGGCCATTCCCGTGTCGCTCCTGCCTGGGCGCGCAGTGTCGGAGGCCACTCAGCCTCGTTCGCTTTCTTCCACATTCGGTGCTCGCCGTCGCCGTCTTTACGAAGGTGGCCCCTGGGTGAGTATGGTGGGTTTTGGCTGCTACCGCGTTGGCTTTTCGCCTGCACTCGGTGCTCCGGAGTCGGGTGCAACGCTGGAAGAAGCTTTGCGCCGTGGTCTGAATCTCGTGGACACCTCAGCAAATTATGGAAACGGCCAAAGCGAACTTCTTGTTGGTAAAACGCTCGCAAAGCTTGTCGCTCAGAAAGTGCTCTCTCGCGAAGAAGTCGTGCTGGTGACCAAGGCCGGCTACATCCAAGGAAACAACATGGAGCTCGCCAAGCGCCGTGTGGTTGAAGGCAGGCCGTTTCCAGAGGTCTCCGAGTTTGGCGCCGATATTTGGCATTGTATTCATCCTGAGTTTCTGCGCGACCAAGCCGACCGATCTCGCGAACGCCTCGGTGTGGAAACCATCGATGTGTTTCTTCTTCACAATCCAGAATATCTCCTCAAGAAGTTCGAAATGGAGGGTGTTCCGGTTTTAAAGGCGCGCGAAATCTTCTACGAGCGACTCGCGCGCGCGTTTGCCTGCCTCGAGGAGCTTGCAGACGAGGGCAAAATTGCGGCCTACGGACTTTCCTCCAACACACTCGGCATGCCCGACGACGATCCGTCTTCCGTGAATTTGAAAACCTGTTTCGACGTCGCCATGGCGATCCGGCCTGCGAATGGGGGGTCGCGGTTCAAGGTCGTTCAGATGCCATTCAACTGGATTGAAGTCGCGCCTGCTGTGTTTCCCATTGAAAGCGATAGGCACACCCTCCAGTTCGCTCATGCGAAAGGCATCGGTGTTCTTGTGAATCGGCCCTTCAATGCCATGCACAATGACGGCCTCATTCGCCTCACGCGTCCGCCCGTTGTCGACCCTGCCTCGCTCGACGACGCCGCCAAGCAGGGTCTGGCAAACTGGTCGCGCCTTTCGGGCGACCTTGAAATGCTCGCCAAGCGTCACCTCGACCTTCCCGGGTATGAAGACACACCTTTGTCGCAAATGGTCCTCGCGACGCTCGCCTGGCATACAGGCGTGACTGCGG
>JADCJN010000161.1 GCA_020247005.1 Silvanigrellales bacterium
ACTCGGCTTCAGCGCTTCGCCTCATGTCGTTCGTCCTCATGGAGCGCGGCGACGACTGGGGCAGCTCGAAGCGTTACGTAACCTTTAACTGAACGACAGCGGAGGGATGGCGAAAGTACAGACGCGAGGTTGCACTATCTCGGATGATGCAACCGGGTCGGTCAGTGCAAGCGCTCGAATGCTTGAGATACAGGTTGCAACTGACATGCTCCTTTCGAGTATCGAGAAGAGCGACATGTTGGCTCCTCGCTATAAATCGGGGACCCGGGTCGAGGCGTGCTGGGTCATTCCCGTCGGCAAAGAGTTGGCAGATGCTCAGCGCAGTTTTTTACTGCGCGGTCCCTTTGGAAGTTCGCGTCTGCAATACTCCTGATTTGAAAAAATTGAAGAAGGAATTGGATAAGGGAACTCTTTCGGCTGCAGAGTACCCCGTAAAGGCGACGGAAGCCTTCATTGCTTGTCAGAAGAAAGTAGATGAGATGTTGGGAGACACCGGAACCTTTGTCTATCCCGATGAAGTGAATCCGATTTATCGTTCTGTTTTCGTAGAAAAAGACTTTGGTGTTTCTGACGAAGAACAAGCAAAGCTCGCTGACAAGTACAGACCAACGATCACAGGGCGTTCGTTTCCTGATCTTTTCATGACGTCCTTCAAAGACAATCAGAATCAATTGGAAGATTTTGAGAAAGTGAAGAGAGGCATTCCTAGGTGGGAGGCACGAATTTTTTCGTTTAAGACGCTTTTAGGACTTATTCTGGACAAAAAAGACGACTCGGTTCTTTGAAGCCTGCTTGGTATGCCTCTCGATTAGGCTTCTGGCCGGTTTTTTTGCGCTAGGAATGAGAGTTCACTGCGGTTGGAGGACGCGTGTGTGACAAGGAGGGGGGTGCAGCCTGCTCGAACAAACTGTTCGCGAAGTTTTGCGACGACTTCCACGACTTCCTGGGGAATTGAGAGCGAGTTGAACTTGAGTGTGAACACGATTGGGCTCTCCGGCCGAAGCACTCCCGCAAGACGCATGACCTGCTGGGCAGAAGCTTCCCAAGGGCCATTCATATCGCAAAGTAGCGCGTCGAAACGCTCTCGTGTTTGCGGTTGAAAGGAGCTGACGTCTTGTTGGTGAAACACAAGGGCAGGGTGTCGGGAGATGCGTTCAGACAGCGCTGCGCGGTCGAGGGCGGTGACCCGAAATCCGCGTTCCAGCAGTTCAGAGGTCATGCCTCCTGGGCTTGCTCCGAGCTCTAGCCAGTGCGCGGAAACGCCGACCTTGCAACCACAGAGTCTGAGGAGATCCAGTCCTTCCACGAGTTTAGCCCCAGCGCGGCTCACAACCGTTGAAGTGTCGCGTTGCAGAAAACGTGTGCCACTGGCGTGGAAACTTTTTGCAAGTCGGGGTGTCGTGAGGCCTGCAAGAATGCCGGAAGCCCCCACGAGGCTCAAAACGAGAGAGGAATTTGGATGTGAGTTTTCCGCAGATGGTGCAACGCCCGAAAGTCCGAAGACTTGAAGAGTGCGTCCACGGACGTTGGACGCAAGAGCTCTGGACTTCGGGTCTTCATGCAAAGACGCTACGAGTAGGTTTTTAGGAGAGTGCGATCCAAACCGCTTCCAGAGTCCTTGAGCTGCTTTTTCGACGAAGCTCTCGGTTTTGGATGGGGTTGTTGGCCATCGGTGATGAACCGGAAAATGCCACCGAAAGAAGATGGCAAGCGGATGTGCGGGAAGTTCGATGGGATTGGAAAACTCGAGAAGGTAAAGTCCCTCGGCGATGGGGGTGACTTTGACTGCGCCAACTTCTGAGAAGAAAGTGTTCGCGTGTGGGGCAAAGATCGTGCCCAGGCGAACAATCCAAAGACGGTGGCAAACACTCTCGACGGGCAAAGTCATAGGGGGAGAATCCGAAAGAGTTGTCATTCTTCAGAGCAGCTCGCCTGAAGGGAGCATGCCCTCAACAGCCAACACGAATTGACCCGTGAGGAAGTCGGCCTGAAGCAAAGCCATGTCACCAGCCAGGGAGCGGTCGACGTTCATAGGAGCGCTGATTTCACGCACCTTGGCATAGGCGGCACGCACACCCGCTCCTCCTTCAAAGGGTCTGTGGAATTCCAGCCCCTGGGCAGCGGCGAGTGCCTCGATGGTCAGCACGTGTGCGACATTTGAAAGGATCGTGCGCAGCTTGAGGGCCGACGTCATTCCCATGCTGACGTGGTCCTCCTTTTCCGCAGAGGTCGGTATGGAATCGACGCTCGCGGGGTGACTGAGGATCTTATTTTCCGAAACGAGTGCAGCCGCAACGACATGAGGGATCATGAATCCAGAATTGAGCCCCGAGTCGGGTGTCAGAAAGGGAGGGAGCCCTGACATGTGAGGGTTCACAAGCTTTTCGATTCGTCGTTCAGAGATGTTGGCGATTTCAGACATCGCGATGGCGAGGTAGTCGAGGACCATGGCAACAGGCTCACCGTGGAAATTTCCGCCGCTCAGGATTTCGTCGGTTTCCGGAAAGACAAGGGGGTTGTCGGTGCTGGAATTCGCTTCCCGCAAGAGAACTTCAGCAACGTGGTGCCACGCGTTGCGCGCCGCACCGTGGACCTGGGGGGCACACCGGAGGGAATAGGGATCTTGCACTTTTCCGCATGAAGAGTGGGCAAGACGAATGGCGTCATCGGCCAGCAGCGACATCAAATTTCGCGCGCTTTCAATTTGTCCGGGGTGCGGACGGACGTCTTGTATTTCAGGGCGAAACGCGGTGGCGGTCCCGCGTGTTGCATCCACTGTCATGGCGGCACAGATGTCTGCGGTTTTCAGGAGAGATCGAGCCTCTTCCAAGCAAAGAAGCCCCAGAGCGGTCATGACCTGAGTGCCATTAATAAGACAAAGTCCTTCCTTGGCTCCCGGCACAAGGGGAACGAGACCAAGGGATTCGAGGGCCCTTTTCGCGGGCATCCTTTCACCACCGTGCAGGACGTCTCCTTCCCCAACGAGGGCCAGCGCGACGTGTGCAAGTGGCGCAAGATCGCCGCAGGCACCCACAGACCCTTTCGAAGGAACGACGGGCAAGATGTCGCGATTGAGAAACTCCGCCATGAGGCGAATGGTGCTTTCTGTGACACCTGAGTTTCCACGCAACATGGTTTGAATTCGCAGTGCGAGCACACCTCGAACGACCTCCGCGGGTAGAGGCTCGCCAACGCCACAAGCATGCGATCGAATAAGATTGAGCTGAAGTGGCGTCACCTTGTCGGAAGGAATATGAACATCTGCCAGTGCGCCAAATCCAGTATTGATGCCATAGAATATTTCGCCCGAAGCCAGGCGCCGCTCGATACACTCGCGCGCTCGGCGAACTCCAACAAGGGCGGCGTTTCCAAGTTCAACCGGAACTCCATGGCGCGCGATGCAGATGAAGTCCTTGAGGCTGAGGTCTTCACCTGTAAGCACGACGGCCTCTTGGCCGCTCAAATGGGAATTCATTCCTGGGCGCTCCTCTTTTCTGAATATGGCGGGGACGCTACACTGACTTTGAAAATTCCGCAAAATGGAAGATCGCGGACCCCAGTGCGGAAAGGATGAAGAATGAACTCAAGGAACACGTGGCGGAAACCTTCGGGGTCGGGGCCGACTGCCTCGGCCCTGACCCTGAGGCTCGTTGGGTTTTCTGTTTTGGCCTGGTCGGTGTTGGGCGTTGTGTCGCTGTGCCTTTTCACTTCTCCTGAAGTGACGTCGACTTTTCACCTGTCTTTTTTCGATTCATTTGACTCTGGTCTACATACACTCAAAGTTGTCGGCGCAATTGTCGTTTTGAACGTGCTTGCGGGTGCCCTTTGCTCCGCTCCTGCAGTGGTCTTCGTGGCCCTTGGCCGCAGCCAGACTGAGTTCGTGCAACGCAAGTCCAGTCGCTTTCGGCGAGTTCAAAGATTTTTGGGTTCTGCGTTCCCCTATGGAGTTTTAGCAGCGGGACATTTCTTGCTTGTTTCTTTGGGCTTTGGATCGGCCCCGCAATGGGCACGTTCCTTAACTCGCGACTCGAATCCTCTCGCGGAGTACAGCCGTTTCGTAAACGATTTTTTCTTCTATCCGGCTGAGAACGAATCGACACGCGACGCCTGGAAAGCCGCGCTTGCGGGAGTCGATGGCCCCGAGGCGGTTGTTCTGTTCGCGCCCTCCACGCTCCTTGTTCATGCCGCAGGACTCCCCAAAACTTCGCGTTCTCTGGGTCGCCCCTTTCGTTTTTTCGCTGACAGTGCGTCAGCTCCCGCCTTCTTTGCTGAACTTTTTCATGAAGAAGAAAGCGCAAATCTTGCATTTCATCTTCCCGTTCCCGATGAATTCGCCCAGCGCGGAATGGCTCGCTTTCTGCCCGAAAACGGAGACAGTCTCGGCGTCTTGTGGAATGAAGCGAAGGGGGTTCCAACGAACCTTGTTGTCCGATTTGCGCCAGAGTGGAAAGCAGTTGGGCGTGCTTTGCAGGGAGACAAAGAAACAGCCCGCGCACTGCTCTTACGCCGGACCGCGAATGCCTTGCGACTTTTGCAGTCGCAAGTGCATCTTTTCGCTTTGGCACGGTATGATGTCTTTCGGATTGTCGATCGCCAAGCGCACTGGACGAATCTCGTGGCCGATGACCGCCGTCTGCTCGACGATTCTCTGGCAGAGGTTGCTGCACGTCGAAAGGCGGGTTTGAAGGGCGGGCTTGTCTTCCTTCAGCTGTCCGAGCTTGAACGTTCGACACCCGACGCCCGTGCACCCTTTTCGCCCCTACGGTGGCCCGAGGGGCTCTCGCCGACAGAGCAGCGATGGCTTGTGAACAAATGGGACAATTTGCTGGGTTTCGGGTTTTCGGTGACAGCCGCGCAAGGTCCATCCTATTTTGTCGTTCCTTACCCTGACGGCGCGAAGATGCGTTCACAGCTCACTTCCGCTTTTGCCCGTGCAAGGGCCGGTGGGGATGTGACTGCTGGGATGCCCGCACGTGTGGCCGGGGGGTTTCTGACAGTCGATGATATTGCCCTGGCCTTGCGCCGCTCCCTCAATCGACCACCGCAACGAGCCAAAGCCAGCGCAAGCTTTCAAGCAGGCTTTCTCCTTAAAGACAGTCAGAGTTCAAACCAACAAACGTTGGGGGCAGACGGCGTGGAAGCAGTGGGACTTCACTGTGAGAGGCATTTCGCGGACCTCAGCTCTTTGCTTTCCGACGAAAACGTTCCAGGCTCCCGGATTCAAGAGAGCTATTGGAATGCCGTTGGGCGCTACTCCGATGTCGTTTTCCAGTTTCCATCGGCGCTGAGCTTTCTCTCAGGTTCTGGCTTCGAGCATAGCGTGATTTGCCGCCCAACTCGTGAGGCGGACGCGAAGTCGTTCGACACAAGTCAGAGTTGGATCATCCGCTGGGTCCGCCAAGAAGAGGCCGAGATTGTGCTTTCTTTGGAAGGCGCTCGCGAATCCGGCGGAGAAGGTGAGCTGCGTCGAGCACTCGTGAAGTCGGATGCCTTTGCGTCGCGGACACGGATTTCGAGGGGAGTCGCGTCACGGGCTGTTTCGCCGTCGGCAGGAAGTGCCCAAACTGGTGCGGCACGACGTGCCGCACAGGGCGCCCTTGAGAGCCGGCGCTCAGCGAATTACGAACTGTTCCGACTGGCTCAAGACATTCAGGCGGGAATCGTGCTGAGGCGTGCGACGCAGGTAGAAAGCGTCGAGTTTTTCCGGCGATGGGGTAATCTCGTGGACGGACAATTCGAGCAGGGCGCTCGCGCCCAGCTTCACTGAAACGGAGACACAAGCGGTGCGGAGAAGATTGTCGGCTTGGTCGCGCGTGTTTCTTGTGACCGTTGGAACGAGTTTTGCCGGGCTCGTGGCCAGTGTGGTTGTGGTTGAAAAGTTTCCTTGGCAGACGGTGAATACGGATTTTTCGCTTGCCCGGGTTTCGCAGTTCCTAACTCCTTGGCCCATGTCAGCTATGGACGAGGAACAGCAGGAAAGAAAACGCTTGCGTCGCTTCGCCAAGCAAGAAGTGGAGCGTCGCTTTGGCATCCAACTGCGACGGATGGAAAGCCTTCACACTCCGCTGTTCGACCCATTTCTAGATGCTGGCGTGCAAATTGTTCACTCCACGGATGCGACGGCGCCTCAGCCAAACCTTCACTTTCCATGGCCTGGGCTCGAAACAATCCGTGTCTCCGGTGAGCCTGGATTGTCGAAAAAGGTCACCTATTTTGCTGCGGCATCACCTCATGGCGTGCAGCTTGTGGAGGGAGTCGCGATTGGCGCGAGCGAGGAAATTCGCCTCACGTTCCCTATCATTCGCAACAGACGAACCCTCGACTTCGTTGCCCTGCCGCTTTCTCCTGGAACGGTGCGTGGCACTCTGGGACAGTATTCGTGGGTTCGGAATTTCGCTGATTCTGATATTCACCGCTTTCAAACCATCTCTATTCCGCTCAACGACTCGACGGCCTCCTCGCTTCGCATCACCAGCCAGAGCTCTCATTTTCTTCTCCTTGGCGCCGCTGTCAGCCAATGGGACAAGTCAGGCCGTTTGCCCGTGCAAATTGCCAACAAAAGCGGCCTTTGGAAGGAAAATCCTGATCTTGTTCGCAAGCTGAGTGCTTCGGCTGCGGAAGGGATTTCGGCAGAAGGGGAGGCGGAGAAGGAAAAGGTGGACTTGGCGGCTCCAGCCGACCCTAAAGAAACGGACAGCTCTCCTTCCGCAGGGGGAGCGACTGCCGCAGGCGCAGGCTCCGCTGTGGGTGCAGAGGGTTTGGATGACGATGCCTCAGACGAAACTTCGGATGAAGGCACTGGCGGCGGTACTAAGAATGCTTCTCAGGAGGCAATCAAGGATGCTTCCAAGGACGTGCAAAGCCGCCTCATAGACCCCATGGAAGAAACAGCAAACGGACAAGTTGTAACGCAAAGCGATCGAACGGCGGCTCTGGGCTACAATATTTTGCTTTTGCAAACAGGAGAAATTCCTGAGGCCCTCGTGTCAAACCTGAAAGCGCTCGCAACTTTGGCGCCTAATCTTGCAGAACTTCTTGGGGCGAGTGTCCGCACCCAGGCGAGCGCCGTGGCGCAGGAGTCAGCAAGAGATGTTTTTCACCGAACCGTGCTCGCAGCTGGAACAGCCGAAGTTGCGACAAACAACCCGCTTCTTCTGAAGAAATACCTTGAAGACTCCAGTCGCTTCAATCTTTACGCGCGTCTGCGCAACTTCGGTTATAAGGTGGTGGCCCTGGCGCCTGCCCCATTCCTCGGATTTTCTGAAGACCTTGCAAACGGGCGGGATGTCCCACTCCTTGAGCGCCGATGGCTTGGTTCTCTTGACTGGCCCTTTGCACAACGAAACAAAGAGCTCGATGAGCAGAGCCAACCTGTTACCGGACTCGATGCGATTTTTCAAACAAACACCTCGCCACTTTCTCCTCCGCTGACAGATGCTGACCTCGTTAAAATTGGTGCCTTTTTGGGTGTCATTGGAAAGGCGCAGGAAACATTTCCTGACTGGCGCGTCAATGAAATGTTTCTGCCCGATACTCAGGGCCTCTATCTTCCGGCCTCTGTGGATTTCATTCAAAGATGGTCGAAGGACAACACTCAAGCTCGCTTCTTCTTGCACGCCTACTTGGACACACGCGTGGGTCAGACGCGCGCGTCGATGAAAGATCTTTTTCAGGTCGCGAAGTCGAAAAAATTTGTGGGATTGGCTTCAAGCGATGAAGCTGAGGTTCTCGCACGGCTCGTACTTCTCGATCGCGCCATTGGCCAGATCATTTCGACTTTGAAGGCGAGAAAAGTCACACATCGAACGCTTGTGGGCCTTGTCCTTCCTCACGAGCGCCGAGGGGGGGAGAGCAGAATGACGACTTCCCTTCTTATTCCGGGTGTTTTGCCCAAAGCAGGCCCCCTTCCTGTCACATTTCCTGCCAACGTCGATGACCTTGTGGCAACCGCAGTGACCACGGTCGGAATTCCACTTGGCCGAAATTTGGCAGACTCTGTGACGCCTTTTCCGGGTCTTTCGTGGGAACACGTCCGTGGGAAAGGAAACAAAGAGGCATCAGAGTCGCGTCCTGGCGAAGGTGGTGACGAAGGCCTGTTGTCATTGAAGCGTTACGTCGTCTACCTGAGGTCGGGCAATACGGGCTGCAGCCCCATTTCATGGGTCACCGACGAAGATGTCTTCGGATTCGAGAGTTCCCACCCCGTCATTGAATTTCCTGCGAAGTCCGATAGACAGCATTTCGAGATTTTTCCTTGCTCGCTCCCAGGCACCTTGGTTCGATTGTCGTGGTTTCAGCGTCGGACTGCGTTATTGTCGAGCTCGGAAAGCGTGATGGGGGCGGCGGGTGCGAGTGCCGCCCCCATGAGCACGCAGAACGGCACAGGGAACGCAGCCGGAGGAGCCATTGCGACGACTCCGCTTTCTCCGCGTGCTGAGGCATTGGCTGCGCGTGTTCGGGAAAGAGAGCGTGAACGGCTTCGAGACGAACGGTTGCGCGATGGAATGTCGCTTGCCACTCTCCGCGGTTATTTTGCTCTGGGTGCCCTGGATGGGAGTGCGAACGAGACCGAAAGGACCTCAGGGCTCCCTCTCTTTTTCTTCGGACGCAACGCTCTTCGTCTGGGCGCCCTGCCAATGACGCTGTCCGCGCTCACGGAAAAGGAAGTGTCCCGTGTCTTCGACGTTGAAGAAGACGAAGTGCCCGACAAAAGACTTGCTCGCGACATCCTCGACCTCTCTGAGTTTAACGAAGGGGTGGACAGGCGTGGCGCCTTCGGCGGCGTGGGCTCACCTGAACAGATGCGTTCCGCCTTTCTCGTATTTCGGCATTCGGTGCGTCCCGAAGGGCGGGACATTCTGAAGACAGCTGGCAACGCAAGGTAGGGTCATGGGGCACTGGGCGCGCGAACAACTTTAAAGGGTGAACCCTGACGCACGGGCATTGTCAGAATTTCATCGATGTTGACGTGGAGAGGTTGCTTCAGTGCGAAGAGAATGTGAGCTGCGATGTCGGCAGGTTGCAGGGCCTCTACCCCCGCATACACTCCCGATGCCCGAGACTCGTCGCCGCGGAACCGCACTTCGCTGAACTCCGTCTCGACCATGCCCGGTGACACGACCGTGACACGAAGATTTTCGCCGCAGGTTTCTTGTCGCAGAGCTTGGTAGAATGCCTTCACTGCATGTTTCGTTGCGCAGTAAACGCTTCCATTTTCGTAGGCCCAGTGACCCGCCACACTTCCCAGCGCAATGACGTGTCCCGAACGGCGTGCACGCATGCTTTTCACCACATGGTGTGTGAGCTCGAAAGCAGCTGTGACATTGGTGGCTATCATCTCGCGCCAGTCTTCAAGGTGCGCATGAGACACTGCGTCGAGCCCACGCGCGAGGCCCGCGTTGCACACAAAGATATCGACGTCGGTCCAGCCGTCTGCAACGAGTTCTTCACGAAAGGAGGCATCTGCGACGTCGCCGCACTTCCACGAAAACGTGCCTGTGAGTCCCTTGGCGCGTGCGAAGTCTTGGAGTTCGGCAAGTCGGTTCTTACGACGTGCAACCGCGCGAACATGAACACCTTCGCTGAGCAATTGGACAGAAACGGCAGCACCAATGCCCGCGCTCGCCCCTGTGACGAAAGCCGTGCGGCCCGCAAGTTGACAGGGGACGGGGGCGAAATGAGACGCGAGTTGGGTTCGAAAGTCATCCAACATGGTGGACGGGCTCCAAAGATTTCAGGGCGCAAAAGTGGTTTCGAAGATGTGAGGCACTGGGAACTTAAGGAATGGCCTCCATGAGTGCGGCAACTTCCATGCGCAGAGCACGGACGCGTCGACAGGTTTCTGCGTACGCACTTTCCGCTCCACTGACTGCGCTCGCTGGGGATGCCGATGTGACAGGTGTCACAGGTGTGCGCACGGACACGTACACTTTGAGTTTCGGTTCCGTTCCGGACGGGCGCATGGAGAGGCGACTGCCGTCTTCGAGCTCGAACTGGAGCACATCGGAGACGGGAAGTGTGATGGACTCTTTTTTGCATGCGATAAAAGAACGTCCCTCTCGCAACAAGACTTCACGCAGCTTGTAGTCGCGCACGCACACCACAGAGCTCCCTGCAAAGGCCTGAGGAGGTGACAAGCGAAACGCTTGCATGAGGCGGCCAATGCGCAATGCTCCTTCTTCGCCGACCAGGTCGAAGTTGAGCAGGTCTTCTTGCCAGGCGCCATGAAGGGAAAAAAGTTCGAGAAGTCTGGCGGGAGCGGTAGAACCACGTGTTCGCAGGGCTGCCACCATTTCGACTGCCTGGCATAAGGCACCGATGCCGTCTTTGTCGCGTACATAGGTGCCAGGCATGTATCCGAAACTTTCTTCCGTACCGAAAAGGAAACGATTTCCTGTCTCGCCCGCTTCTTCCCACGAGCGCACGAGTCCGGCTATCCACTTGAAACCCGTGAGCGTTTCGAACAGGCGCACTCCATGCGAGGCGCAAATAAGTCGATGGAGTTCGCTCGTGACAATGGTTTTCACAATCACATCTTCGGGGCGTAAACGCCCTCGTTCCTGAAGGCCGGAAAGAATGTGATCGATGAGAAGGGCACCGGTTTGATTGCCGTTGAGGAAGACGTAGTCGCCCTGAGACTGCGATTGGAAGGGCCCTCTTGCCGCTGCCGGGTCTTTCACCACGAGGGCAAGGCGGTCGGAGTCGGGGTCGGTGGCAAGGGCGCAATCGGCATTGATGCGCCCAGCCAAAGCGATGGCCATCGAGAGCGCTTCGAATTCTTCAGGGTTGGGTTTTCGGACTGTGGGAAAACGCCCATCGGGATGTTCTTGCTCGGGAACAATATGAAGGTCGTGAAAGCCCCAGCGTGTGAGTGCACGACGTGCTGGAATTGCTCCCGTGCCATGGAGCGGGGTGTAGACGATGCGCACGTCGCGAGATGCCGTACTCGCGTCGTGAATGCGCAAGCCATCCAGTGCTTCGTAGTAAGCATCGATGACCGTTTCGGGAACCCTGCAAAGGAGCCCACGTGCACGGGCATCGGCCTCCGGCAGCACTTGAGCGGCCTCCCATGTGGTGAGGCGAAACACCTCTTGAAGGATGCCTGCATCTTGCGGCGGAATGATTTGAGCCCCGTCTTCCCAGTAGACCTTGTATCCGTGGTACTCCTGAGGGTTGTGGCTCGCGGTGAGACACAGGCCAGAAATGCAACCGAGTGTGCGAACGGTCCAGCTGAGGCACGGGGTCGTCTGCACAGTGTCAAAAACGAAACTGCGGATGCCGTTGGCAGCGAGCACGCAAGCCGCCTCGAGCGCAAACTCGCGAGAGCGCAGTCGGGAGTCGTAGGCGATGGCAACTCCACGATGCGCGGCGCTGCCACCCTGCTTGAGAATGTAGTTGGCCAGGCCCTGCGTGGCGCGACGGATGACAGGGGCGTTCATTCGATTGTTTCCGGAGCCCGTGACCCCTCGAAGCCCCCCGGTCCCAAATTCGATTTCGCGGTAGAAGCGATCGCGGAGTTCGGCGAGTGCGTTGCTCGCGGTCGACGATGCACCCGTCGCAACGTCGAGGAGGGTGCGGATTTCGTCCCGTTCTTCGGTTGTCATTCCTGGGGCTGTAACCCACGAGAGAAGGGCAAGACGGCAGTCGGCCAAACCTGGAAGGCTTGCGACCTGCGCTTCCACGGCGGCATCGGAGCGTGAGGGTGTTGGGTTCATTTGGGGATCCCCTCAAGGTCTTGATTGATGGTGCGGAGATTCCGCTCAATGCCGCTGCGCCCTGGGGCATCGGGTGCCTTGGCAAGGAGCTCTTCAAGCTTCTTTTTGCATTCACGCAAGAGCTCTGCTTTTTGAGCCAAATCCGCCGACGCGCCCGCGCGATTGTAGAGATTCCGAACCTGAGCGCGCGTGTTTCGAACGTAAAGGTCGACCGCTTCTCTACGAAGACGTCTTGTTTTGTCGTTTTGGGCGCCTTCGGGAAGCGCTCTCAGCGTTTGCAGTGCATCTTCGGGACGACCCTCGTCGAGGGCCTTGCGCGCGGAATCGAAGGCCGCTTCCGAGTTCAACACGCCCGTGCCAATTGCTTCCGTGCCTCCTGCGGGAAAACTTCCTCCGGCAGACGACGCGGTGGCGTCGGTGCTGGGAGCGCCTGAGCCTGGCAATGGTTGACCGGGTTGGGGAGAAAGAACGTGAGGCGTGAGCCCCACGAGGGCGTCAATGCGGCGCACGTATGAGTCACGCGGGAATCGATCGCGCATGCGAGCAGCCTGTTCCTTGGCTTCGGGCTCGCGCCCTTCCTTTAATCGCATTTCGACAAGCGAGGACTCCCGTGCAAAGTCGTCTTCAATGCGGCTCAACACCGCTGCACGCGTTTGAAGAAGAAGTGCACGTGCGTTCGCATTCACGACTTCTGCAAGAAGGTCGTCTAGGATTTTGAGTGCGTCGAACAGAGTATCGTCGGAAGGCCAAAGCCGAAGAGCTTCGTTGTGGCGGGCTTTTTGCTCTGCCGAGAGCTGTTCAGCACCACCCGACAGGCGCAGAATTTCGCCATCGACTTTGACAAGGAGGGCGTCGAGCGAGCTGATGTAAGCACGCATGCGCTTGCGGCTTTCGAGTGCACGGGTGGTGTCGCCCAAGGCAGTGAAGCGTTCTGTCTTGAGGTCTTCCAAGAAGAGGAAGTTGTAGGCTGGCACCAAATTCTTTTGGGCTTCTTCCAAGAGGGCCAACGCACGTTCCCCCTTCGCCTTGTCGGTGGGTGTGCTTTCTGCGTCGCAAACAGCGAAGGCAAGTGCGGTAGAGAGAGGCAGAGCAAGCTTTCCTTTTCGGAGCGGCGCCAGCCGTCTTTCGTGCTCTGAAACCTGAGGACAGCTTCGACGGGAAAAGGCGGCTTCGATGGCGCGGAGTTCCTGCGCAATGATTTTTTCGTCCGGTTGCACGGGGGTTGTCAGAACCTCCTGTGGAAGGACTTCAATGGGGTGCGGCACACCGGAGGATGGTTGCGGTTGACGGGTCAAGCATCCGACTTGGATGAGGGAAGCCGCAACACAGGCGACGAACGACACGTGCGTCCCATGGAAGGGGGAGGCGTATTGTTGTTTGCGTGGAAGCGAAATGCACGGAGAAAGGGTCATGGCAAGCCTCGCTAAAGGCGCCAGCTTACCAGCCCGTGCTCAGCCCAATCAAGTAGCGCTTGTCGTATCTTTTTTGGTCTCGCAAGCCCATGCGCACCGCATAATGCGCAGCTTCGAGGCGAAGGCCAAGAAGTTCGAATGTGAATCCATAGGCCAGGTTCGAATCGTTCACGCCAGCGCGCAGCGCCATTCCCCGATCGGTGAGTGCATTGCCAACGAAGAGCTCCGCACCCGCATGGATAAGTTCTCCAAGGCCTGCGTCAACTGCGCCGTAGCTTTTGCCCCCGGTTTGAAGAGGCAATGGAAAGACGTCGACGGCGATCCGAAGGTTCACTTTGTTGCCACTGATGCGCCCACGCGGCGTGATGGAAAACCCCGCACGGATTTCCGTTGGATCGACCAGGGTGGAGGGTGCAATGAGATCTTCGCCGGTGTCGGGATCCACGGGCGTCGTTCCTCCCGCTTGAGTGCGTTTCGTTCCGCACATCTCCGTTTCCTTGCCGTTCGTCGCGTTGATGAAGCCTTTCGAACACCCGGTAGGCACATTGCGGATAGCAAGAGCGAACGTAGGGAACCAAAAATCGGCGGCCGTGAACAGAACGCCGACGTCTGCCGCGAGAGCGTTCGTGCGCACTGCATTTTTCTTCACGTTGTCGCGTAAACCCGATACCGTCAGCGCAGAGGTGTCGGCATCCACGGCGAGAGAGGTGTAGCGCGTGTTGGGGCGCAAGGCGAGACCGTAGGCGAAGGTGCCTCCGCGCGTTGAGCCGGCTACGCCGAGCGCACCCGACGCGGTTGTCTCGGAAAATTGAAGTGTGCGGAGACTGCCCGCAGCCGTTTCTGCAGTTCGGTAAAAGAGCTGCGAGCGAATGGGAAAGCCGACAAGATACGTGGGTGCACCCTTTCCGCCGAAGGTCGCGAACGGGTAAACTTGGGCTTCGGCATAAGTGGGCGTGCCTGGAGAGGCTTGTGCCTTTTCAGCAAGCTTACGAGGCAAAAGCGTCACTTTACTCTTCGTACCGATGCCTTGAAGCCCCTCTTGGTTGCCTCCCAAGGCAATTCCGGGGAACCCGAAATCATGAATTCCTGATTTGGACCGAGGATTGCGGCTTCTGGCAAGCCCAGCCGGGTTTGAAAACACGGCAAGTTCGTCGTTTCCCACCGAGGTGAAAGCATTGCCCATCCCCATGGCTCGCACTCCGTGCCAGTCCGACGGAATGCCTGCAGGCGGCAGAAGGAATTGCCCCTTCCCGTCGGCGAAAGGGCTGACGCCTTGTGCTTGGGCGCTTTGGAACCAAACGGGAGAGACGACAGAAAGAAACCATGCGAAGACGAGGGCGCAAAGTCCCCTTTGCGGAGCGCACTCCGCAAGGCGTGCAACTGAACTGTGAATATTGCGTCGACGCAACACGCTCACCCCTTGCCTGGCACTTGGAAATTCTGTGGGAAGTTTTGCCTTCCTGTCCTTTTGATCGGATTTTCACGCTCGAACTGGAGGTCTTGCGGGATAGTTTTGACGGTCATTTTTTCGACGTGTAAGGAAACCCCAGGATTCCTTACACTTGAGGCATGCCTCAAAAGGAGCTCTGAAACATGAGACACGCTGCGGTTCTCACTCAATCGTCGGGTTTGACCCAGACGGTCTCTCGTAGCCTCGCTGCGCTTGGTGGTTCTTTCGAGGTTCAATTTAAAGAGAACGCTCAAGACGCGCTTGCGTTTTTCTTGAACAAAAGGCCAGACTTCATTATTTATGATTGGTCGATGTCGGGAGTGCAGGAAACGTGTGAGTTCCTGCAACGACTCCGCAAAGCAAGCGGCTGTCGCAACGTTCCCATTATCGTTCTTGCCAAGGAACTCTCGAGCCAGATTGTTGCGATTGGAACGGAATATGGGTTCTCCAAAATTCTTTCTGAGCGGACTGTGGCGCAAACTCTTCAACCTGCTGTTGAGTCAGTCCTTGCAGAACTTTCAAAGCCGTCATCGTTACGTTCACACCTTGTGCGGCTTGAATTGGCTGTTGAGAAACAAGCATTTGGAGAAATCGATAGACTCATTGAAGATTTCTACCATCTCTACCCCGAGCATCCTCGCGCTTTAGTTGAATACGGAAACCTCTGCATGAGACGAGGGAATTGGAATAAAGCCAAGCAGGTTCTTGAAGTCGCCTCGCGGAATTTTCCAGAGAATTTGCGCGTTGTGAATGCTCACGCGCGCCTTGCCATGCACTCAGGCCAGAGAAGTGAGGCTTTGTCTCTTTTAGAGAAGGCGGATCTTCTGAGCCCGAAGAATCTTGAACGCTTGATTATTTTCGGTGACGTTTTTCGCGTGTCGGGGGATAGTGACTCGGCGCGTGCCTACTACGAGCAGGCCATTGAGGTGGACGCCACGAGCGCTGCTGCGCGAAAAGGGCTCGGAGCCGTCGTGCTTTCAGAAGGCGACGTGAATGCTGCACTCGAACTTTTTCGAGACTCAGCAAGCGAAGAAGAGATTGGCGGTTTCTTCAACAACACGGCCATCCTTGCCGTGAGGGAGCAGGAATTCGACAAAGCCAGTCGGCTCTATGAAGCGGCGAGAAATGCACTGACCTCAGACACCCTAAGAGCAAAAGTCACCTTCAATTTAGGTCTCGCCTACCGAAAGTGGAACAAGCTCGAGCAGGCTGTAGAAGCGTTCAATGAAGCCCTCCGCTTTGACCCGACGTTCGAGAAGGCTCAGAAGGCACTTGAAACATGTGCGCCCGAATTGCCTGGGAAGGTGACCGGGATATCTCAGCTCGAAGAATTCGAGCCCATGGAAACTTTGGCTCCTGCGCCCTCCACGGCTCCGAGGCAGGATCCACAGGTCTCACCGCATGGGATCTCGATCCAGGATACACAGCAGCGTCTGTCGCTCTTCAGGGTAAAAATGGTAGGGAAAGACGATGTGGATCATCCAAAGCCACCACCACCGAAATTTTTAGACGATGAAGAGGATTTTTGAGTGCTCGCTTCTTGGAACGACTGTTTTCCTCATTGGCGCCACTCCGTGGGCTTACCCGAAAAGTGGCACGAAATTCTGGGGCCTGCGCCCCGCGATGAAGAGGAGCTCTCCTTTGCGCAAAGAGTTGAGGCGCTTCCGAAAATCGAACTGCACGTGCACGCAGAGGCCGCGGTAGGCGAAGAATTTTACGATCGTCTCAATGCCCTTGCCGGCTTGTACCCGCCTTCTTTGATGCCAGCGAAACGTGCGCCGTTTGCAAGTTTTCGAGACTTCATAAATGCTTGGATAGACAATTCAAAGCTCATTTGTCACGAGTCTGAATTCGAACAGCTCGTGTTCGAGTTTGCACGCGACCGCGCTTCACAGAATATTGTGTACTCTGAGGCGCACGTTTCACCCTCTGACTTCAGTTACATTCGAGAACGATTTCCACTTGGAGTGGAGCCTTTTTCTTTACAGACACTGTTGTCAGCATATGCGAGAGGAGCGCGGCGTGCCGCGGACGCCTTTCCTCACATCTACGTTCGCTTCCTCGTTGATGCGCTCTGGATTGCCACGCCCGAAGAGTATGAAAGGGTGCTTGAGGCCCTCGAATCGGTGTTGGGCACACCCGAAGCCCAAGACCTGCGAGGAGGCCGTTTCTTTGTAGGCGTGGGGCTTGGAGGACCCGAATCGACAGAGAGAGTGGCAGCGATTATTCCCTTTTTAGAGGGGGCGAGGAAGCTCGGACTGGGGGTCGACATCCATTCGGGGGAAATGACTTCGGCGGAGGAGCATCGCAGGAGCATCGAGGCATTGAAGCCCGACCGGGTGGGGCATGGCATCCGAGGGGCTGCAGAGGGCTTCCTTTTTGAGGGGCACATCACCACCTGTCCCTTGTCAAATCTCTTGACCGGCGCGCATTCAGGCGCCTTTTCAACTCACGCCGTTGCACGCATGGCAGAACGTGGATGTGCTTTTTCCATTGGGAGCGACGATCCCCTGCTCTTTCGAAACACTCTGACACTCGAGTACGTTGCACTGAGGAGGGTGTTTGGTTGGGATGAAACGTTCATTCATATGACCCAGGCGCACGCCAAAAAAAGCGCGTTCGACCCTGAAGCGGTAGAACGCGCGTTTCGAATGTCTACGTCGCACAGACGTTAACTTGCGAGCTGGAGCATCTGCTCGAGGGGACTCGGCTTTTCTCCCACCTTGGCAAATTTGATGCTGGCTTCTCGCGGCTTGCGCCGTGACATTGTGAGAATTTTGGACTGAGAGACTTCGGTTGCGGCAGGCTCCGTCAAAGCTCTCACATCACGCAGGAATTCCTCAAGCATGGGATGCTTTCCATGCCGGCCTGCCGCAGTGGCGAGCTGAACCGCCGTCTCGGCTTGGCTGGCTGCGAACTCTTGAGATGCGTCTCTAAAGACACCCAAATGACGGATGAGAATACGACCGATGCTTTCGGCCAAGGGCCGTTGGTTGACTTCGATGGCACCCCTGAGCAGCAGGGCGATGTGTCGTGTGGCGTTGGTCAAACCAATTTCCTCTTTGGGAATGAACTCGCAATAGCTCGCCAAAAACAGAGGAAACTCGTCGGGATGCTTCAGCATGTAGTG
Organism: Silvanigrellales bacterium; assembly: GCA_020247005.1. Lineage (GTDB taxonomy): Bacteria > Bdellovibrionota_B > Oligoflexia > Silvanigrellales > Silvanigrellaceae > JADCJN01. The sequence continues at coordinate 17,707 of JADCJN010000161.1, forward strand.
CTTGAGGACGTTCTGACTCATTTCTGCCAAAGCAGGAGACGCCGTGAAAAAGGAATTCAGATGTTCGACGAGAAAGAAAAATGCCGCGTTCCCTTTTCGTTTGTCTTCGAAGAAGGCTGTGAGCATATCGTCAAGAAGGCTTTGGCCAAAACGGGAAATGACGCGATTGAGTTGCAGGGAGCCTTGGGCATTGAGTGGGCATTTCGCCAGATAGTGCACAAGAGAAATGCGCATTGCCATGTTGTTGAGATTGCTACGAGCGAGCAGATTTGTGGTGATGTACTCGACAACGCGACCGGTTTCTCGCGGGTCGAGTCCGTTCCGTCCGACGTTTGCAGCGAGCTGCATGCCAAGCTCGGTGAGAAGAACGAGAATAGTTTGAGCGAGCGGCACTCGCTTCGCCTTGCCCGACAATTCATTATCAGAGATTTCTAGCAAGATAAGTGAAAGTTCGCGAAGGAAATCGGCAGATGTCGCTTTTGAAATGACTGCCTCCAGGAGGGCATTTGCTGCCTCCCAATCGCGTTCTTGCGCGAAGGCGACACCCAGAAGGTAGATGGCACTCTCGAGGCGCACCTCGGAATCGAATTTTTCTTTCAGAACAATAGCTGCTTCTTGGCAAAGAAGGGTTCTTTGCTCACGACTGAATTGCTTGTACATTTTGCAGAATGAGCTTTTGCGAGAGTCGGCACCTGTGCGTGTGACATCTGCCGATTTTAGCTCCTGCACGGCTTTTTCCACTGTCCATTCGGTTGTGGAATCTTTTTTTGCTGCCGTCATCTCTATTCCCCTTCTCGACCAACTTTTCTGGAAAAAATTCCGGATCTCCCGCCTGCACTGCAAAGACGTCGTGTTTAGTTAAGAGGCCTGGTGTCTTTTGATGTAGTCGAGAATCCGGCTTCGCGCTGCTTCGTCTATGCCTCGAAGTTCGAGGCCGTACCCCGCACCATCACGACCTGCGTCTCGCGATTGGCGCACGATGATGCCAGCGAGGTGCATGGGCTTGCCCAAGCCGCGTCCCTCTTTCAAGGTGATCTTCACTTCGTCGTTGAGAGCAAAGACCGCGTCGGGTGTTTCGAAAAAGACCCCCGAGACAGAGATGTTACTCAGATGGCCAGTGGCAACGTGACTTCCATTGTGAGCAACGACGAGTTCATGGATGGGAAGGCGCTCGCCTTTTCTTTGCGCGCCCTCTGGAGACGCACCGGCATCCCGGGAAGAAACCGTTCTTCGGGATGCGCCTGGGCTAGAAAGTTCTGGCACATCTTTCAGGGGCTTCCAGTCTGCAAAGCCTTCTTTGTAAACATAGTCTTCTGCTCCGATCGAGCCATCGGCGATAGCGTCTCTAAGTGCATGCACATCCAGCGGTCCCACCTGCTTTTCTTGAGCGTAATAGAACCAAACCCTGTCCTGATCATGCGCTGCCATGCGAAACCTCCCCTCAGTGACGCCCCTGCCGAAAACAAACTTTCATGCTTTGAAAGCGCATCGGAAGGCTATCAGAGCGAGTTGAGGATAAATTTAGAGAATAGAAATGAATTTAAAAAATAACTATAATTAATGCATATTAAGGTGTTTTTGAAAGGTGGGTAGAATGGTGCCTTTCCCAACGGTGTCGGCCGAGTGACCATTGAGGGGGGACGGTAAAGAAACACGATGCGCGCTCACTCAGGAGTCAGCGATGGTTATTGCCTTGGGGATTTCGGTTGTGTCCTTGATGGTTGCAACGACGGCGCGTGGAGTTGCACCGGAAAGTGCGGTGAGCACCCCGGGATTTCCAGAGGATGCATACGCGACCAAACTCAAAACCCTTGCGAAAACGTATGCGAGGGGGCGTCGTCCCGTTCTGACTCATGCCTCGTTTTCCAAGCTGAATTGGTTGGAACGCACGGCCCTTCTCAACGTTGTGTGTGTCCAGGAGCCCCAAGAAAGGTGTGAGACTGCCCTCAAGCTCGGGCTGTCTGACAATTCTCTTTTGGTGCGCGACCACGCTTTCCGGCTCCTCCTGCTCGATACGGGTCTTCAGAGGGCGTCACGCCAGGATAACGTGCGGCAGAGGCAACTGGCCGCGCACAAAGTGCTGGAGGATGATAGAAATTACCGGCGCGGACAGGGGCTCTGGATAGTGGAAAGGGCCCGCAAATACCTGAAGTCTCTGGAGGAGTGAGGAACTCACTCAAGATGAGCCCGCACATGTCCGAAGAGTTTGCGTAACTACGCAGACCGAGGGGACGCCATGTCGGATTTTCAGAAGAGCCGCGCGCTCCTTATCGCCGCCGTCGGTGTCTTCGGAGCCGTGTCTTGCTCGAAAGGACCCGAACAGCTGAAAGTTCCCCGTGCCCCGGGTGTGACCGGCGCTACAGGGACAAATCGCGATGATGTGAACGCCAGTGGCACACCCAAACCGGGTGCCCCTCCAACAGCTTTCACCGACGCGGAAGCCATCCAGTACGTGAAGAAATCATGCGCGGCTTGTCACGAAAAAGGCCAAGCGTACCAGAGTTTTTGGAGTTTTGAGAAAGATGCTTTTTCGGCCGAAACGTTCGCGGTCGACCCCATGGCTTTTAAGGTGTACCAAGCCGTCAAATTGAAATCGCTAGGGTTCGACGAGGGCCCTCCTGCACCGATGCCTCCTGGTCCTGCTACACCGGAGGTCAAATTTGCGTCGAGTCGATTCCTGTTGTGGGCGAAAAGCGAGGTTCCGGATGTTTATTTAGAAGCACATGCAAACTATCCGGATGCGTCTGCCAACGCTAATCTTAAAGTCAATTTCGACTTCAAGTGCACAAAACCTGTGACTTTTCGCCAGTACATTCGTCGTGTGACGAACGATGCTTTCGAAAGAGAACCCCTGCCAAACGAACTCACCTGGGCAGGCCCTTCTGCTGACGTTCCGACAACAAAGGAACTCCGTGAAATGGTGGCGGCAAAATTTCATGAGGACAGCAACTGGGCAACGGAATTTAAAAACAA
>JADCJN010000162.1 GCA_020247005.1 Silvanigrellales bacterium
CCTCTTTGAGTGAATCGACCTTTGGAGCCTCAGATGCAGGTGCCGGAAAACGCACAGCCTCGAACCTATGCACAGAGCCCTGATGGGGGCGACGAAATCGATCTGGTTGAACTCCTCGGCTTTCTTTTGCGCATCAGGAATTTTGTTGCCCTGGGGCTTGTGTTGGGGCTCCTGGCGGGTGCGGCGGCTGTGTTCCTTTTCTCAAAGCCGTCGTATTCCACTCGGCTTTCGGTGACAGTGGATCCTGCGTCGTTGCCGGCCATTTCCGACGTCAAAAAGCTCCAAGAGGCTCACCAGGGGGCGTTGGGTTCTCCCGAACTTGTGGGAGTGGCTTTCAAACGCATTCTTGAGCAAGCCCCCGAGCTGGCGCAGAGGCTTCAGGCTCGCGGGATTTCGCTCAACGGCTTGGTCACCACGCAAACGCTTTCCGAGCGTCCAGCGCTTTTGAAGGTGTCCTCACAAGTGTCTTCTCAAGACTTTCTTTTGGAGGCGTCTCTTCCGGAAGCGGGCATGGGAAAAGAAGCAGGGCGCGTCCTTCTCGATGCCTTCAACGAGATGGCTGCCGAGCACAACACGCGCGCAGTGTCGATTTTGCAGGAATCGAGCAAGAACCTGGTGCGTCAAGCCACGAAGGCGGTGCAGGAGGCCGAATCCAACAATGGGCAGGTGCAAAGTCAGCACCAAGCAGAGTTTACGCGCATTCGCAGCGACCTCGCGAGGCTTGAGTACCGCCTCACTCGGCGTGCGGGCGGGTCTTCGGAACTCTTGCGGTTCATTGAAACCCGTCGCGATCCCCCCCAAACGGTGCGGCTTGTGAACGGACGCGACGATGGCCAAAGGACTGTGGACACTCAGGTTCCCAACCTCGACGTCGACCGCGTGTTGCGTCTTGCTGGGGCGCTGGAAGAAGAACGCAAACTGTCGAAAGAGGAGGCGGAGGTCATTCGAAAAGACCTCGCGAATCTGCAGCTGAGCTACATCAAGAATGAATCGCTCTACTCCAGCGTCATTTCGGCCAACAACGCGGTGATGACGAGCCTCTACGATTCCATGGCCAAGGCGGTTGTCCCTGTCGACCGCACTCAAATCTTTCTTCCCCTTTTCAAATTGAATGAACAACTTTACAGGGATGACATGGAGCGCGGAGTCTACGAACGCCCGGCAGGGCGCCGTTGGCCTCTTCTGCTCGTTGCGGGCGTTGTGGGACTCGTCCTGGGTGGGTTTGTGGGCGCAGCCCGGGAGTTCATGCGCAAGAACGGATCGAAATTCCGGGAGCTCTCGCGAGACTCCTGAAACCTCGAAGGAGTCACAGACGTTTATGAAAGACAGAACCAAGCTCGTGGAGTCGGCTCTCGACGCCATTGCAGACATCCGCGACGACGCTGTTCTTATGGTGGGTGGCTTCGGTTTGTGCGGCATCCCTGAGCACCTCATTGAAGCGTTGCGTGTGAAGGGGGTCAAGGGGCTCACATGCATCTCGAACAATGCCGGCGTCGATGATTTCGGTCTTGGCCGTTTGTTGAAAACCGGCCAGGTGCGTAAAATGGTGAGCAGTTACGTTGGTGAGAACAAGACGTTTGAGCGTTTGTTTCTCGACGGTTCCCTTGAAGTCGAGCTTGTGCCTCAGGGAACGCTGGCGGAGCGCATCCGCGCCGGCGGCGCCGGCATCCCCGCCTTCTACACTCCCACCGGCGTGGGAACGCTTGTGGCTGAAGGCAAAGAAACTAAAATTTTCGACGGGCGCGAGTATGTACTCGAGAGGGCTCTGAAGGCCGATTTCGCCCTGGTGAAAGCACGCCGGGCCGACTCGCTCGGAAACTTGCAGTACGATTTCACCGCCATGAACTTCAACCCTGCCATGGCGACGGCGGCGAATATCACGCTTGCGGAAGTGGAAGAAATTGTGGCCATCGGTGAAATGCACCCGGCAACCATTCACACTCCGGGAATTTATGTGCAGCGCGTGGTGTGCGGCGGCACCTACGAGAAACGCATTGAGCAGCGCACTGTACGGGCACGCGCTTCGGCAGGAGGTTCCCAGTGAGCACGACTTCAAAAGTTTCCCCGATTCCCGGTGTCCTTTCGCGCGAGGCACTCGCACGCCGTGCCGCCCAGGAAGTTCGTGCCGGCATGTATGTGAACCTCGGTATTGGCATTCCCACGCTCGTGGCAAACGAGATTCCTGCCGACAAGCATGTTGTTCTTCAGAGTGAAAACGGCATCCTTGGCATGGGTCCGTTTCCCTTTGAAGGTGAGGAGAGGGCTGACCTCATCAACGCCGGGAAACAAACGGTGACGCTCGTCCCCGGAGCGTCTGTCTTTTCGTCCGATGCCTCGTTCGCCATGATCCGTGGAGGGCATGTGGATCTGACGATTCTGGGCGCCATGGAAGTGAGCGAAAAAGGCGACCTTGCCAACTGGATGATTCCCGGAAAAATGGTGAAGGGCATGGGTGGCGCCATGGACCTGGTGGCGGGCTCTCCTTACGTTGTTGTGGTTATGCAGCATTGTGCGCCCGATGGCAGTCCCAAAGTTTTGAAGAACTGCACCTTGCCGCTGACAGGGAAGAAGGTGGTGAAAAAGGTCATCACCGACCGCGCCGTGCTGGAAGTTCGAGACGAAGGCCTGTTTGTTTTAGAGATCATTCCGGGAATGACTTTCGAAGAACTCGAGGCGTGCACCGAAGCGCATTTGAAAAAGTCGCCGACGGGAATAAAGGAACTGCGCCCGTGAGCGTTCTTGCCCATACGGCCTCATTGGAAGCCCTCGGGGCCGTGCAGAATGAATTCCAGGCGCGCGTTCCCCCTTTCTCTGGAAAGGGTCTGCGCGTTGCAAGCGTCGAGCCTCCACCTATGGCCACGCTTCGAGTGCCGGGTTCGAAGAGCTTCACCAACCGTGCGGCCGTCTTGGCGGGACTCTGCCCCCTTGGCGTCACCTTGGAAGGCGTTCTTTTTTCCGATGATTCCTGGTGGGCGTTTGATTCCCTTGCGCGCCTGGGGTTTCGTGTTGAGCCTGAAGTTTCGCTCGAAACCGTGCACATTTCGCCGCCCGGAGTTCCCTCACAAGAGGCGCGTGCGGCTTGGCAGGGCGAGCCTGTACAACTCCATTTCGGGATGGCGGGCACATTGGCTCGTTTCTTTCCGGCCGTCATCCTCAATTATGCCAGGACGTTTCCTAACATCGCCGCCTCCTTCGCAGGGCGCACGATGGATGTTTTGGCAGGGGGTGCGCCGCGTTTGTGCGAACGCCCGCTTTCCGAGCTCGTGTTTGCATTGAGGTCGCTTGGAGCGAACATCTCGAGCGAGAAATTGCCGTCCACGTTTACCGATATTTTGGCGCCTTCGCGTTTGTCGGGCGGCTGTTCCATTAGCGGAAAGACATCGGGACAATTTCTGAGCGGTCTCCTTCTGGCCTCGGCAGGTTCCCGCAACGCAATAGACATCACTCGCGTCGACTCCCTCGTGCAACCCGACTACGTCCGCATGACCGTGCGTGCCCTGGAGGCTTTCGGAGCCGAAGTGGTCCACGACTCCCCGCTCACGTCGTTTCGAGTTCACTGCCCCCAAGGACTCGCTGCAAATCGTTTTGTTATTGAGGCCGACGCCTCTACAGCGTGTTACTTTATGGCGTTCGCAGCGCTCTATGGCATTGACCTCACGCTGACGAACATAGGTTCTTCCACCCTGCAGCCCGACCTCCAGTTCACGGCCTTCCTCGAGCGCCTGGGCGTGCCCGTGGAAGTGAAGCCCGGCACCGTTCGGGTGATTCCTCGGCCGGGATTCCAAAGAGAAGGAAGTGTTGGTGTCGCAACGCCAGGGTCGAAGTCCTTCGTTCCTTTTCACGGTGGCTTTGAGGTCGATTTCCACGCCTGTTCCGACCAAGCTCTGACAGCAGGTGTGCTCGCGCTTTTCGCCGATGCGCCCATTCGCGTTTTTGGTGTTGAACACATCCGCGGACATGAGTCCGATCGCATCGCAAGCCTCGTAAAAAACCTCGGCGCCCTGGGCATTGCGTGTGCGGAAGCGCCTGACGGTTTTACGGTCGTGCCTCCTGCCTTAGGAACTCAACTCCAAGGGCCGTGGGAAACGCACCACGATCATCGTTTCGGCATGACGGGATTCCTGGTGGGTTCCTGTCATCCGGGTGTCGAGATACTTTCTCCAGGTTGCGTGGAAAAAACGGCTCCCGATTTTTTCTTTCGCATGGCGCGCTTGGGTGCGCGTTACGCGTGACCTCAACGAAACCCTTTCAAAGCAGCTTGTTTACCCAAACGCTCGTGCTTGTGACAGGGCACCCTGCTGTGGGAAAAACGACGTTTGCAAGGCAATTGGCCTTGTGCGCGGCCCTGCCTCTTTTCTCAAAAGACGACTTCAAGGAGCTGGGGTTTGACCTTCTCGGCGTGAAGTCTCGTGACGAGTCGAGAATGCTTGGATGCCTTGCCACGAAGTGCCTGCGCTATTGCGCTGCCCAGGTTTTGAGTGCGAAGGGAGGCGTGGTTTTGGAAAGCAACTTCCAGCCGGGTCCGGCCAAAGAGGAGATAGGCGCCCTGTGTCTTGAGCTTGGGGCGCGGGTGCTGGAAGTGAATTTGCACGCCACAAAAGACGTGTGCAGAAAGCGTTTTTTGAACCGTGGCCAGAGTCAAGAACGCCACTCGGGTCATGCCGATGTCGACTTCTCAGAACTTGAGGCGCGTATGACCGCCGATCCCAAGGGAATCGTGGGCCTTGGGACGCTCATTGCCGTCGACACGTCCGACTTCACGAATGTGAATTTCGAAGACGTCTGGTTAGCCATTCTCGCCGCTCTGGAGCGCTGAAGGTTTGACGTCAGTGCCACGATTCGAAGGCCTCAGGGGAGGTCAGAGGGAAGCGTCGATCCGATGAACGGGCCCCCCCCTGTCGTGTTGAAACGTCGCGAATCCGGCGAAGGTTTCCCCAGAGGCGCCTCGGACATCCGCTGGTCGTAGAACCAACATTTTGCCTCGAAGGCGTCGGTTACGGCACACGCATGAAAAGCTCCGATGCTCAACGCTTTCATGTTTCCTGAAATGCTCACGGGCTTTGGCTGATGATCTGGGGTGTTCTTCCATGGGGGCGAAAATCCCCCTTGCCCCCAGCAGAAGACTTTTCCGTCTTTTTGAAGAGCGCAGAGATCGGAA
>JADCJN010000163.1 GCA_020247005.1 Silvanigrellales bacterium
CAAGGGATGACCGAAGGGCTCGAGCAAGGACGCCTCGCGGGTTATGAAGACGGTTTTATCGATGGCGAGGCGAAAGGTGTGGCGGCAGCCGAGGCGCGCACAGAACGCTATTTTTCCTTGCTTGCGCAGGCGCTTTCAGAGCTCGAAACCCTTCGAGGCGAGGTTCTTCGTGCAGGCCAAGACATCTTCCTCGAAATCGCCAATCTTTGCTGCGAAAAGATCCTTCGCCAAAAGCTCGGGTCGAGTGACGAGGCTCTCAAAAAACTGTTTCTTTCGGCGGTTGAAGCCTATGCAGATGCGCACCGCGTGACTCTTGAAATGAGTCCGAGCGATGCGGCCCGAATGAAAGGCGCCTTTGACTCAGGCGTTCAGGCGAAAGTGGTGGTGCGCGAGAATCCCGACCTTGCGCCCGGTGATTTTCGCGCCGATTCCGACAAAGAAATACTGACCGTCGACCTCAAGCGCGCCGTCGAAGGGCTTATTGAAGGTTTGCGCGCGGAGCTTTTTCCACAAGACACCGCCGCCGATTCACAGCGTATCGCCTCCGAGAAATCGAGGAAGACAGGGTGAAGGAAACATCGGGACTCTTTTCGGACGGGGCCTTGGCAAAACTCAAGACCCTTCGGACGTCACGACTTCATGCCGTGGGTGGGGGCGCGTTCGAAAAGCTCGGCAAGGTGACGCAGATTGTGGGAACGGTCATCGAAGCGACTTTGCCCTCGGCCCCGTTGGGAGCCCTGGTGCGCATTTTCGATGGGAATGCGGGCTTGTCGGTGGAAGGCGAAGTCGTTGGATTCCGTCAAGACAAGGCCCTCATCATCCCCTTTTCCGACGCGACGGGCGTGTGCGTGGACGCTCATGTTCAATGCCTCGAGCGCGAGCCGAAAATTCGTGTCGGCGAACACCTTATTGGTCGCGTGGTCGATGCCTATTTGCGCCCCATGGCAGGACCTGCCTTTCCGCAGTCCATTGGCCACTCCTGGGCCATTTCCCGTGAGCCTCTCAACCCTCTGACCCGCCGCCGGATCCGTGAGCCCCTCGACCTCGGTGTCCGTGCTCTCAATGCCATGCTCAGTTGCGGGGAAGGGCAACGCATCGGCATCATGGCGGGCTCAGGCGTGGGCAAGAGCGTGCTCATGGGAATGATGGCGCGCTACACGGAAGCTGACCTCAACGTCATCGCCCTCATTGGCGAGCGCGGACGCGAAGTGCGGGAGTTCATCGAAGAGAGTCTGGGCGAGGAGGGTTTGCGCCGAAGTGTCGTGGTGGTTTCTACGGGCGACCAGTCGCCGCTTGCGCGCGTGCGCGCTGCGGGAGTGGCAACGGCAGTGGCGGAGCATTTTCGCGAGTGCGGAAAAAAGGTTCTGCTTATGATGGATTCATTGACGCGCGTCGCCATGGCGCAGCGAGAAATTGGCCTTGCGGTGGGCGAGCCGCCTACCACAAAAGGCTACACACCTTCTGTGTTTAGTCTCTTGCCACGGCTTTTGGAGCGTGCCGGAAACAGTCATACAGAGGGGTCGCTCACAGGAATCTACACCGTGCTTGTGGATGGTGACGACTTTAACGACCCCATTTCCGACGCCGCGCGGAGCATTCTTGATGGCCATGTGAACCTTTCGCGCACGCTTGCGGCTCGTAACCATTTCCCTGCCATTGAAGTTCTGACGAGTGCCTCGCGTGTGATGATAGACATTACCGACGAGGAGCACAGGCGTGCCGCAGGCTTTTTGCGCGACATGATGGCTGAAATTGCAAAGAACGAAGACCTCGTTAGCATTGGTGCCTACGTCCGCGGAACGAATCCGAAGCTCGATAGGGCGCTCGAAATGCGCAACTACATAGAGCAATTTTTGCGTCAAGACCGGCACGAAGTCTGTACGTTCTCCGATTCTCGCGATTGGCTTGTGAAGCTCGCACAGGCAGGGATGGCGGGCATGGCGCCTTCCTCTCAGGCGCAAGGGCAGGGGTGATGAATGGGTTTTCGTTTCAACCTCCAACGCGTTCTCGATATGCGCAAGGAAAGCGCCGACCAGGCGGGAAGGCGCTTCGAGGAAACGCAGCGTGCGTGCGAACACATGCGTGCCGTGCTGCGCGATGAGCTCGACGCCTATTTTGCGGAGCGTGAGATCTTCAACGATGCGTCGCGCGTGAGCGCCTTTGCACAGCTCACGTCGCTCGACCGCGCGCTGGAAGCACGCAAGCGAAGGCTTCTGGAAGTGATGACGGCATTGAAAGAGGTCGAGTCTGACCTTCGTCTTGCGGAGCAGGCCCTCCTTTTGGCCCGCCGCGACCTCAAAGCCGTGGAAAATCTTCGTGAGCGGCGCGCAACGGAGTGGACACGGGCCCAAGAGGAAAAGGAACGCAAATTCCTCGACGAAATGACCACGCTGCGCCATGCGCGAAAAGCCTGAGAAGGAGCTCAAAGTGAAACCCTGGAGTGAAAGAACCTGGGTCCTCTTCGCGGGACTCAAAGTGACACTGTTCGCCTTTGTTGTGTCGGCTGTCGCGCTGCTTGTGTCACGCGAAGATGCTCGCGCTGCGGAAGACGCACCCAGGGTGTCGTCCAGCGAGGCTTCCAAAGCAGCGCAGAAGGAAGGCGAAGAGTCGCCGCCTTTGCCTGCCATTCCAAAAGACCTTTCCTCGCTCTCGGAGGCCGAGCGCATTCGTGTGAATCTCGAACTTGTGCGGCGTGACGCCGAAGCGAAACTCAAGGCGCTCGCGAAAGCCAGGCAGGCCTACGAGCGCAGCAAGCGAGAAGTCGATGCGCGTCTTAAAGAGGTGAAAGAGCAAAAGAGTCTTCTCGACGAGACGCTTCAGAAAGAGAAAGAAACCAAGGCAGAACGTTTGAAGGAGGCACTCGTCTTCATCGAGAAGATGGAGCCCCGTAAAAGCGCTCCCTTGGTTGAGAGCATGGACCGAGATCTCGTCATAGCGCTCTTCAAAAAGCTCCCTTCGCGCGTTGTCACCCGCATCCTCGAGAACGTGAGTCCACGCAAGGCCACGGAACTTATGGAATACTATACGCGCTTGCGCTCGGGGCGGGAGTTCGCCATGCTGCGCGAGCTCGGGCTGTGTCAGCCTCCAGCTTCGGAGGACGAGGATTCGGCACCGGGCAGCAATCCAAAGACACAAAACGAGACGACGGGAGAGAAGACGGGTGACGACGACAAGGCGACCGGCAACGCCGCGGCCAAGACTACAGACGAAGGAAAACCTGTCGCCGACGCTGGCTCGCCCGCGAAGTGACGTGACCGGCGTGTCTGGCTCCGGCGCGCCCGGAATGAGGGTGTTCGACGCCCTCGGGCCGACCCCGTGGTTTGTGGTCACGACCTCTCGGGGGCTTGAGGCGGCCTGTGTGGAAGAAATAGAAGACCTCGCTTCCGACCTCGGGTTGCGTTTCCTCACCAGTCCAACCCCCATGGCGGCCGGAGTGCGGCTTCAGGCGGACTGGGAAACGTGCGTAGCGCTCAACGCGGGCCTCACGATCGCCAGTCGAGTGCTGCTGCCGCTGGCTTCCGGTCTCGTGAGCACCCTGGAAGACGTCTACGCTGTGGCCAGCAAAGTGGCTTGGCATGAGCTTTTTGATGTTTCGAAAACCTTCGCGGTGGGTGCGAATGTGGCTCCAGGAAGCGCCATTCCCAATGCGCACCAGGTGGCACTGAAGGTAAAAGATGCTCTTGTCGACGTCTTTCGAGAGGCGTGCGGCGCCCGCCCAGATGTCAACACCGATGCGCCCGACATCCGCATTGCTGTGCGCGTCCTTGGCCCCGAACTCGAAATCTCTCTCAACACCTCGGGAGAAGCGCTCACCCACCATGGCTACCGGGAAGACACCACAGAGGCGCCACTGCGTGAGAGCGTCGCAGCTGGTTTGCTGCGTTACACGGGGTTTGCCTCTTTTGCTCGTTCTTTGGGTAGCGGAGAAGTCCACTATTTCCAGCGTGCTGATGAACGCGAGGGTCCGCGGGGCAACTTCCCCCACGACGACGAAGGCCCGGGTGCCGGGGCGCAGCCCGAGACGAAGCCACGGCGTATTCCTCCGCGCATCCCCTGGTCGCCTGTTGTGGCCGACCCCATGTGCGGCTCGGGCACCTTTCTCATCGAGGCCGCTCTTCTTTTGCTCAATCGTCGCCCGTGTGCTCGACGGGAGCATTTCGCGTTCCTCGAACTTCGCATGGGCGCTAAGCTCGGGGTGTTCCTCGATCGCACCCAAAAGCGACTCATGGCTTTGGAACGTTCGGTGGCCGACGTGCATGCTCAGGCCCAGGGCGTTTTTGCAAAGCTCGAAATGGAATGGGAGCCGGGCAAGCCTTTTCTCTTGGGGTCTGATGTCGACCCCCAGGCGTTGGCCTCGGCCAAAACGAACGCCGCGGCAGCGGGAGTTTCGAAACTTGTTTCGTTCGAGCGTCGCGATGCCACTCGTTCGGCCGCCCCAGCCTCTCACGGCTTGTGCATTGTGAATCCGCCCTACGGAGAACGCCTGGGCGGAAAAGAAACACTTCCGGAACTTTACAAAGCGCTCGGCGACCAATGGAAGCGCGAATACACGGGCTGGATGTGCTGGCTGTTGTCTGGCAACGCGGAGGCAGCGAAAGCCGTGGGGCTGCGTCCAACTCGGAAGAAGCCCGTTTTTAACGGGAACCTTCCCTGTTCATTTCAGCAATACGTCATCTATTGACACCTTCTCTGCGCGGCTCCTATCCTCGACGACGCCTTCCAAAACCACTTCAACTTTGTTGAGAAGTGAAATGCCCATTTTGCTTGTGCTTCCGCTTGCTCTGAGCCTCTTGGGTGTGGCCAGTGTTGCCTGCAAAGACAAACCACGAGCAGAAGCTTCCCGAGAAGGCGTTTCGGCAAACCCGACGGTTGTGGGAGGTCCTCAGGAGGCTGCGCAGCCATCGAGGAGGCAGTCTGCCACACGGCTCGAATTGCGTGGGTTGTGGCTCACAAACGTCGACTCTCAGGTGCTTGCCTCGGGTGAAGTCTTACGACAGGCCTTTGCGGCACTGGACTCCCTCAATTTCACTACGGTGTATCCGGTGGTGTGGAACCGGGGTCGAACGCTTTACTCGAGCGAAGTTGTGAGAGGAATTTCGGGAGAGGCTGTAGACCCTGCACCTGAATTTGCATCCCGTGACATGGTGCGTGAGGCGCTTGATGCGGGCGTTGCCTCCGACCTGAAAGTGGTGCCTTGGTTCGAATACGGATTCAAAGTCCCCGCGTCAGGTGCCTTTGCACGGGCGAGGCCTGGCTGGCTGACTCGCGACGCGCAGGGCCGAACGGAAAAAGACCTGGGCGGTGGTGTGCGTATGTCGTGGTTGAACCCTTTGAATAAGGACGTCCAGCGGTTTTACGTCGACCTCCTCAACGAGTTTGTTACGAAGTACAAAGTGACAAGACTTCAGTTCGACGACAATTTTTCCATTCCCGCTGATATGCTTTACGACCAAGAGACGCGCGCGGCCTACGCAGCCGAAGGCAACGGGGCGCCGCCTGCGTCAAAAACCGACCCAAGGTGGTCGAAATGGGTTCAATGGCGCGCGTCCAAAATCTCGGCAGCGGTGGTGTCGATGTTTTTGCAGGTGAAAACAGCGCACCCAGTGCTTCGCATCTCACTTTCCCCCAACCCTTTAAACTGGGCCATTGCGAATTATTTGCAGGACTGGAAGACGTGGCTGGCGCAAGGTGCGGTGGACGACATCGTTGTGCAGCTCTACCGGCCCAACATGAGCAGTTTTGAGTCGGACCTTCAAGACGCCGCATTGGTTGCGGAAAAGTCGCGGGTTGCCATTGGCATCCTCGCGGGTCTGCGCCCCGAGTCAAAACGAATGGGTATGGATCTCGTGCGGTTGCAGGTAGACGCTGCACGGCGGGCAGGGTATGCGGGGGTCTCGTTCTTTTTCTACGAATCGCTGTTCCATTTCCCGAAGGTTGGGGAAACTCCGGAAGGAAGAACGAACGAAATCAGAAACCTGTTCTCGGAGCTGTCAAAGGAACCAAACGGGTTCTAGCCAGGCCAGAAAAAGCCTGTTATACACTCCGTGGGAGTCCTTGCTTCGGACTTCCCTTTCCGTTTCCGAGCGAGCAAAGACCTGCTGGCAAGAGCCTTTTTCGGCATCCAGGCTTCAGTTTTTTGCACGTTTTTCCGGTTTCTTTTTTCGCTTTGCGAGGTCTTTTCTCATGGGTAAGAAGCTTTACGTCGGCAACCTTCCTTTTTCCATCACCGAAGAGCGCGTTGGAGAAGTGTTTGGCCAAATTGGTCAAATCGAATCCATCCGTATCGTCATCGACCGCGACACCGGCCGCTCCAAGGGCTTCGGTTTCGTTGAGATGTCTTCGGACGATGAAGCCGCTGCAGCCATTGAACAGCTGCACGGCGCCGAACTCGACGGCCGCACGCTCGTCGTGAACGAAGCCCGTCCCATGGAGCCTCGCGGCGACCGCGGCGGCTTCGGCGGCCCTCGCCGTGATGGCGGCGGCGGCGGCGGCTTCGGCGCGCCCCGCGGCGGCGACCGCAATGGCGGCGGCGGCGGCGGTGATCGCGGCTTTCCCCCCCGTCGTCCTCGCTACTGATTCCTGTTCCGCCTTGAAATGAGTTGCGTGAGTTCCTCTGACTTTCGATTCACGAGAAACTCGTGAGAAAGGGCTTTCGAGCCCGTGCTCGAGCCCAGGCGGAGAGGCCTCAATACGAAGAAAAAGAGTGAACCCTGAAAAGGTTCACTCTTTTTCGTATTGCTTTCAGCGCTTCGGGCGCCGCACCTTTCCTCATGCGCGCTTGTGGTAACATGATGGCGGCGCGTGTCTCGACCGGTTTTCGCCGAGGCAAAACGAAGCAGGGGAGGACGCATGTCCCGTGTGCAAGGAAACCAGACACCAGTGCACGCATCGGTGCACGCGAGGGGCTGGTGGGCCGTTGCGGGTTTGACGCTCACGAGCGTCCTTTGCACAGGGTGTTACACCGTTTCACAGGGCATTCAGCAAGCGAAGCTCATTTGGAAACGGCAACCATTGGACACCGTGCTTGCAGAAGGAACGGAACGGCCAGAGCGCCTCGCAAAGCTCAAGGTTGTTCCCCGAATTCTCTCGTTCGGGCGCGAACGAGTGGGTCTGGAAACGGGGAAAAGTTACACCCATTACATTCCGCTGGAAGGGACTTCCGTCACCACCGTTGTACAGGCTGCCGAAAAGCGGGCCTTGCGCCTGAAAACGTGGTGGTTCCCAATCGTCGGTTCACAGCCCTACCTGGGTTACTTTCGAAGGGAAGATGCCCAAAAAAAGCGGGATGAATTGAAAGCCGAGGGCTACGATACGACCTTGGGTGGTGTGCAGGCCTTTTCGCTCTTGGGCTATTTTCCTGATCCCCTGTATTCCTCCATGGTGGATGGAAACAGCCTCCCCGAACTTGTGGAACTCCTGTTGCACGAGTGTCTTCACCTCACGCTTTATGTGCCCAATCACTCCGCCTTCAACGAAAATCTTGCCGATTTCGTTGCCAAGCGCGCCACAGCTGTCTTTTTACGCGAGAACCCTGAGGGCGAGGGCAACGTGGAAGACACCGTGCGCGACTATGAACAAAGTTATGTCCGTACACTTGCAGCGCAGAGTGCCTTCAAGGAGTTTCTCGTCGCCGCAAAGGCAGAACTCGAAGCTTTCTACCTTGCAGCGGAATCCGACGCGCGTCTGCGTTCCGACGATGCCGCATTTGACGCGGCACGCAACGCGAAGTTCGATGCCCTCTCTGAGCGTTACCTTATTCACATGGCGGGGCGTGAGCAGGGAACGGGCTACGCCCATGCGTTTCGGAAAGGGGCATTCAACAACGCAGTGTTGCTTGGCTATTCGCTCTATGAAGCCAAGCAAGCGCCTTTTGAAAAGGCCTTTGCCGCTGCGGGCAAAGACGTGCGCCTCTTCGTTCGCAATCTCAAATCGTGCCTTGAAGGTAAGCATTTCGAAAATGAGGACGCCTTATGGAAGAAAGTGGAGGAGTGCCGAGGATGAACGAGCCCAGCTCGCGCCGAAAGAGAATTCCGTGGTACCGACGTCAGTATGTCGTCAACCGTGAGATGCAGAGCAAGTACGCATGGAGCGGCGTCCTCATTGGACTTGCGAGCAGCGCGCTGTCAGCAGGCATGCTTTTGTGGTCGTTTTGGTCGTTCAACATTTGGCAGGGGCAGCGCCTTCCAAAGCCTGTCATTGTCGTTATTGCCATCGTTTTGATTATGAACGTTTTTGGCATCTACATTGCCACTGTGCTTTCCACGAGCCGTATTGCAGGCCCTCTGTTTAATCTTCTGAAACAGTTTCAAAGGGCGTCCACGGGCGCCCTCGACACGCGTGTCATTTTTCGTAAAGGCGATGAACTTCATTATGTGGGCCGGCGGTTCAACACAATGATGCAGAAGCTCGAGGAAAGGGAACAAAAGATCTTTGAAGAAGTGGACGAGGCCACGAAGGCGCTGCAGGATGGTCGCGCGGGTGACGCAACGGTGGCGCTCCACCGTGCCCGTGATCTTCGCAAACCACATTTGGCTCAGGACGACTGACGTGCAGACAGCCGTATTTTGCTTATGACGCCCGTTCTCTCGTTGTTGTCGGAAATGCCTGCCGGCACCCGTGAGCGTCTGTTCGCGCGCGCGCGAGGGCGAAGAGTGGCGCTTCCCGAAACCGACGACATCCGCATTCGGGAGGCGGCGGAGGTTCTTTCCGCGCACTTTGGTGTGGCTTGCCTTCTTCCGACACCGGAATTTCTGGAAGCCCATCGCACTCTCGTGTCCGATCGCCTCCGCGAAGTGGCGACCTTGCGAGGAAAAGATCCTGCCAAGGTTCCGCAGGGCATGGAGGCCGACGCCTTTTACCTTTGCGGAACCCTGCTCGCCCGGGGCGACGTCGACGCGGTTGTCGGAGGAGCCGTGGCTTCCACGGCGCATGTTTTGCGTGCGGCCCTTTCCACCGTCGGTTTGCGTTCAGGAACTTCGTTGGTGTCGAGTGCGTTTCTCATGGCGCTCCGTGAACCAACCCCCGGGGGGGAGCCGCTCCTCGTGTTTTCCGATGGGGCCGTGAATCCACAGCCCACGGCTGCGCAGCTTTCCGACATTGCCAAACTTGCGGCCGATGCTTTTTTCGCCTGGACAGGCAACGAGCCTCGCATCGCTTTCCTTTCTTTTTCCACGAAGGGAAGCGCCGAGCACCCCGACGTAACAAAGGTGCGCGACGCCTTTGCTCTCTTCGTGAAACGATGTCCCGACGTGAAAGCCACAGGCGAAGTGCAGCTCGACACGGCCCTCGTGCCCTCGGTCGCGGTGCGCAAAGACGCGGAGGGTTCCCTGGCCGGCAATGCAAACGTCCTCGTGTTTCCCGATCTCGACGCCGGCAATATAGGCTATAAGCTCACGCAGCGCCTTGCAGGAGCGGGTGCCTATGGCCCGATTTTGCTTGGTGTTGCACGGCCCTTTTCCGACCTTTCTCGTGGCGCGTCGTCGCTCGACGTCGTGGCCACAACTCTTCTTACGCTTTCTTTGGAGGACCCAGCGAAGTGAAACCCAGCCGCATGCCCGCTGCCGAGCATCCTTTCCTCGCAGGGTCGAGCCTCTTTTCCGAAGAAGGGGCGGAAATGAACCCTGTCGCGAGTCTCGCTTCGGTGGGCTTTGAGGCCTACGCGAAAGTCTTCGCGCCCTTGTATGCCTTCGATCCCGTGCCGCCGGCGTGGGAGACAAAAACATGGGCTGACTTGGGTGCAGGGTTTTTCCCTGGGATGGAAGACTACCCCGAAATGCTCGACTCCCACGTCAACTACATGGTGGTCCCTTCTGGCGAGAAAGGTTTCACGCTCGCGCGTGTCCCTCTGCAAGAAATTTTTACCACTCTGGGTTTGAAGTGGGATGCCACCGCCTCCATCGAGGAGCTTTTGCTGGCGGTGGAATCGAGAAGCCTTCCGGCAGAGCTTTTTGGCCCTGATGAAGGCCACCTCGACAAAGGCTTGCTTGAAAACCTTTTGCCCGTGCTCATGTCTCACACGGGATTTTCGACTGGCCTCTTTCATTATGATGCCTTGCGTTGTGGCACCGATGAAGAAGGAAACGTGCTTGGAAACGCCAATGACCTCTTCAAGGGAAGCCTTTTGGAGCTGACGGGAGCCATTGCGCCGGAGGGGTATACCCAGTCGACCCCTTGCCTCTTCTGGCCCGAAGACGGGGCCTGGTTCGTGTTCACCGACTACGACCTCACGTATTC
>JADCJN010000164.1 GCA_020247005.1 Silvanigrellales bacterium
CCGATGGGCCGTCTTCGTCGAAGGCCGCACCGTACTTGTACAAGTCGCACCGGCGACGGTCCAAGGAAATCCGAATTTTCGAGAGCGTGTCAAGAAAGGCAACAGCGACCTTAACGAGTCGCCAAGACCCCTCCGAAAGGTGGGGTGAAAGAATCGCTGGAGAGTTACCGGGAAAGAATCGCTGACCATCAACATCAAATCTTGAAGACCCTTCGGGGTTCGATTTTTTCTTCAATCCCGACTCAATTTTCTGTCGAGGCGTGCCGAAGAGTTGGGTGAGGCATCTTCGCTCGAAGACGTTTCTTCGCACCTTGGACGGGAGCTCGACACATGAGTCAAAGTAAGAACCGCAAAGCATCTGTTGAAAAGCCACAATCCGAGATTGCCGATTCAGAAGCCGGCGAGCATGTTCAGCTGGAAGCAGGCGCGCGTCGCCACCTCCTGGGCCTCGGATTTCCTGCCGCCGTGGCTCTGTTTGCCACCGCGTGCGGTGGCAGCATGTTTGGCAACTCGCGTTCGAAAGGTTCGGCTGCGAAACCCGAAACTGACTTGGGCAACGGTGGTCTTGACACTAGTAACAAATCGAAACCAAAGCCCACTTCGCCTGAGGGCGGACCCGGAGACGAAGATGACTCAGACAACCCGACGAAAATAGAGCCGGGCCCCACAGAGCCACCTCCTTGTAGCTTTCAAGGCCTCGGCATCATTTCTCCGCTGCCCCTGCTCGCGGCGGGCGGGCCGAACGTGCTGCTCAAGGCCTACGGCGATCAAGCGGACACGATGGTGGTGGCTAAGGCCACAAACCTGGTGGCGGGTGACGTTCTTATGCTCGTCGCGAAAATGGGCGACACCAAGGGCAAGGTCATTGCACGCCGCAAGGTGACGGGCCTCGACCTTGTGCAACAACGCGGCATCATTATTTTCGACGGCGTTCACCTTGGTGTGAACACCGAGACTCTCACCACTGTCGTTTGCCGCGGCGAGCAGCAACTTCGCGGTGCCGACTTCGCGGTCGACTCCATTTTTCAGGTAAAGATAAAGAACCCCTTTCCCAACTCCGACCAAGGTCCCGCGTACGACATCGTCGATGTGTTTTCTATCCGTGGCGACTCTCGTTACGCCCTGAAGGGAGCTCACCCGAACTACTGGGACGGATCTGACCTCACCATTTGCATGGCGTTTGGCGGGCCAAGCGCATCGGCTGCATTCGGCAAGCAGGGAGCCAAGGGTGAGGAAAACCGCAACTATGTGCAGGCAACCACGGGTGCTTCTTGGGCGGCACCGAGCGCCACCTACCTCCCGACTTCTTACGTCGTATGCGATGCCTTTGGAGACATTCTCTCGGCTTCACTCACTGGTAACATGACTCTTCTTCAAACGCACAGTGTGCTCTTGGTTTACGTGCAAGATGGTTCACACTTCCACCGTTACTTCTTCCACGTGGGCTGAAGATTATTACGGCGTAGGATCTGCTTTTAGGCTTAAACTGAAGAAACGACGGCAATGGGAGCAAGGCAAATGAGCAACAAGAACATCAAGACAATTTTCACCATGGAGCGTCGCTCCTTTCTCAAGTGGTCGGCTCTGGCCGGCACGGCAGGCATGGTCATGAACTTCGACGAGGCCATGGCTGCGGGTGAATGCACCACCATGCTCGACCCCAAGGCGCCGGACGCCGTGAACGCCGCCATGAACCGCATGGGCCTCGTGGGCGCAGAAGGGTTGTCTGAAGCCGAAAAGGCCAAGGCCACAGGCATCAACAGCGAGTTTTTCTATTGGTTTGATGGCCCGGCCGTCGACGGCATGGCGGTGGGCGGCAAATACCGGGGTCGCCTCGCGGTGTTCCTCGACATGAAGCTTGGAAGCACGTCCGAATACTTGGAGGCCGTGGCCCTCTGCGACAAAGACAGGGTGATTTTGGAAGAGCGTCGCATGCACGAGGGAGTCGCAGGCAAAACCGGCAAGGCGCCCTATGTTGTGTTCGACAACCTGGAACTCCAGAAGGCCGAACATCATGTTTACTTCGTGATTGGCAAGAAGGGTTCCACTGCGGTGCGCGTTTACCGCTACACCATTAAGGCAGAAGACGTGCGTCAAAGCCGTTTCGACTACGCCCACCTTTCCGCAGGAGCGAGGGCGCAGATTCCTGCCGAGTTCATTGCAGAAATGAAGGATGCCGGGCACTCAACGGTTGAGAAACCCGAAGAGTTCGGACTTGTGACAACGCCCTATCAACACTCCGCCGCGCTTCCGCTCCATATTGTGCGTGCGCACTTCCGCTCCATGGACGCCTCGGGCAACTTCTCGATCATCATTGAACCCATGCATGATGACGTCAACGCTGGACACTACATGCGTTACTTCGCTGTGCTCGACCCCGTGGGCCGTTTCCTGGGAGTGAAGCGGCGGAAGTACAACCCTTCGAATCATGGGCATTCGGACGTTGAATACAACTTTGGCGGACGGAAGCTTTACGAAGTGCAACAGGGTGTTCAAATTGCGGCGGCCGACGATGAGCTGAAGCTCAAGGACACCTATGGGACTCGGATCGACCCCGCCGGCCAGGAAGTGAACATCACCGACTGCCCTTATGTTCAGGTCATTACGGAAGACAAACGCGATTCTTTGTCGCGGATCTCGATTCGGCTCCGTTAAAGCCCCGCGCCCCAAAGCGCGCATTTCGGGTGGCCAAGGACTTCGCTGGAGCGCGGAAGCCCTTGGCCCCTTTGTTATTTTCGGGCGGCGCCAAAGCGCGTCGACAGGTAGGGCTCCGCCAGCAGAATGGCCAGGGCGGCAAGGGCGTGCTGAATGCGCCCTGTGCGCACCATTTCCAGTGCCTCCTGAAAAGGAACGGTGCGAAGGCGAATGCGCTCGAAAGGGTCGATGTGGCTTGCCGGCTGCTCTAGAGGTTGGCAGTCGAAGGCGAGAAAGTACTGAATGCGGTTGTTCTGCAAGGCGGGGTTGGGCAAGAACCCCGACAGAGCCAGCACGCGGGACGCCGTGAGCCCCGTTTCTTCCTGCAGCTCACGGAGCGCCGCGAGGGTCGTGTCTTTTTCGTGGGGGTCAACGGCCCCCCCTGGCGTTTCGAGCGTCACGCTGTCGCTTCCGAAGCGGTGTTGTTCCACCAGCACCAATTCCCCCTGTGCCGTGACCGGAACGACGTTCACCCAATTCGCGCACCGAAAGGTAAACATGGGTTGGGAATGTGCCCCATCGTCGCTGTGCGCCAGACGCCTTTGGACTCGAAAAACGCTGCAGGAGTAAACGTCTTCGGGCTCGTCGAGCCGGAATTTAGGGAGGTCTTCATGGGGTGGACCTTTGAAAAAGACAGTCATCGCCGAGCTCTCCTGTGAACGCCACAACCCGTCGAAACCTTGCGCGCGTCCCCTCGTCTTTAGTACGTGATGAGGCCTACGGGCAAACTCGGGCCTCAGGCGACACAACGAAGCCTCCCCTCCCTTTTTTTGCCCTCACCCCGCCGGAGGCACCCATGGCTCTTGTCTCGCTTCGCCAACTCCTCGACCACGCCGCCGAAAACACCTACGGCGTCGCCGCCTTCAATGTGAACAACCTGGAACAGATTCAGGCCATCATGGAAGCCGCCCGCGAAACCAACAGTCCTGTGATCATCCAAGCCTCCCGTGGAGCGCGCGCCTACACCAACGACATCTTTCTAAAGCACCTCATGTTCGCTGCCGTCGACATCTACCCCGAAATTCCCGTTGTCGTTCACCAGGACCACGGCAACAGCCTCGCCACGTGCATGTCGGCCATTCGTCACGGGTTTACGAGCGTCATGATGGACGGCTCTTTGAAAGAAGACGGAAAAACCCCCGCCGACTTCGAATACAACGCCCGTGTGACGCGCGAAGTCGTCCGCGTTTCGCACAGCATGGGAGTGTCGGTTGAAGGCGAAATCGGCGTGTTGGGTTCCCTAGAAACGGGTATGGGCGAAAAGGAAGACGGCCATGGCTTCGAGGGCAAACTCGACCATTCCCAACTTCTCACCGACCCCGACGAAGCGGCCCGTTTTGTGGAAGAAACGAAAGTCGACGCGCTTGCCATTGCCATTGGCACCTCGCATGGCGCCTACAAATTCACACGCAAACCCGACGGCGGCATTTTGAACATCGGCCGCATTCGCGAAATTCATAAGAAGCTTCCCAACACCCACCTTGTGATGCACGGCTCAAGCTCTGTTCCACAAGACCTGCAGGCAGAATTCCGGAAGTACGGCGGCGAAATGAACCAAACCTGGGGTGTTCCCGTGGAAGAGATTCAAGAAGGCATCCGCAACGGGGTTCGAAAAATCAACGTCGACACCGACAACCGCCTCGCCATGACCACAGCCATTCGCAAAATTCTGAAAGAAAAACCCGCCGAATTCGACCTTCGCAAAATCATGCAGCCTGCGCGCGAAGCCATGAAAATCATCGTGGCCGAACGCATGGTTCAGTTTGGCCAGGCTGGCAATGCATCAAAAATAAAGCCTCTGCCTTTGGACCAAATGGCGAAAAAGTATTTTTGAGGTGAGTTTCATTCCTTCTGTTCTGGCGTGAACACGACGTCGAGCACTTTGGAAACGGCGAATTCGAAACCCTTTGCAATGAGGGTTCCCCCGGGAAGGAGCCCGGCGACCTCTCCTGCAATTTCGCCTGCACCTTCTTGAAGCTGTGAATTGAAGGTTTCAATGTGCTTTTCGAAACGCAAAAAGTAGGCAAACCAGAGTTCAAACGGGATGCCGCTTGTTTCGGATCCCGCAGCACCTTCGTTTGCCGCTTTTGAATTGTCGTGCACCAGATATTCATTTTCCGATGTGAAGGAAATGAACGTGACAGGCTCCTTGGAGCCTATGATGGAAACAGCGTAGACCGACTCCTCGGCCTTTATGGCGGTCGGAAGCTTGAATTCCGTGCGCAGCTCTTTCGGAATGGCGTAGAAACTTCCGATGGTGATTTCGTCACACGCTTCACCCAGGCGGTACTGGAGCGGTGGTTCGTTTGGGCAGCGCTTCGCCAAGGCTTCGCGCAGGGCCCTGACACGGATGCGGAAGTCGATTTTTCGAGCACCATTGACGCTTTGCGCGCGCATCACCATCAGCGGGTGTTGAGGTGGTGTGGGGTTCGTTCGTAGGGTTTCGTAGTCGGCTTGGCACGAGAAGATTTCGACAACAGGACGCTGCTCGTATTGAATTTCGAACGAGCCATCGACCGTTGACTTCGGGAATCGTGCGAAGCTTAAGGGGCGGCCGGGGTTTCCATTGGAATTCGGAATCATTTCCATCACGAAGTGGTCGGTGCTCCCCGCACCCAACGTCAGCGCGTTCCCAGCGCGGACGTTCATCGTGCCCAGTGGAGTTTCCCCTGAGACGGCACCGCCCACCCCGTCGGCAGGAGTGTTCGAAGCCTTGAAGATTTCCATGAGCGGACCCTGGTTCAGCCCAAACAACTTTTTCTGGCGCAATGAAACTTTGGCAGGAGTGAAGATGCCGGGGCCTGCGAGGGGGCTTGGCATTTCGCGCGCGCAAGTTGCGCTTTGTGCGACGGTGTCCCGAATTTCTGCCAAAAGTGCTTTTGCCAACAGCTTGCGTCCCGACTCGGGTGTGGGCTGCTTGTCGACGATGCCCTTGGTCGAGCCTAAAGAAAGCCGTTTGCACGACACGGTTGTTGCGGGGAACGCCGACGCGAAAAAGAGGAGCGCGAACCTCTTCTTGAACATGCCTTGATGACCCCTCGTGCGAAAGAATGAGAAAATTCCGGAGGAGTTTTCAACCCAACCGTTCCGAAGTTTAGAGGCGCTTTGGTTTTCGCGTCAACGCGGAAGGGAACGAGTCGCCCCCTCTTTTTCAGGCGTCAGCGTGTTTTCGAAGACGAGGCTCCGCTGGACATTTGACGGAGGAGTGCGAAGAGCTCGGCATGGAGCGCTGGATTGGCACACAGGACAGAGTCGTCACGGAGGAGGTCGAAGGGCAGCCCGTCGAGATTGGTGACCACGCCGCCCGCTTCCTGCACCAGAAGAGCACCCGCCGCGAGATCCCAAGGCTTGAGCGACCATTCGAAAAACCCATGCGACAGGCCTCGCGAAACGAAGGCAAGGTCGAGGGCGGCCGCGCCATTGACGCGCAGGCCGATGGTGCGTTCCTGCACCGCCGCAATGACCTGACTGATGCCCACCAGGGCGGACCCTTTGTTCGACGAAAACCCCGTACAAAATGACGCACGCGCGAAGGCCGTGTTCGGATTCACACCCAGAGCAATGCCGTTGCACTGCGCGCCTTCGCCCCGAAGAGCGGTGTAAATGTCGCCTGTTGCAGGATGCGCAATGGCACCCGCAAGAAGCGCGAAGGGCTGGCCTGGCGAGGCAATCCCAAACCCAATGCTACAGCAGTAGTAGGGATTCCCGTTCGAAAAATTCGTGGTGCCATCGATGGGGTCGATGATCCAGAGCGGCGTGGGGGACTGGGCGTCAAGAACTCCCGTCCAGCCGGATTCCTCGCCAAGAATGCGATGGTCCGGGAATTTGGCACGTATCCAGCCTTTGACATGCTCCTCGCAGGCGAGGTCGGCTTGGGTGACAAGCCCCGCGTCATCGGGCTTTTCCGCGATGTCGAGAGCCCCTCGAAAGAAGGTGAGGCTCAGTGCCCCCACACTCCTCGCCAACTCGTGGAGGTCGTTGCGTGAGGGAAGCAGAAACCGACCCTCGGAAAAGCTGAATTCCTGGGCATCCTGCATATCGTCACCCCGTTGAAAGCGTGTTAGCGTCAGATCATCTGATGGGTATTCCATCGTCCCGAAAGAGGAAAGAACACCATGGGAGAAACTCCCCTCGTCCTCGGCTCCATTTTCGGCCTCGTTTGCGGGGCTCTTGGCGGCTGGTATGGACTCCGTATGGCACGGCGCACGGCCGCGCTGCACCAAGTCACTCACGACAACGCGGAGGGTATCCTTCGCTCGGCGGAACGTCGCCGGCGTATTGTTCTGGAAGAAGCTGCCCGTGCGGCCGCGGAACCCTTTGAAGACGAGAGGCGCCGTCTGGAAGAAAAGGCCGCGCTGGCCAATGCCGCGAGCGAGGATGCCGAAAGCGATTTGAGCGAACGGCAAAGCGAGCTCGATTTGCGCCAAAACGCCCTTGTGGCAACCGAACAAGAACTTGAAACACGCCGTGCGGAGGCGGAGGTTCGGCACTCAGGCGTGCACACATTCCGCGCGCAGGTGGAAGAAGTTGAGAAGGAATTCGTGGCGCAACTGGTGGGCAAGCTTGGCGTCGACCGCGAGGAGTGGGAAGCCGGCGTGCGGGAACAGGTGTTGAGTGCCGAGAAGCTCGGAATTTCGCGCTGGCTTATGGACCAACAAGAAACTTTGAAAGCGGAAGCGCGCCGCTACGCGAAAGATGCGCTTGCCAACGTCTACGTACGTTACAACCCGACTTTCGTTTGGCCGAAGGTTCCGTTCTCGGTCGAAGTTCCCTCGAAAGCCCTGGCGGAAAAGATGTTGGCAGAAGGCGCGCCCTTGCTCGCTCTGGTGACAGAAGGAACGGAAACCGCCGTCGAGGCCATGTCGTCGTCGCATGCCGCCGCCGACGACAAGACGGGTCCAACCTTGAAAATTTCGGGTGGCGCGGGCGTCGATAAGGAAGTCATTCGACTTTCACTCGAAGAAATTTTCACGCGCAATGTGCAAAACCCCGATAAAATTCGCGCCGTGGTGGCCAAGCACCGCAAGAACACAGACAAGTTCATTTTGAAGCTTGGTGAAGAAGCCCTGCGCATTTTGGGCCTTCCTAACGACATGAACCCAGAAATTCTGAAACTCATCGGTTCTTTGAATTACCGCACGAGCCACCGGCAAAATCAGTATTTTCATTCGCTCGAAGTCGCGAGGCTCGCCGGCATGCTCGCCGACGAGGTGGGTGTCGATTCCGCGCTTGCCAAGCGCTCAGGGCTTTTGCATGACATCGGCAAAGTTCTCGACTGGAAAATTGAAGGCAGCCATGCCGTTATCAGCGGTGACTACGCAACCCGTTACGGCGAGCGTGAAGACGTCGTCGACACGGTGCTTGCCCACCACGACGACAAGCTTGTGGAAACCCCGCATGCTTTCATTCTCAAGGCGGCTGATGCCATGTCAGGCGCGCGTCCGGGTGCGCGCGTCGACATGGAAGAGGGCTACCAAAACCGGTTGGCGAGCATCAACGATGTGGTCACGAGCTTTTCGGGGCGTGGTGTGCTGGGCAACGTCATTATGCATGCCGGCCGCGAAATTCACGTGTTCGTCGACAACCGGCGCGTGAAGCAGGACGGCATGGAAAAATTGGCGCAGGAAATTTGCCACAAGCTGCAGTCCGACGTGCAGTTCCCAGGCCAAATTCGGGTCACCGTGGTGCGCAGGCTGGAAGTCAGCGAGGTCGCCTGAGCGGGCGATGTGGGCTTCAGTCACAGGCCTTTGCGGCGCCAGGCTTCACCTTAATGCTCAGGTCGCGTCCTTCCGCGGGCCGCACACTAAACACACCGGCGTGAGCGTTCTCGCGCACGGCCGACACTGCGAAGTTGACCAGGAGCAACCCCTTGCCCATGCCGGGTGCGCAGAAGCCTTCTTTTTTGGCGGCATCGTTTTCGAACGACACGAAATTTCGCAACGTCGCTTTGGCTGCGACGCGCTGTGACAAGGGCCACCGCAGAGTCGACTCGTCGGAGACAAGGGAAAGAACCGACACGTCAAGTGCCGCCGCGACGTCGGAACCGGCTGCCTTGTCGACCCGAAGCTCGGAAATGGCTTCCAGCGAGGCAGGGTAGGCACCTTCGAGTGTTTCCACAGGAATGGCTGCGCGGAGGTTCAGGCGCGAAGAAAGGCCATCGTTGTGTCCAAGCCCCGTGTAAAAGTCACGAATGTAGAGGGTGAGCGTTCCATCTTCATTGTCGACAACGTCGCCCCTCAGTGGTGTGGTGTCTCCTCCCGCTTGAATACGGCCTGCCGCCACGGCGCGCGAAGCGTCGTAACGAAACGCCGGTTCCGGTTGGGGCTCAGGGCTCGGTGCTGGAACAACGACTGAAGTGGGCAAAACGAAAGGCGCGGCGAGAGCGGCAATGCCGCTTGGGGAAAGGAACGCGGAGCCGAGAGCGATGGTTGCGAGCATGTGTTTCATTTGTCACCTCCTGGGGGCCGGTTGCGAGCACATTGTGTGTCCAACCTGTTTCCAGGAATAGCTCTACAAGACCGTCAATTCAATGTTTCAGCCTTGGTTCCAAGCGAATAGCCTTTCCAAGGATGGAAACAGAGAAGGGAACAGGAGGTCAGGTTTTCGGCAACGCACTAGGCCGACCCTTTGAGCCAAACGCGGGCGGCTTCGAGCTGTTCTGGGCGGCCAAAGAGATGGAGGACGTCGCCTTCGTAAAGAATTTCGTCGGGAAGTGGGTTCACGAGGCTGCCTCCGTCGCGTTCGATGGCCACGATGCTCGCCCCTGTCACCTTGCGGAGTTCGGTGTCTTTAATGAAACGCCCGGCAATGTGTGGAGCATCTTCCAATGTGAGTGTGGTGAGAGCGGCGGGACCAGGAAGCGGGATGACAGCGCCTTGCGGAGCCACGGTGTCCAAATGGCTCGCTCCGGTTCCATGCGGATGCTCGGCCGCCAGAGTGGCCTCGAAGCGCTCCTGCAGGTTCTTGTAGACCTTCACAGCATGGCGACGAAAAACGATGCCCACGGTGCCGAGAATGGCGCCTATGGCCAGAAGAATTTTGAGCGGCGGCAAGAAAGCGACGCTGAGCCCAAGGTTCAGGAGCAGGAAGAGGGCGAGCCCGAGAACGCATAAAAACACCGGCATCACGGCGTGGCCCAAACGATTTTGAGCTCCCATGGGGCTTGCCGTAGACGCAGAGCCCAAGGTGCTCGTTTCGCCACTTCCCCCTTCGCCGTGTGCGGCGTCGGCAATGTAACGCGCCGTCCGCAGAATGCGTCTGACGGTGGCGACCTGGAGAGGTAAGGAAAGGATGACAGCACATGCCCAAAGGCAGGTGTCGCCCCACGTCTGCCAAAAGGAACTCTCTTGGAAGTCAGCAGGAAGCAGGCGCGGAGACTCACTCACGACAAAGAAGACGCCAGAAATGAGGAGCGCGTTGAGAAGGAACTGCACCACACCTCGCTGCACGTAGTTGTCGGCAACGAAACGGGGAAGGCGACGGCTGGCGTGGGTCAGGGCTCGGCCGTATGCATCGGAAAGAGCAATGACCCGTGCAGGTGCCACCCGTTCCACAAACCCATGAATGGGCACTGACGCGCGCAAAAGATACGGCGTGGTGAGAGTTGTGAGCGCGGAAACGGTGACTGCGATGGGGTACAAGAAATCGCTGGTGACGCCTTTGGCAATGCCCAGAGAGGCAATGATGAACGAAAATTCTCCAATTTGGGCGAGCCCCATTCCCACCTGAAGTGAAGTCTTTCTGTCGGTGCCCGAAGCAAACGCGCCCAAGGCGCAAGCAACGACTTTGCCAACAAGAACTGTGGCTGTGATGACGACAATGACAAGCCAATGTTCCGCAAGAATACGAGGGTTTATGAGCATGCCAACCGAAACAAAGAAGACAGCACCAAACAAGTCGCGCAGCGACTCCGTAAGCCCTTCGATTTGCCTGGCCTCCTTCGTTTCGGCGATAATGGCACCGATGAGGAATGCACCAAGCGCCACGCTGTATTCGAACTTGTAGGCCAGCAAGGAAACACCGAAACACAGTGCGAGGGCGGTGACCAACATCATTTCGGCGTTGCGGAACTTGCCCACGTAGCTCAGCAGCCGCGGAACGATCAAGATGCCCGCCACAAAGAGGGCCGCAAGGAACACGCCCAAGCGCCACATGGTGTCGAACGCGGAGCCGACGCTCAAAGAGCCTGTGGTGGCAAGCCCCGACAGCAGGGCGATGATGAGGATGCCCAGAAGATCTTCCACCACAAGGATGCCAAAAATAAGCTGTGCATAAGGCTCACGCGTGGCCTTCATTTCGCGGAGTGCTTTGATGATGATGGTGGTGGACGAGATGGCCAGGATGCCTCCCAAAAACAAGGCATCCATTTCCCGCCAGCCAAAGGCTTTCCCTATGCCGTAGCCCGCACCCACCATGACGACAATTTCAAGGAGCGCTGCACCCACAGCCGGGAGGCCCACCGCGCGGAGCTTCTTCAAACTAAATTCGAGCCCCAGCGCGAACATCAGAAAAATAACGCCAAGCTCGGAAAGCGTGTGGATGGTGGCTTCCGTATGAACAAGCGGAAAAGGCGGCGTGTGCGGCCCTATCAGGAACCCCGCAATAATGTACCCAAGCACCACGGGCTGCTTGAGCCTGTTGAACAGGAGGGTGACGATGCCAGCAACGGCCAAGACGACCGCGAGATCTTGAAGGAATGAGGCGTGATGCAAGTCGTATGCTCCTTCCTGGGGCTCGTTCGTGGGCGCGCGTGAACGCCTTTTAGCGGGGGCGGGCCATGGCAACAGTTGTCGTTCTCAGATTCTGACTCTCTGGGCTCCATCGATACCCGACAATGCGCCCCGTTTGTTCCCTAGGTGCCTGAGCATCCGCCACCAAAACGACTTCACCCGTTCCCACTCCTGTTGCTTTGCTTGAAAAGCGAGAGTCGTTCCGGCCATGCCGCGTGGAGGTGGCATCGGTCACTGGCACGATCCATTCCAGGGGCACTTTTGTGATGGGAGTGACGGAAGCGGCCCGGGCTTTTTCACGCACTATCATGACGTGCCCGGTGTTGCGCGACTCCAGTTCCGCAGGCATCAGCCATGCGACCACGTCTCCAGGGCGCAAGTCTTCTGCGCGTGAAAGAGCTTGCCAGTGAACAGAAGCGGCCTGGCCGTTCGCCAGGGCCTGGAAATAGGCCACAAAATGTTTGGCCAAGGGGCGTTTGGGTTGCGCTCCGACAAGCGAAGGCAGACTTGAGCGCAGATCGGCCAAGGCTTTCGGTGTTGCCATGCCGAGCACGTGTTCGACAAAGCCGGAACAGTCGACTTCGAAACGCCCCGCCGCGGCATCGATGCGAATATTGTGTGTGTAACGGGTTTCTTTCACAGTGCCGAGCGTGTCGACCAAAGAGGCATGAAGCGGCGATTGTGTGGTGCAGCCCGGCAAAAAGAAAAACAGCATGGCAAGCACGCCCAGCAAGGGGGACGCACCAGAACACAATGAGAAAGATCTCAGTGAGGACACGGCTCGCGCAGAAGCCATCACATCTCCTTCAGAAGGACGAGGGTGCCGTGCAGCCGGCGGCCAAAGCGCGCAAGGCGAGGGCGTGACGAAATTTCAAGTTTCATGGCGAGGCGTTCCACGGGGAGAACCCGTATGAGAAAGAAAACAAGGAAGCCCACGGAAAAGAAGCGAGCAGTCATCCAGATGGCGCCAACGGCATCCGATTCCACGAAAAGAAGAAAACCCAAGCCCACCGCAAACGAAACAAGATACAAGGGGCTTGCGAGGTCGCGCAGGGCTCCGCGGGCTGCGGTGCGCGTCGCAATGAACGTCTCTCCTTTGCGTGCACGCTCGGTTCCTTCTTCAAGAGCGGTGACAAGGCGCCCTCGGCCCGCCACACCCGCTGAAAGGAGCCTGCGCTCGTAGCGGCTCACGGCATCGGGTGAAGCCCTAAGCGCAGCCACAACGACCACAAGAGCGAGCACGCACTTGAGAGTCACCAGGCCAGCGGCCGCCCATAGAATGCTTTCTTCC
>JADCJN010000165.1 GCA_020247005.1 Silvanigrellales bacterium
AGGATTCAATTGCAAAGCAAAACTTGTGAAGCGCGAAGGTTACGGCTTACGAAATTGGGAGAATTTTCGACTTAAGTTCTGGTATTCCTGCTTTGGCCAATACGTTTAGGCTCTACCCACTACGAAGCGAGTAGAGCCGAGCCGCCCAATGGAGGCGCAAGATATGGAGCCTATGCCGGGGCTTGAACCCGGGACCTCTTCCTTACCAAGGAAGTGCTCTACCACTGAGCTACATAGGCATTGAGAAAAGCACACAAAAGGGATCGACAACCCCTTTTTGGCAGGCCTCGTAGCTATCAGCATTGCGAACGCTTTGTCAAGGTGGCATCGTTCCGTGGGAACATCCCGAGACACTTCAGAATTCTTGACCAGGAGAACCGCGCATGACCGACGTTTACGGCTTCAAAGTCCAGTCCATCGACGGCCGCGAAGTCACCCTCGATGCGTTCAAGGGGAAAGTGCTTCTTATCGTGAACGTGGCCAGCAAATGTGGGTTCACGCCTCAGTATGAGGGCCTCGAAAAGCTTCAAGAATCCTACGGAGAAAAAGGATTCGCCGTCCTTGGGTTCCCCTGCAACCAATTTGGGTCGCAGGAGCCGGGCACCGAAGCCGACATTCAGGCGTTCTGCACCCTCAACTACGGCGTGAAATTTCCCATGTTTTCAAAAATCGACGTGAACGGACCAAACGCCCATCCCCTGTACGAATACCTCAAAAAAGAAGAGCCGGGCATTTTGGGCACAGAGGCGATCAAGTGGAACTTCACGAAGTTCTTGGTCGGCAAAGACGGCAAAGTGGTGAAGCGTTACGCCCCTCAAACGAAACCTGAAGACCTCAAAACCACCATCGACGACCTTTTGAAGGCTTGAGTCACCTGACTCTTTCCTTAACGTGACAAAGGATTCGACACCGACAAAACATTGCGACGCGTCGAAATGAGAAAAGTGCAAGGAAATCGTGGATTCCCGGGTGGCAAGGCTCTTGCTTCGTGGGGGCCAAGCTTCGCATTGTGCCCTCACTCTTTTTGACCGGAGGTCCGCGGTGAATTCTCGGCGCTCTTCTCGCAAGTCTGTTGGTTCTTTCTCTCCTCGTTGTGTCGTGGGCATTGCTGGAATGTCTGCCTTGGCAGCGACAGCCCTCGGGGGCTGCACCGGGAAGAACAGGGAAGGTGCCGCAGAAACAAAAGTGGTGCAGGGGCAGTCTCCCAGCGCTGCGGTCAGCAGTCAGGCCGTCATGCTCAAGGCATTCAAGAGCAGTGGCTCATGGTCGGCCTGTTCCGCCACGTATCTGGGTTCCAATGCATCGGGGCAAAGCGTCTTCGTGACCGCGGCGCACTGCCTCACGGGCGGAGTGCAAAGCATTGAGGTCATCACCTCCTCAGGATCGAAAACGAATGCTTCCGCGTTCGCAGCGCACCCCTCCTTCGCGGGAGATCCGAACGCTTACGATGTGGGCGTCGTTTTTGCAGATGGTCATGCTTTTTCATCATTAACACCCGCTCGAATCATTCACCCAAGAGATGCTTTTGTTGTGGCACGTCCTGCCTCTCGGCCGGGTGAGGCTCCGAAGCTGGGTGAGCGTATTGTGGGCGCTGGTTTTGGAGTGCGCGATGCCTCAAAGGTTGGAGACCCTTCCAACGTGGGAACTCTTCTTCAGTACAACGCAACCCTCGACGAAGTGAGGAGCACAGGCCTTGCATTTTACAGCGGTGTTCCAAGCGCTGGCGGCGCGTCCTCGGGCAATGCTTGCCGGGGAGACTCCGGAGGTCCCGCATTTGTTTCGAGAAATTCCACGCTCGTGCTGGCGGGAGTCATTTCGGGAAACAACAGCTGCGACCTCCCTTTTGCTTCCTACTCGAACCTTCTGACTCTGGGAGACTGGGTGGTGCGCCAAGCAGGGCTTGCAAGCAGCGCATATGCTTCTGCACCCGCAGCCTCGGCTGCTATTCCAGTGCCCGGCACGGTGGCTGGCGGGCTAGCGTTGCCTTCGGTTCCCTCTGCGTCGGACTCAACACCTCAGCCTGGCATCACCTACCGCAGCGCCACGGTGTCGTCGCCAAGCAACGCTGTTTATGCGGATTCTTCGCGTGCCGTTGCCCGGTGCTTTAACGTTCCAAAGGGAACCGTTGTGAGCATCACGGCACGGGAAGGAGCGGGTGGAAGTTTCTTCCGAGTCCGTTTTCCCGCAGGCGTTTGCAAAAGCGCTGCTACGGGTGCCAGCTTCACCGAGGGCGTTGTGTCAGGGAGCGCACTGACGAGCTTCGTACGCTAAACCCAATCCGCAATTTCGTGTGTTGAGCGCACTCCGCATTTTCGTGCAGAGTGCGCTCCGCATTTTGTTACTCGGAAACGGAGGCGATCCACGATTTGTATTGGCGGGCATCGGTGTAGTTGTTTATGACGCCGATACATGCCGTCAGGAGTTCTGCTCCCGTGGAGGTTGCGCCCACAAGCTGGAACTCGTCACCAACTTTAATGAAGGCGGGGCCACCGGAGTCGCCTGCGCATGCGCCGCGGAAGAGCGCTCCCACCGAGAAGCGTTTTGCGGCCGTGTTGACACCCGTGACGCGAACATCCACCTGGCGAAGCGTTCCTGTGTTTCCAATGGAACGAGAAAAAGGAACCCCGAATCCTGCCAATGCCGCTTGCTCGTTGTCGAGGGAAAGCGAGGGGTCAGCGATTTGAACGGGCTCATAGCCCTTAGGGATGTCTTGGGACAGAACAAGAATAGCGATGTCATTGGGAGCTGTACGAGGAAAGGGTTGTAGGGTGGCGGCGGGGTCCCACTCGGGGTGCGGCACAACTTTCGCCGCGCGAATATACGACTCGTCATTCTTCACTTGCGTCCCAAAATAAACAAGGAAGTCGGATGCGTTGGGGAACAAAAGGCCGCCCTTCTGACGGGAGGCGGGGTCGAACTCCTGCACGCAGTGCGCTGCCGTGAGAATGACGCGCGGAGAAATAATGGTGCCAGTGCAGAAAGAAACCCCCCGTTGCAGTGCAGGAGCTTTGCTTTGGTCGTCTCCTTGCACGTCGGTGGTCAATGCGACAGTCGAGAGGCGACGTGCATCGTTTTGGTTGGCATCTACTTTTTTGCCACCAACGATTTTAACGTCCGAAGCAACCTCATTCCTCGACTGAGGAGCGCCGCAAGCGGCCACGAGGCCAAGCACAGAAGCAACCACGACAAAGCGGGCAGAAAAGTTCAACATATCCGTTTCCTCCAGAATTTGGATATTAGGAACAAATGCATCGCAAGAGAAACTCGATCCGATTTTGGAAGGAGCTCTCGAATTCTATTTTACGAAACATTCATTCACTAGTGCGGATTTGTAACTGACCGATTGGCCGCATGTCAAGCCGACGTGTGAGTTCTACTTGTGTTGTTACCTGAAATACTCAGAAACGTCGGGCTGCTCGAAACGTGCGAGCATAGAGCCCTGTTCCGTCGAGAGTCGACGCGCCTTTCGTGTCACCGAGCGTGGGGCCGTCGGCCGATTTGCGGCTTGAAAGGAAACGCCTTTTCTTTGCGTCATCGAGGCCCAAATAAATAGCCACATGATCGAGTTGCGCGTCGCGGGTCTCGTCTGCGCGGAAAAAAAGGAGGTCGCCTGGTTTTAAGTCTCCAAGCCTGTTGCGGGCATCGGCCGAGTCTTCGATGACTACAACACCAGGCCCTTCCAGAAAGAGGCTTTCGGCGGTGCGAGGAAGTTTCGTCTTGTTTTCTGTTCCCTCAGAATCCGTGCTTGTTCCTTCATGGGTGTTCGATGAAAAACCAGACAACACATAGGGCAGTGGGTAGCCACTTCCCGCGAAGGCATCTCGAAAGCCGTAAACCATTCGAATAAACCCCGAGCAGTCGAGGGAAAGTCGACGCGCCAGCAATTCGGCCGTTGACACGTCGTTGTCAACACGGCTTGCCGTGCCTGTTTTCGACATCACGTCTGCCTTTGTACGGAGGTAGTCTGCGACGTCACTTCCCAGTTCGCGCACGCCGTCGTCGCCGACGGGGCCATAAGACGCGTCGCCCGCGATTTGGCGCCTGTTGGCATCGAGTTTCGGCTTTGCTCCCGCAATGTACTGCATTCCAATGGCAAGGTGATCGGGCACGGAGCGTTCATTGGCAGCAAGCGCCGCGCGCAACCACTTTACGTCCACTTCGTCTTGGAAAGGTTGGGAGAGCGAACGCACCCAGGTGGAATGGGTGACAGAGTCGCGCGCCGTGGATTCCTGGAATGTACGTTCGGGGCCCGCGAGTGTCACGGTTCTCGCATTTGCGGTGAACGTCGCTTTCCACACTCCCGCTTCGCTTACGTGACGCAAAATGCCGACCCGGCTCACGGAAAAAGAGCCCAAGGAACCTTCGGAGGTCTGCTCGGACGCGTTTCCTTTTTCTTGCTCTTTTCCTCGCAGGGTGTCCCACCCGTTGCGGAGGTCCTCTTTTCCGCAAGAGAGGAGGCCAACGAAAAGTCCTGCGGCGAAGACGAGGCCAAGAATCCGCTCAACGTGCAATTGATGCAATGGCCGCGACGCGCTGCCCCTTGCTTCGCTTATCGCCTTTGAGGGGTGTTTTTTCGACATCTCTGCGGCTCCTGCTCGAAGACTCTTTTGAGGCTTTGCGCAAGAAGTCGCGTGGCCACGAAGGAGTCATCGGAGAAACAGGCAGCGTCAGGGCGGCAGGAATTGCCGAGGTGTGGTGTTACGAACCCGCCGGCCGAGCAAAACGAGGCCAACGACGGTGGTGACGACCACCATGAGGACCAAGCTTGAAAATTCATTCTCGTTGATGGCGCCAAGGCTCAGTGCACTTGTGGCGAAGACGAGCCCAGGAAGGCCGCGGGGCATGAGTCCGTAGGCCACTACCCAAGGGTCTACGCCGTCGGCTCTCGCTTTTCGGCCAATACCGAATACGCATAGCGTTTTCACCGCAAAAGCCACTCCACACAGCATGGCCGCAAGAGCCCAGCTCTGGGGGCTCAGAAGACTTTCAGAAGTCACTCGCATCCCCACTGTCACGAAATACAGAGGAACAAGGACCTCACTTGCAAAACGAAGATGCGCCTCCACGGGTGCCGACTCCGAAAAAAAACGTCTCACAAAGAAACCAGCGCACAGTGCGCCGAAGAGAGGTGTGGTGCCTGTCGCTTCTCCGGCCCACGCACAGAGAACGAGAATGGTGACAAGAAAAAAAGCGGGAGGCGGCGAACGAGAAAGCGCGTCTTTTTGACGCGAAGCTGCCACGGCTGCAAACGCTATGAGAAAAAGGCAGGCCGCGGCAAGAAGCCCCGCCCAAGGTGGCAACGCGTCGCCAAAATCCGTGGCCGAAAGCATGTGAGTGGCGACCACGAGAGTGAGCACGGCGGGGATGTCGTCGAGCACTGAAATGCTCACAAGGAGGCTCGCCGTTCGGGTCCGCGCGGCTCCCAGCTCCTCCAGAGCGCGCAAGGTGACGCCTGTGCCTGTTGCCATGACGACAGCCAAAACGAAAAGAGCTTTAGAAAAAGTTCCAAAAGCCCAGACGAAAAGCGGAAGAAACAGGAAGGGAACAAGGCTACTGACGGCAACCGTGCGAAAGACATCGAAAGCATGAGTTTTCAAGCTGCGGACGTCGAGATGCAGACCCACCAGAAAAAAAAGAGCTGCGATGCCCAGTTCGGTAAGGCCCTGCGTGCCCGAAAGCGAAGAGAAAGGAAAGAAGGCATTTCCGACGGTGAATCCGGCCGCCATCTCGAGCAGCAAGGGAGGAACGCCAATACGTATGGTTGCTTTCGACACCACACGTGCGACGGCGACGGCAGAGCAGAGGAGAGCCAAGCTGCCGAGAACCGAAAGTTCTGCCACGAAAATGCCTTTCTCGCGCGCGCTGTGAGGGCGTGCTAGGGGTCGAGGGTAAAACGTGGGGAATCGGAATGCCGAATGCCGCGGAATTTCAATGAAAGGAACACCCATGGCTTCCACGAAGAAGAGCATTGAAGTCATCTTGAAGCCAGAGGTCAAGGACCTTGGCGGCTTCACTGTTCGCAGGCTCTTGCCAGCAGGTTCACGTCAGTCTCTCGGGCCCTTCGTTTTTTTCGACCACTTCGGACCTGTTTCGTTTCCTCCGGGAGTCGGTGCGATGGACGTGAGGCCGCACCCGCACATTGGCTTGGCCACCGTTTCATTTCTTTTCGACGGCGCCATTACGCATCGAGACAGCCTCGGTTTTGTTCAAGACATCGTGCCTGGCGACGTCAACTGGATGACCGCGGGGCGTGGCATCGTGCATTCGGAACGCACACCCAGGGCCCTGCGTGAGAAAGGGTTTAGCCTCCATGGACTTCAGACCTGGGTGGCCTTGCCAAAAGAGTGCGAGGCCTGTGCGCCGGCCTTCGAACACCATTCCGCCCGCACGCTTCCGAAATGGGAAAGCGGTGGTGTGACTTTCACGGTGGTGGCCGGACGTTTCCAGGGGCACTCATCGCCAGCAAGAACCTTCAGCGAAACGCTTTATGTGTTTGCCTCTTGTTCTGCGGGTTCTGAGTTTTTGGTGCCAACGGAACACGAAGAACGCGGGGTTTATCTTGTGGATGGCCAAGCCATGCTCAACGACACTCCCTTGAATCCAGGTGAACTTGTTGTTTTGGCTCCAGGTGCCCAACCTCGGCTCAATGCCTTGTCGGATGTGCGTGTCTTTTTGGTGGGGGGTGCTCCGCTCGATGGTCACCGCCACATTTGGTGGAACTTCGTGGCAAGCGAAAGAGCCACGATTGAAGAGGCCAAAAAACGCTGGACGTCGGGTGCGTTTGGTGTGGTACCCGACGAAACAGAGTTCATTCCTTTGCCGGAAGTCTCGTTAGGAAGAACATGAGAGCGCTGAGCACCCGGGTTTGTTCTCGGCCCAAGCGGGCCGCTTCACGGCGAGGTCTTCGGCATCGGACTGGGTTTCGTAGGGAGTTTGCAGAACGCGCAGGAGCCTTTCCAACGGCACGACATCGCCTTGCTCGGCCGCCGTAATGGCCTCTTGGGCCAGGAAGTTTCGCAAAACGTATTTAGGATTCGCTGCTCTCATCATTTTTGAACGCACCGCTGGGGTCAGGGCGCTGTCTTCTTCTCCCTTTGCCTGCTGAACACGCGTTTGGTAACGCACGAACCATGCGTTCCAAGACTCCTCGCGTGCCTTGGCATGCTTGGCATCATCGTAAAACGTCGTTGCGAAATGGGTGAGAAAGGGCACCGGCTGTTGGTCGCTTGCGGTGGGCCACGAACACAGCGCCCGAAAGAAGAGAGTGAAGTCGGCCCGAGAGACTTCCAAGAGTTCAAGGAGGTCGCGCACCAAAGCTTCGTCGTGTTCATCGGAAATTTTTGAGAGCCCCAGTTTCCTTGCGAGCACCGCGTCGTAGGCGGACCCGAACGTTTCCATGTAGAGGGTTAAGCTCTCTTGGGCGCGTGCGGCATTTGGAAGCAAGGGCAGAAACGCCTCCGCAAGGCGCGCCAAGTTCCACAGGGCGACCTGCGGTTGTGTGCCGAAGCGGTAACGGCGTCCTGCGGCATCCGTTGTGTTGGGGGTCCAGCCGGGCTCGTAGGGCTCGAGCCAGCCGTAAGGGCCATAGTCGATGGTCAGGCCGAGGGCCGACATGTTGTCGGTGTTCATCACGCCGTGAACAAAACCCACACGCATCCATTCGGACATGAGCACAGCGGTGCGTTTTGCCACAGAGTCGAGGAGAGTGCCGTAGGCCTCTGGTGAGCCGGCATCGATGTCTGGAAAATGGTGCGTGATAAGCCAATCGGCGAGGCTCGCAAGAAGTTTTGTTTCGCGTTGGGCGGCGAGAATTTCGAAATGGCCAAAGCGCAGAAAACTGGGTGCCACGCGGCACACAACGGCACCAGGCTCGGGGCGTGCATTTCCATCGTAAAGCATGTCACGCACCACAGACTCGCCTGTGGCCACGAGGCTCAAAGCCCGCGTGGTGGGAACACCCAAAAAGTGCATGGCCTCGCTGCACAAGAATTCTCTGAGGGAGGACCGGAGCACCGCGCGGCCATCGGCGGTGCGAGAGTAAGGCGTGGGGCCTGCACCCTTGAGCTGAAATTCGAACGAACGAGGGCGGCCGCCCTGGGCTTCGCCGCCCGCGGGGGCGCACTCCGCCTCTCCGAGAGTGATGGCCCGGCCGTCCCCCAGCTGCCCTGCCCAATGCCCAAACTGGTGTCCTCCATACCGGGCGGAGTAGGGTCGCATGCCCTCTGTCACCAAATTTCCGGCAAGCATGGCAAGCGCAGGGCTCGAGGGCGCAGGCCGTTCAATGCCGAGCGCATCCCCCAGCGGCTCCGACCATGCCAGCAAGCGGGGCGCGCTCACCGGGGTGGGGCGCACCTCGGAGGCCACGACGTTTCGCACGGTTCGCGGAAAATTTCTGCGTTCCGCGTCCACGGGGAAGGCGTCCAGAAACCGGCTCTTCCAGGGGAGCTCTGCAAACGAAATGCGAGAGCCTGCGGCTGTGTTCTTAAAGGGTTCGCTTGGGAGGTGTGTTTTTTTCATGTTTCTTTCTCGTCCACTCCTAAATTCTAGCCATATGAACAGGATAGCGCTTTGACTCGGTTCAGACCGCTAGGGTATTCTGCGCTGTTCCTCGAGGAACCCGTCAGACATCACCATGCGAGAATCCGGCATGTATAAAGTGGCCCGCCTTGTTCATTCGTCGTGGTATCAGAACCTCATTGTGATGTTCATT
This sequence comes from Silvanigrellales bacterium, assembly GCA_020247005.1. GTDB lineage: Bacteria > Bdellovibrionota_B > Oligoflexia > Silvanigrellales > Silvanigrellaceae > JADCJN01. The sequence continues at coordinate 8,711 of JADCJN010000165.1, forward strand.
CTTCTTGCGGCCATTGTGGTTGGGCTGGAAACCTACCCGGCTGTGATGGCGCGTCACGGTGCCACGCTGCGCGTGCTCGACAAGGTGATCGTCGGGATCTTCGTCGTCGAGATTGCCCTGAAACTCGCTGCACTGGGACGAAACTGGCCTCAGTTTTTCAAAGATGGTTGGAACGTCTTCGATTTTGCCGTGGTAACGGTCTGTTTGTTGCCATTGAACACCGAGTTTGCCGCAGTTTTTCGACTCGTGAGAATCCTGCGGGTCCTGCGCCTCATTTCCGCGTTGCCTCGGCTCCAGCTCATTGTGGGTGCATTGCTCAAGAGCATTCCTTCCATTGGCTACGTCGGCGTCCTTCTCACACTGCTCTTCTACGTCTTCGCTGTTTTGGGCGTTTCACTTTTTGGCCAGAACGATCCGTTTCGGTTTGGCGATCTGCAGTCTGCGCTGCTCACGCTTTTTCAAATCGCCACCATGGAAAACTGGGTTGAACTCATGCACACGCAAATGTACGGGTGCGATGTCTTCGGCTACGGCGACGAAATTAAGCATCTGTGCATCGCACCCCGTGCGGCCCCCATTGAGGCTGTCCTGTTTTTCTTGGCCTTCATCGTGCTCGGCACCATGATCATCCTGAATCTCTTCATTGGGGTCATTATGAAGGGCATGGAGGAGATGCAGGAAGAAGTGGATCAGCGCCGAATCGAGAGCGGCGAGGCGAAACAGGTTTCGATTGAGCAGGAACTCGGCCGGCTTGCGGATGAATTGCAGGCCTTGCGAAGTCGAATGAGACGGTCGATTTGACGCCAAAAAGGGCAAAGAGTGAAAGCTCTTCCCATTCCCCCAATGCAAAAACGCTCGCCAGCAGAAAGCTGGCGAGCGTTGTGGAGCCCGCGGAGGGATTTGAACCCCCGACCCACTGATTACAAATCAGTAGCTCTACCACTGAGCTACGCGGGCGAACCCCCTCTTCAAACCCGTTTTCCGGAGACGACTTGTTTGCGAAGCCGCTGAGAAACGTCGAACCATTGGGGTCGCCCGTACGGTAGCTTTCTCAAGTCACCGGTGTCAAGGCAGACCCCTAAAGAAGCGTCCTGTGAAAGTTCGCTGTGTGGGTGTTCGGCGCCTCATGGGCCCCTTTGGCCAGCATCTGAGCACTTGCCCCTGCCACGACTTTTTCACCAAGGAGGCCAGCACGCAGAATGGAGTGAATGGCTGATTCCGAATAGGGCCTTGTCAGAAAGTCGATGCGGAAATCAGACACCCCGTGCGCTGCGAAAAAAGAGCGTTCTTGGGTGAGGCTGAAAGCGTCTTTGCCATACACCACCGACTTGCAATTTTCGTGCGCCACCAGGAAACGCTCGCCTTCCTCGTTTTCGACCTCCAAACTCCGGTAACCGCACACCTCGGCAGAAGGGCAACCGTTGTGCAGCGCTGTTAAAGAGCAGCTTTCGGCAATGAACAAAGGCGTGTCTTTGTAGAGGATAGCTTGTGGGCGGCCCGCAGCGCGCGGCCAGCTGTCGAGCTGAAGGGCCAGATCGCGGGCATCGCTTTCAATGGAAAGCGCAATTTTGGAAACGCCGAGTTCACTCCAGCTTTGTGCAGCCTCGTTGTTGAGCGCGTAGAGGGTGAAGTCGGACGCAAGATCCAGCGGCGAGGGAAGCGCGCCCACCCAGGCGTCCAGAAGCGCGAAGGCGCCCACATTGCCCACCTCAAAACGGTGGACTCCGGCTGCTGCGAAGGCAGCCATCCAGCGCTTCAAAAGGGCTTCGTCCCAGGCGCGGACGACGGTGGGAACGGCGACGCGCAAGCGTGCTCCAAGAGCTTCGACTTTCCCAACCACCGAAGCGGCAAGGGATGTGGCATCGAGAGTCGAAAGGAACATGCGCTTGGGTTCGAACACGACTTCATCGAGGATCCACTCGCCTTGTGCGCGCGATTGTTGAACCTCGGGCTCTTGCAGGAACGAGTGAAGGGCCTCCAGAGTTTCCAGACGGTCGCACTTCACCGAAAAGCGAGGCGTGCCGATTTGAAGCGGTGAAGAGCCTGCGGAGGCCGCCATGTGGCTGAGCGCCGCTTGGGCCTTTTGAGCCATGGCGGCATCCAAGGCTTCTCCCAGCTTCATGCCCACAGCATTCTTCAGCTCTTTGAGTTTCGAGCGGGGCACGAACCAGTGGAAGTCAGGCACAGTCGCTTCTGAGTTGACGCCTGGCGTGGCTTCGGTGACCTCGGTGAAAGTTGCCATCGAAAGACTCACCACGTCGAGAGTTTTCGCCACCACACCGACGTTTCCCCAGAGCGTGAACTGAGAACGGAGGTCGTCTTCGAGTGTGGCCGCGCGCTTAGGACGCACCGCCGGAACGATGAGCTCCTCACTGAGCACAGTGTGCCCGTGTTTGGAGACCCTGCAACGCACGGCAAGAAGGCTCTGTGGCAGGGGCGCGACCTCAACACGAATGTCAGCGAAGCGCAGCGGGACAGGTTTTTCGTTCGCGCCCGGCTTTGATATTTTTTCGATGCGTGCCCGGAGCGCAGCCGAGCGGGTTTTGAAGACGACGTCTCCGGCGCGCGGGGCCGTGGCGCCTTCCGGCAGTTCAAACTCCACCTGTTCGCCGGCAACGGCTGTGGGGATGCGACGGCCACGGGCTCGCATTTCGCGCAGTGAAAACTGAAGGACCTCGCCTTCGTATTTCTTTTCCAGTGCCTTGCGGCCCTCGAGTGGAGCCTCGCCAAGGTGTTGGGGTTTGGCGTGGTAGAGGGCGTGGGAGGGGTCGATTCGCAAACCATCGAAGCGTTCGATGTCGCATTCGAGCACCAATCGAACCCACCTGTCGTCCACCTTCAGAACTTCGCCAACGCGGATCCCCTTGTGTGTGGGATTGTCGAGGTCAATGACGTTCTCGTGATAGCGGCCCTTCAGGAAAAACGAGGTTCTTTCGCGGTGGAACGTGAGGCCCATGTCACGCTCCAAATCGGCAAGGTTTTCTTTTTCCCGCGCAGCTGCTGGGGCTTCGGGGCGCAGAGTGTCGCGGCCCGCCAACATGTCGAGTTTCGCGCGGTAGGACTTCACCACAGTCGAAACGTATTGGGCGTCTTTCTTTCGCCCCTCAATTTTCAAGGTGTCGACACCCGCGTTTACCAGTGCGTCGAGGTCGTCGACGGTGTCGAGATCCCGCATGCTAAAGAGGAACCCTTGCCCAGGCTCGCTGAGCACCTTGTAAGGCTTTCGACAGGTGTAGGCGCACTCACCGCGGTTTCCGCTGCGGGAATCCTGGGCTCCACTAAAGAAGCAAAGACCACTGTAGCTGTAGCACAAGCTGCCATGGCAGAAGGCCTCGATTTCGACCTCATCACGAGGAAGGCCCTTGCGGATGCCTCGGAGGTCTTGTGCGGTGAGTTCGCGTGCGAGGACGACTCGGCGAAACCCGAGAGCGCGGGCGACTTTTACTCCTGCAAGGTTGTGAACGGCGAGTTGCGTGGAGGCATGCAAGCGCAGTCCCGGAAAAAATCGGCGCGCCAGGCTCGCCACTGCGATGTCTTGCACAATGAGCGCGTCCACCTCGAGGTCTTCGAGTGTTGCCAAAACCCCGACGAGGTCGGGAAGCTCGCACTGCTTCACGAGAACATTCAAGGTGACTAGAACCTTCATGCCGTGCTTTTTGGCCAGCGGAAGGAGCTCGCGGAGGTCTTCTGTCGAGAAGTTTTCGGCACGAGCGCGAGCGTTGAACTTTTTCAACCCCAAAAACACGGCGTCGGCGCCGCTGTGGAGGGCGGCAAAAAACTGCTCACGGCCGCCAGCAGGCGCCAGAATTTCGGGAATGAAAAGGCCGTCAGGTTGAGCTTCTTCAATGTTCATGGGTGCTTACTGTCCTCAGTCGCCATGTGTCTCTCGTAGCACGGGGTGTCCGTCTATGCCAGACGTTTGACTCCAGGCGCGAAAGCGAACGCACCGCCCCTGCAGCGGACCATGTTAAATCAGCAGGAGTCGGGGTTTTTGGCGCGAGAAGAAGGAGAGCAGACATGGCTGAAAAGAGACGATTGTCAGCATGGGCGGGAGTCTTGGGTGTGTTCACCTTTCTCGTTCCTCTCTCGGCCAGGGCCGAGAATGCCCTCCAAACCGAAGATGGCTTCCGAGAAGTCTTCGTGACGGCGGGCTATTCTGCGGCATTCGGGGCCGCCGTTGGAGCCGCCTTGTTGCCTTTCTTTCCCAACCCGTCGCTCTCGAGCCTCCGTTACGTCGCCGGTGGGGCTTCCCTGGGATTCATTGCTGGGAGCGCCTTTGCGTTCTACAACCTGTCGGCTTCCCCAGCGAATGTTTACCCCGCAGAAGAGCCTGTGGAGGACTTTGGCGCGGAAGGAGAATTCGAAGACGTCGGCGCCGGTCCTTTGCCCCTTCCTCAAGGCTCGCTTGTGGTGGGCCGCGGCGACAAAGTGGGATTGTCTTTCCCCGCCTTCGCTCTGGTGGGCCGAGGCGCCCTGGTGAATGTCCTCCACTACGAACATTAGGTTGCGCAAGCAGATCTTTTGGATTCTGAGGCTTTCTTGCTAGGCTCAGGCGCCACCTTTTGAAGCCGCCCCTTGACCCTAGCCGCAGGACATTCGTTCCATGACGAAAACGCACTATTTCAGCCCTGGCCCCGCAGCTCTGCCTGTTCCCGTTCGCGAACAGCTCGCGAGGGAACTCCTCGACACCTTTGGAATGGGCGTTTCCATCCTCGAGATCTCGCACCGTTCAAAGCAATACGAGGAGGTCAATGCGCGGGCACATGCGGTGGCGAGGCGGCTTCTCGCGATTCCCGACACGCACGAAGTGCTCTTCACGCCTTTTGGAGCACAGCAACATTTTTGTTTGTTGCTGCCCCAGCTCACTTCGCCAGGCGATACGGTGGCCTACACCGATACCGGTGTTTGGGCACACATCGCGGTCGCAGAAGCGCAGGCAAGTGGCCGCACGGTGGAGGTCGTGTTCGATGGCCAGCCGAATTACACCACTCTTGGCACGCCCTCAGAATGGAAGATTCCTCGCCACGCAAAATTCCTTCATCTGACCGTGAACAACACCGTCTACGGCACGGAATATGCTCGTATCCCCTCGGGTCTTGGCGTCGATCTTGTGCTCGACATGACAAGCTCTCTTGCTGCGCGTTCCGACATTCCTTGGGCTGAAACGGCTCTTATTTACGCCAGTGCTCAAAAGAATTTTGGCATCGCGGGGTGTTCCCTCGTCATTGTGCGCAAAGACGTTTTGGATGCCTCGCGGCCACTTGCCAAGGCGAATCGCCTGGGAAACGCACTTTCCTACGCGGCTTTTTTCGATGCCAAAAGCATTTTGAACACTCCCCCTTGTTTTCCTATTCACGTGGCGGGACGCACCTTCGAATGGATGGAGGCCGAAGGCGGTTTGGCAGAAATGGAACGGCGCGCCCTCCAAAAGGCGGCTCTTGTTTATGGCGAGGTCGACCGCGGATTCTACAAAGGCCGTCCCGAGAAGCCTTATCGGTCGCGCCACAACTTTGTTTTTTCTCTTCCAACGGCGGAGCTCGATGCCCTTTTCGTAGCGGAAGCTGCCAAAGAAGGGCTCTTGGAAATCAAAGGCTATCGCACCACAGGTGGAATTCGTTGTTCCATGTACAACGGCGTTTCCTTGGAGTCCGCGCAGACGTTCGCGCACTTCATGGATGCCTTCCGAACAAAGTACGGCTGACTTATGGACGCTGGAAAACAAAGGTCCGTGAAAGAAAAAAACCTCACGGTTGTGACCCTGCAAGACCGCCTCGAGTCGCTTTTCGAGGTGGGCCGCCTTTTGGCCACTTACGACGACCTCGATTCTCTCCTTTCCCGCATTTTGGGTGAAGTTCACGAAGTGATGCAGGCAAATGCTGCCTCCATGCTGTTGCGTGTTCCTGGCACTGACCTCCTCGAATTTGTGAACACGCGTGGATCGGTTGCGGAGCACATTCAGACACGTCGTCTTCGCATCGGCGAGGGCATCAGTGGTGAGGTGGCTCGGACGCGTTCCATCATCAATGTGCCCGACGCCTACAGCGACCCACGCTTCAACGACAGTTTCGACAAAAGCTCAGGGTTTGTGACGAAACAGATTCTTGCGGCGCCCATGGTTTTCCGCGACACCGTGGTGGGCGTCATCAGCGTGATGAACCGTCGCAATGGAGGTGCTTTTGATGCCGACGACGAGCGCATCCTCTCCATTTTTTCCGATCAAGCGTCGATTGCCGTCATCAATGCGCAAGAGAAAAGGAAGTACGAACAAAAGAACCGAGCTCTTACGGTGTTCGCTCGGGAAATTGGGCGCATTCTTTCATCGGAGCTCACTCTGGTTTACGGATATATTCATCAAACACGGCGATTTCTTGCAAAGAGCCTGGGCGAAGAACATGCATGGCTTGTAGATAAGGTGAACGTCCCGCTTGCTGCCGTCGAGCGGAGCACAGATTCCCTCGTGCGCATTTCGAAAACACTGGGTGTCTTCACGCGCAGCACCGAAAATGTGAATTCCGAGATCATTTCGGTCAACGAAGCGCTCGGTTATTTTCTTCGCGAAACGAAATATCATCGCGTGCACGTGTATGTGGAAGGGCGCTGCGACGTGAAAATGCGTCTGCCCCTGGAAAGTTTGTTCCTTGTGTTGGAATCGCTTCTGGAGTCGCTGGTGGCGCCTTTGCCCAAGGGGGCCGATTTCCATGGGCGTTTGTTCCTGGTTTTTCGGGAGCGTGTCGACCATGCTGATTTTAGGATTTGTGCCACGCAAGACCTTGTGACAGAGCTCCAAAGTCGGCAGCCCACACAGGCCGATGCCCAAAGCCTCTTGTCCCTTGCCACCATCGAGTCGATTGTCGATTCCTTCGACGCCGAGTTGCTCGATGCTGTGCAATTGGCCAGCGCCCGAACCCAGGAGTCTCTGTTGTCGAATGCCCGCCCTTTTCGCGCGACAACGCGAGAGGCTGCTTCGGCAGAGGGCAAAGTGGAAGGCCTTCGAGGGAACCAGGCCGGTGGTTCTTCGAGCCGTGCGCAGGAAAGCGAGGAAACGCACCCCAACCAGTTGGTGCTCGTCCGTTGGCAACTGGCCATCCCTTTGTCGGATGCGGAAGTCCCGCGAAGCCGAGCATGAACTCTGAACCGAGGACGGCAGGCGTCCCTTGCCGCAAGGAGCAGGAATGAAAAGGGCAGCGAAAAGAGTTGCACAAAAGGCGGATGCTTTGCGCGGAGAGCTCAGACTGGCCTGGTTTGAATGGCGTGGCTTGCTTTCGCAATCGCTCGCGTTCGAGTTCGAGAAGCGCATCGAGTCGTCGCCATTGTACGAACCGGGAGTGGCCAGCTTTGAAACGATCTCGGAAAATGTTAGAAAAATTTCGGCACGAGGGCATCTGGCGAGACTCAAATTGAGCCGCATCCTGGTCCGTATGGCGGGTTCCGTTCTTCACAAGAACCTGGCGGCGTTTGAAGCGGCCCTGAAAGACCTCATTGAGCTCGGAAAGTCGGTGTAAAATGGTTAAAGCGGACAAACCGCCCCAAAAGCCTGCGCTGCGTCAGCCCGCTCTGAATCAGCCAGCAGTGAGTCAGCTTGGAAAGGGTGCGCCTGCCACCCCTCCCGTGCCGGGTTCTGCCGACGCGCCTCCCGTCAAACGGAAGTTGAGGCCCGAAGCGATTCTGGTGAACGTCTTTGGCGACCTCATGAAATTCTCGAAAAAAGCCCCCGACGTTCAGGCCCCTTTTCGGAAATACGATGCCTTTGCTCTTTCTATGGCGGAACAGCCCAGAGAAGAACGCCTCATGATGTACGGCTTTCTCATGGGCCTTGCTCTGACCGCCCATGCGCGCCGCATCAAGGATGCGTCGAAAAGACGCTTCGTTTTCGAAACGAAGAATCGCTTGTTCCTCGCGACGGCAAACAACTTTGCCCTGCGGAAAGTGCTCAACTTCAGGCTTTGCCAGAGCAAGCGGTTCAAGGTGGTGCAGTATTGCGACAACTGCGCGCGCAAGAACAAGGAAGAGGACCTGCCGGCTCGGCAATGGAAGTTCTGTCCGCGCTGTGAGGTGGACAGAAACTATTACAACGTTCTTTCCATGTTTCACAAACATTCAGAAGGTGGTGCATCGCTCTTCTTGGGGAACGAGCTCATTGAGAGCATTCGTGGCCTGCGCATTTTGAAAAGAGCGAAGTATGGCCAGCTGGGTGAAGAAATCACTTTCCGAAAGTACACGTTTTCACCCAAGAACCTTGTGGCACTCGACCTCGCCACCGTGATGTCGGCTGCGCAAAAAATCGCGGACCTTCTGGAAAAAGCCCGCGATTCGGAAATGGAAAGACAGGTCCAGTCGTATGCACAGAACGGAGGTTCGGGTCTTCGCACGCGCCCTCCGGGCACTGGCCCCACACGCCCCCTTCCACCGCGAGCGCCTCTTGTCGCAAAGCCCACTTTTGCGCCCCGGCCGGCAGCGCCTCCAGTTCCCACCTTTCCACGGGGCTCTGGGAGTCTCGCGTCCATTCCTGGGTTGGTTTTGAAGCCGAAAGCATCCCCTCCTCCGACAGGGGGAGTCGCGGGTGCCCCTGACGAGCGTCCTGGCAAGCCGACCCCGAGTGTGTCGCAAGAAGCCGATTCGGGCGCTGCTGCCCCGAAGAAGCCGGACGAGGCGCCAAAGTAAGCAAGTGCATTGAGGTGAATTTTACAGTGGGGTGGGCGGAAGCGTCCCGGATGCGTTACTTTGGTTGGAAACGCTTCTGGAGAAGACGCCTTGTCTGCATCGACATCCGCCTCGACTATTCCCTTGAGCTCGGCCTCGATCTCTGACTTCCTTTGTCTCTGTCTCGTTTTCCTCGGGGCAGCCACGGAAGCGCGAGCTCAAGACGCCGTGTCTTTTCATGCACTCCGAAACGCTGGTTCCGCGCGCTCTGTGGGTCTTGCGGGGTCCTCGGTTGCGTATCCTGGGGACGATGAGCTTGCGTTTGGAAACCCGGCCTCCACGGTGTGGCAGCGGGGCCTGCTCGGGTTTCGATACGCCTCGTGGTCGCACGACAAGGCGATTCCGAAGCTCACAGGAATCGATGCGGGGGCACAACGGGGAAGCCAGCTTGCCGGTTCCGTCAGGGCCTTGCAAAGCGCAGGCGCGTCGGTGGGCTACACGAAATCGACGGCCAAATACACAAGGCGCGTTCACGAACGTGCGGCGCTCGATCTTTCGTTGTCGTCGTCCGACCTCCCCGTTATGGCTGCGGTAAAAGTTCACGAACGCGTTTCTCTGGGCGGGGGAATGACGTTTTCTTCTCGGGAATATGGTCGTGGGGCAGGTGAAGACGTGACTTCAACCACACAGCGTTCCCGCCAGTCCTATGCGGGTCGCAACTGGAAGCTCGGCCTTATAGGAGCGGTCTTCGATTCACTTTCGGTGGGCTTTTCCTACGAATCTGCCCGCAGTCTCGACCGTTCCGGTGGCGAGGGAGACGAGTCGACATTGCCGAAACGATATGTCGACCCGTGGGTTGCGAAATTCGGAATCTGTTACCTTCTTGCACCTACGGAATCGAGCCTTTTGAATATCGAGAACACGTTTTTCCTCGGGGCCGACCTCGTGGGATTTCCGGAAGATGCGGGTCGCGTTCGGCATGCGGGCGCCACTTTGCTGGAAGAAGATGCTGCCCTGGCCTGGCCGGCATCCAAGACCTTGGGTGCGACCAATGCTTCTCGCTATTCAGAAGGTCAACGGCTCGTGCCGAGAATTGGCATCGAGACAGCGTGGTTTCGAACCGACGTTGCCGAACTCAACACTTGGGTAGGGTCGTGGTGGGAGCCTGCCTACGTGGAGGGCCGTGAAGGGGCCTTCCATACGACGGTGGGTGCTCAAATTTCGTTGTGGGCTCTCGTCGTTCAAGCGGCAGCCGATCTGTCGCGTGACGAAACACGCACCATTCTGGGAGCGGGTTTGGCCCTGCGTTGAAGAGTGTGACGTCAGGCTTCACAAGGCCGGCAATTTTCGCCCGGCCTCTTGCCCTCCAGGCCTGTTACGCTTTGAGCGCGTGCGCCGGAAGGGAACTCCATGGAAACAGCGAATCTTCGGAAAATCATTGTCCGCGCAGCCATCGCGCTGCTCGCTTTGTTCGTTCTGACGGGGGTCGGCACCGGGATCTTTGCTTGGACCTATTACGACCGTGTGCGGCAAACCTTACCCTCGGTGCAGAAGCTTCAAACCTACGAGCCCAGCATTCCCACCACGGTTTGGAGCCGCGATGGCGTGAAAATAGGCGAGCTTTTCGACGAAAAACGTTACCCGCTGAAGTTTCCCGAAATGGGTTCCTTGGTGGTGAAGTGCTTCCTGGCTGCCGAGGATGCTCATTTTCGGAGCCACGGCGGAGTCGACTGGCAGGGTTTTTTGCGAGCCGGATTCCACTACATCACGAAGTCGGGCACCCGCCAAGGCGGCTCGACCATTACACAGCAGCTCGCAAAAATTCTCTTGCTCAGTCGCGAGCGGACGCTTGAACGCAAGCTCAAAGACATTTTAGTTGCCTTCGAAATCGAAAAGTCGTTCAGCAAAGACGAAATTCTCGAAATGTATTTGAACACTATTTTTCTTGGGAACAACAGCTACGGCATTGAAGCCGCCGCGCGAAATTATTTTCGAAAATCGAATGGAGCGCTCTCGCTCGCCGAAGCGGCGATGATTGCGGGCATCACTCCCGCACCTTCTGCTTACGCACCCACCGAAAGTTTCGAAAAGGCTCGCGTACGCCAGCGTTTCGTTCTCGATCAAATGTTGAAGAATGGCTGGGCAACGAAAGAGGAAGTTTCGTTGGCGCTTGCCGAGAAACTCAAAGTCCACCATGCGGAAAGCCCCAACACGTTGGTGGCTCCCTATTTTCTCATGGAAGTGAAAAAGCAGCTGGAAGAAAAGCTTAAGTTGCCTGGCCTTTTGTCGCAAGGCTACAAGGTGCAGACGACCATTGACATCGGACTCCAGCGTCAGGCCGACGACGCCGTGCGGGAGTTCTCCAAACTCCATGAGAACCGCAAAGGGTTCCGTGGCGCTGTGCGGCGCCACGGGTCTCGTTTCGTCGACCCCTTGAAGACCCTTTTGGGCAAGCCTCTCGACGTTTCGAAGGAGGCTGAGAGAGCTGTTGTGGTCGACATCTTTCCTTCCTTAGATGCCGTCGCCATTGTCAGCCAACAGGGTCTCGGACTCCTTCTTTTGGAAGATCATCGGTGGGCTTTGAATACCGCCAGCCGTTCCAAGGAACGATCGGTTCTCGATTTTGCAGACATCGTACGTGTGGGAGATGAAGTTCACGTCGAGCTTTTGGATCGCGGTACGCCGCGGCGGTTGGAAAGAAGTGGTGCTGCCTTCTCGGAGCTTCAAAAGTACGAGAAATTCTTTCCACAAGGTACGGCGTACAAAGGAATTCGTTATTTTAAGCTCACCGACACCGAAGGCGTGGAGGCTGCGGCGCTTGTCATGGAAGCGTCCACTGGACACGTTCTTGCCATGGTGGGTGGAGAGAGCTTCGAACGGAACGAGTTCAACCACGTCACACAGGCGAAGCGCCAAGTGGGCAGTGGCGTAAAGCCCCTCTACTTCGCGTTGGCTCAAGATGCGGGGTTTTCGCCGGCGTCTCAAATCGACAGCCCACCTATTGTGATTGGCGACTGGAAGCCTGAAAACTACAGCAAGGAATTTACAGGGCGCACGACGTTGCGCACGAGCCTTATCCATTCATTCAACATTTCGAGCATCCAGATTTTCCAGGCTTTGGGAAGCCCAAAGGTCACAGCGCATTTCCGAAAGCTCGGCTTGCCCTGGCCGGAGGCCGATCTTTCTCTTGCCTTGGGGTCGGGCAACGCGACTCTCCTTCAAATGGTCCAGGCTTACTCTCCTTTCGCGAATGCGGGGCGCCTCTCGCAAGCGCGCTACATCTTGGGAGTCACCGATAGAAAAGGGAACACTGTTGTCGATGCCAACGATGCACGGCTGGTGGTTTCCGCGGTGCCTGGAAAGCCCGATGACATGGTTCTTTCGCCTGCAGCCGCTTATGTCAGTGTCCGCATGATGCAGGACGTCATTCGTTTGGGAACGGGAACACGTGCGGCGGGTGTGCCTCATGCCGCGGGAAAAACCGGCACGACAAATGGGTATACCGATGCGTGGTTTATGGGTGTGGTGCCCAATCTCGTGGGCGGAGTGTGGGTTGGGTTCGACGATGCCCAAAAGAGCTTGGGGGCTGAAGGCACGGGGGGAAAAATGGCTGCCCCACTTTGGAGGGGTGTCATGATGGCCGCCACAAAGGCCTACCCTTCCCAGGGTTGGAAGGAACCTCAAGGCGTCACCAACGTCCGTATCGAGCCTGAATCAGGGAAACTGGCGCTCGGCGGGGGTGGGCTGATGGTTCCCACGGTCACAGGGTCGGAGCCCGGCGCGCCGGGTGCAAGAAATGCCTTGGGACTCATGGGATTCGAAGGCACGACGTCGGCACAAGACGATTTGAATTCCGGCGGAGACGAAACGGACACAGGCAGTCTGCGCTCGTTAAACTGACTTGACGCTCTCCTCAAGTTTCAGCCCCCACCCTCCGACATCGCAACCGATGGCGCGGGGTAACAGCTGTCACTTTGTGACAGGAAAAGGAGATGGGAGATGAAGATTGTGTTCAGGTCTTGCGTGTTGGTGGCCATTCCGTCGGTTCTTGCTTTTTTGACAGGGTGTGGGGGCAAGGACAAGTTCGCTGGTGCCGGCAAGACCGAATCGTCCGCAAAGCGCCTCGCGGACACGCCGCAGAGACCCGTGTCTTCTGGGGACTCCGCGGCAAAAAAGGACGATTCTCTGGAGGCCGAACTGGCCGCGTTGAAGGCGAAGTTCGACACTTTTTACAAAGACTACACAGCGTTCAAAACCACGGTGGATGGCCGCTTTAAGAACCTGGAAGAGAAGCTCCAATCGCAAATCGATCAGTTGAAGTCGGACCTCGCGAAGGTCGAGTCTCGCGTTGCCGGGCTCGAGAACTGGCGCGACACCGACTACAAAGCGACCATTGATGGGCTTCTGCGCAGCATCGGAACGATCAACTCAACGATCAAAACCATGAATGCCACTGCGGAGGCGACAACATCTCGCATCGACGCTTTGGAAGTCGGTCTTGACAATCGCCTGAAGGAAATCACCGCGAACGTACAGGCCATTGGGAGTCGCGTCGGCGCGGTTGAAAAAGATCTCGCGGCCTACAAAATTGAGGCTGCGAGCACCTTCGCAACCCAGAAACAGCTCAACGACGTCAAGAACGATGTGGCCGCGCTGAACACAACTCTCGTCACCATGTACACCGAACTCAAAGCCAAAGACGAGGCGCTCGCAGCGCGGAACGACCAGCTTGAATCGTCGATTCTGGGCGTTTCGAACGACCTTCAGGGCCTCAAAGGCGAGTTCAAGGGTCATGTCGCGAAGTATGCCGAAGATGTGAAGGCACTCGGCTCACAAATGGACACAAAAATCGCCGCTCTCGAAGCCTCCATGCGTGCGGGCGATAGGGCGATTGTGGCGAAAATGCGCGATGAGTTGACGAAACAGTCGCAGGAGTTCGGTTCACGCCTCAACACCTACAATTTGGCACTGAACACCCAGTTGGGTGAGCTTCGCAAAACTGTGGGCGAGAACCATGCCGATTTCGTCGCGGTCTCAAAGAATTTGAGAGAGGCTCAAGCTTCCCACCAGGCGGAAATTGCTTCACTTGGCCAAAAAATCGCTGCCGCGCAGAAGCGCCTCGCGGACGTGGAAGACATTGCCAAGAAGGCGGCCACTTTAAGCGAGTCGAACAGCCGAGCCATTGGCTTGCTGAGCCTCGACTTTGAAACACAGAAGAAGGCTGTTGCCGAGCGTTTTGGACTCAACGAGGCCAAAATTGAAAGTGTGCGATTGGACCTCGAGACGTTCAAGAAGAAAACGAACGAGCGCTTTGAGGAGGTTCGCAAGGAAGCGGCTGCCATGGTCGCAAATCTGAACACCGACACCCAAAAGCAATTTGCAACTCTGAATGGTGACGTGGCCTCACTGAAGACACGTGTCAGTGCCCACGACCGCTCCATAGGCGCCTTGGCCCAAAAGGTGAGCGCGGTTGAAGGTTCGGTGGACTATTTGGTGAAGGTCCAGGCGTTCGAAAGAGCGTACGGACAAAAAGTCGACGTCAGCATGGATGGCGTCAAGGCGCTCATCATTGCGCTTGTCGATGTCGAGCAGGAATTCGTGAAGGCACTGAACCTTTCGCGGCAGAACCGAGGTCCCTTCGATCCTATCTTCCGTTCAGAAATCTCGCGTGCCGACGTGTGTGGCGTGCAAGACCCTGGTCTCGATTTCGCTCGTGCCTCCGACGTCGACTACTTCCGCTGGATAGCGCAAGTCTATGTTCGGAACCTCGTGTTCAACCTGCGCGCGGGCGAACCTGAGCCCAACAAAATTTTCCAAGGGCGCGGGCTCATGGTCGACAGGGGCTCACTGCTTGAGCTCGTGATGCACAGCATCTTGCGTCTGGAAGGCCGATCGCCTGTGCCGGCGGGCTGTTTTGCTGCGGTCGACTCACAGGCGCAACGTGCTCTTTTTGGCGCGACAGGAAGCTCTACGGACCTCCGCGCAAAACTGATGAGTCCTGGACTTGCAGACGCCATCCGAACGCTAGAGCAACGTCTCGCCAAAGTGAAGGGGCCCATGGGTGACCTCGAGACGTGGCTTGCAGCGGAACTCAAGGCGCTGAAAGCCGATGAACGCGAACTGAGCCGTGCTGAAATTGCGCAGTCGATTTTCTCGCGCGCCAAAGCCGTGCTCGACATCAACGACCGCCGCGCCGAAATGTCCAAGTTCGCCGAGCTTTCTATTGAACTGACGCTCAACGGCATCGCCGACCAAAATTTCCGCGAAAAGACCATTGCGCAACTCCAAGCGATTCAGACGAATTCTGCTCGTCAACTCGACGAAATGAATGCACGGCTCACGGCCTTGGCCAATGCGCAGACCGCAGCCGACAAGGCCTTGAAGGCGGGCCTCGAAGCCCAAATTCAGGCGTTGCGCGATCAGGTTGTCAGCAACGCCGAGCAGGTGAAGCTCCTTTCGGGGACCCAAGCCCAGATCAACGAGAACCTAGCGTCGCGCCAAGCCTCCTTGGCAACCGAAATGCGCCGCGGATTCACACTCCTCAATGGAAAAGTGGATGGCATCGCAGCGGAAGTGAATGCTTTGGAAAGAGAAGGCAGCGTTGACGCTCGACGGAAAGAACAGGCCTTGGAGAGCATCTTCTCGATTCTTGCCACCATGGCAGCGCGCGCTGGCGACCAAGCAATGCTTGAGGTTATCAATGACGCTGGGGTCAACTTCTCGGGAGAAATTCCAGAGCTCATTCCCGACTTCAAGCCTGTTGTGAGACTGGTGCAGCATTACTTTACCGGTGGCTTTGTGAAGGGGACCGCGGCCGCGTGCCTTTCGCTCGATGAAAACACGATAAAGCGCAGCCCGTTCGACTGGCTCTGCAACGTGAACTTCCGAAGCTTGAGTCAGGAAAACCGCCTGGGGACAGCAAACACCGCCGTTGTTCGCTTGCATGGCGACTTTGCTTTCGTTGATGTGGAAGCCCACCGTGCCAGCGTGTGGGGCTGGGACCTGAATAGCAAGTTGATTGCAAAAACTCACGCTGCTCGTTACCGCGCGCCCGGTGTGACAGGTTTTGACAGTGCAAAGATCTTGACTCAGGTGAGCGGCAGGAGTTCGTCACGCGGTGGTCGCGGAGTGTACGACCTGCCCGATGGAGGCGCCCTCATGGCCTCCCTCATTGATCCTTCGCTGCAACAGTTCAACGGCGTCATTAAGGTGCGTCCAGGCCGTGTTTCGGGCGTCGATGTTGTGGGGGGCGGGTTTGAAAAAGTCGGCAACGAATACCTGGGCCCTCAGGTCCAGTATATCGTTGGCCTCTACAGCCCCATCGTGCTCAACTTTGGGTCGAAGGAATTGGTGACCTTGCCTCCAAGCGCTGCGAACGTTCGCTTCGACCTCAACGCCAATGGCATTCCCGAAACCACGGGTTGGATTCCTGCCCAAGGCGCGGGCTTTCTTGCCCTCCCCAACGCAGCGGGCGACATCGTGAATGGGGAACACCTGTTTGGTCAGGCGACGCGCCTTGCGGGCACCTCGAAGCGTGCAAGCAACGGATACGAGGCGCTCGCCCAATACGACACGAAGGGCAAAGGCTACATTGACGCCACCGATCCCGTGTTTGCGAAATTGGTGGTGTGGTTCGACCGCGACTCCAACGGCATTGCGAGTCCTTCGGAGAAGGTTCCACTCTCTCGCGTGGGAGTCACGAAAATCGCGACAACCTATGTCGAGCGTCTAGCCAGTGCTCAGTTCCAAGGGAACGGACTCCTCGACTCCAACCAGCTGAAGTATGAGTCTGCCTTCTGGGGGCCGAAAGAGTGCGGCGCCCAAGGATGCTCCTCGTACGACGTCTTCTTCGGAGCCTCGGAATTCGTACAAGCCTCTAAATGACCTCTGAGTGTTGTGCCTGACCAAGGAGGGTGGTGGTGTGAGGAAAATGTGCCGTGGACTCCGCAGCGCTTTTTTCCTTGCCTCGGCCACCCTCCTTTTGTGTCCGCTGTTTTCGTGCTCCGACGACGGGTCTCTTCAGGCGGCGTGGGGAAAGAAAGAAAACGTCCTCTCTGTTCCCCTTCCGGCCCAGGGCACCAAGAAAAAAAGCCGCAAGATTTTCGTCATCGATCGATTCGGCGTCCGTCGAGAGAGCGTTCCGTTGCCTGGGGGCGCAACGCGGGCCTTCGAGGTTTCGCCCGAGGGATCGACTTTGCGCTTGCCTCTTTCTTTGGATGTTTTCCATTCGCCACGGGCCGCAACGGCTGTGGAAAGTTTCGTGGCTTTAGGCGGCGCTGTTCCGAAACGCACGCCTTCCCGTGGGCTTGGACTGGCGCCCTACGCTGTTGTCATGCTGGAAATCATCGACGGCCTCGAGCCGTCGAAATCTTCGGTCGTTGAGTATCAACGGCGGGAGTACACACTCTTCGAAAGTGATTTCCTGAGGTCTGATGGCGAAATAGCCGTGTCCTCGGAGGCTTCTCAGGCGAGTGCGGAGTCTGGCGTGCTCTTTTTGCCAGTGACTGTAAAAGACACGTCTGGGCGCGCTCTTTCTGGCATCAACGTGTATGCGGCGAACATCGATCTCTCGACCCAAAAAGGGACCGATGGACGCGAGCTTCCCTTGTGGCACCTCGAAAATTATCGTCCCGTTGCTTCCCTTTCGGACAGCGCAGGGGCGACCATGGTGGGACCCATTTTTGTGAAAGCAAGGACACCGCGCTTGCAAATTGGCGCCATGGGTCAGGGACGTTGTGTTACGGTGACGGCGCCAGAGGTCCTCAATGCAAGCAATCCAGGAGGCATTCGCCCCCTCGTTTTGGAGTCTTGCAAGGCTGCGTCGTCATCCTCTGTCCTTTTCGACGCAAGCGTGGTGGACAAGTTCGCCACTCGAAAATCGAGTTTGAGTGGCACGGAGGTCACTACGTTCCTGACCAATGGCACTGGGGTGAACTTCGCCCTGAAAAGCACGCAAACGCAGTTGCGTCCTGTTCGGGTTTCCATTGAGGAATGGAACGGCTCCAAGTTCGTTGAGTCCAGTGTGAAAACTGTAGACTTGGGTTACTTTTCCTCTTCGCTTCGAGTGGAGCTTCCAGAGAAATTTTCGTCGGGCGGAACCGATGGCATTTTCAAAATCCAGCTTGGGCACGAACGCGCATCGCCCGGAAACGCCAAAGACGTGGCGTGGCAAGCGTTTTATGTGAACCGCAGCCGCGCAAGGCCCAAATTCAGATTGGGTGATGGCGGTGACACCACAGTGACAAATGAAAAAGGAGAAGAAAAGGTTGCTCCCTCAGGGGAGGGGTCTGTGCTGCGCATCGCCTCAACCCGATGTTCAGAAGGAGCCTCATTCGCAGCTCTTTTGGGAGCCTTCAACCTGCGGGCTCCTGTTTACCATCCTTGCAAAAACGGAAGCGTGCTCGTTCCCTTCGCCGATACCTTAGACACGGGCACTCTTTTGGGAGATCAGCCGGTCCGTGTTTTCTTTCGCGACGCTTATGGAAACGAAAGCCTCGAGGACCCCAGTGCCACCGAAACGACAATCACAGTCGAGGCCGTGGTTGAGTGAGGCCTTCCCCCTGAACCAAGCTACTGAACAAAACTGACACCGAAGGTGAAGCGCGGGTGCACGAGTGTCTTCGTTTCCTGCAGTTTGCCGCCGAGGCGCATTTGAGCCGAAGACAGCGCGAGCCCCGACGAAAATTCGAATGCCGCTGTGGGCAAAGTGTTTCCGAGTGGGTAACGGAGGCCGACTGCGAGAAGGAACGCGCTTTGTGTCATGGTGCCTTCTGTGGACGACTCGATTTCACCTTCTGCGCTCGAGGACGTTTTTTGAGTCGCTTTTATTTTTTGAGGGAGAGGGGCTTCCCAGCCGAGCACGACCAGGGCGTGCGAGAAAGGGGAAAATTCCAGGCCCAAGCGAGCTTCCGGACTCCCACTCGTAACGGTGAACGTGTCACTGGCGTCTTTGCGCTCGATCGTCGTGCTCCCGCGCTTCCACACTTTCACGTCGAGTGAAACGCGGTTGAGCCATCGCTTGCCGAAATGAGGCCGCACGTAAATCCAAGCGGCCATTTCCTCGTGGCGGCTCGAATACGCGGAAACGACGCCATCGATTCCACGCGTGGCTTCGAATGTGACGGGCACGGCGCGTTCATAACTCATGCCAACGCCGAAGGAATTCATCCAAGCGACTGGATCTTTGGGAGGAGGAAACAAGCTGAGGGAAGCGCCGTAGTTTGAAACACGAGGAGCCAGGTTGACTCCCAGGAAGACGGGAAGTCCGAGCAGGACCCCGCCCCGCCACACCCCGTCTACCGACACTGTGGCATTCGCAAGTCCCGTTGGAAAAATCGTGTCCTCGCTGCCACTGCCTTCGCCAAGTTCTCGTGCAACGTCGCCATCGCGTGGAATGGATTCCGACAGAAGCCATTTTCGGGGTGACGCCTTGGCGTCTTCGCGAGTCCACACGAGCGGTGCTTTGAGAGCGACCAGGCTGGCCTCGAAATTCTTGGGTTCGAGAACGAGGAGCGACGCCCGCTGCAGGGGCGGGCCTTTCACGCTCTTTGCGTTTGCAGAAACAACAGCCCTGGCTGCCACAAAATTTCCATCGGGACGCTGCTCACCAATGTAAACAACATCGCCAAGCTCAAAACCCGATTGGCCCGGGGGAACAACGACACTCAGTGTCTTTCCCGCTTTTGTGAGGGGCAGCGAGCGAAGGGGTTGGGGTGCCGATTCTTCTGCCTCGGCAAAAGGAGCTTCCCATGTGATGCCGGGGCTCAACGCCGGAAGAGACGGCCTTGCTTTAAGACCTTCGGCATCCCAAGCGCGGTGCATCCCCTTCCCAAGGAAACTGAGCGGTTTGTCTTTGGGCTGGAGCGGAAGTAGGATCACAAGGACCCCTTTTCCAACGGAACGTGCCTTCGTCGACGTGACAACGGTCTTCGCGACAACCGACGTTCCACTCGCATCTGTCACATAGACAAAGCTGCCTTTTTTGAGCTGTGGCGGAAGAGATGCCAAGGAAAGATACGGCGAGCCCGCCGAAAACTTGACCTCGGTGCCCGCAAGCAGGTCAGCCCTGGTGGGCCCGGCTTGGTCAGGGGCTGCCGTCTGCGCGAACGCTGCCATGAGGGGCGCGCCTGCACTCAAAAAGAAGAGAACTTTCAGCGGGAAGCGCAACGCATCTGCTCTTTTTCCCACCGTTTTGTTGTCCTTTAGCCGGGAGGCCCTACCGCATGTGCACTTGCGCACACGGTAGGGCTCTCTCCGACCACAAAGATACAGGACTCACAGCGGGTCTGAAAGAGATGCCAACCACTCGACATCACATGTCGAAGTCGCCCATGCCGCCCATGCCGCCCATGCCGCCCATGCCGCCCATGCCGCCCATGCCGCCCATGCCGCCCATGCCGC
>JADCJN010000166.1 GCA_020247005.1 Silvanigrellales bacterium
GCAGATTCTGCAAAAAAAGAGCTTCAGAGACAACCACCGAGAGAGCGCGCAGCGCCTTTCCATTGCTGGCAATGAGGTGCTTGCTCTAGATGGCGTTCTTGCCTCTTTACGGCTGCTGCGAAGCAAAGAAAGCAAGCGCCAACTAGAAAAAGGAACAGTGGGAGTTGTTTCTTTGTCTTCGGTTGAAGCAGAGATCTTCCGGCTGGAAAGGGAAAGGGAGGCACTGGAGAGTACGGTTGCGGAAGCTTCTTTGGAGCTTAGGCTCCTCATTCTCACCAACGACGATGTTTTTCCTCCCTATGCCGAGAGGAACGCTGCACTGGGCATTGCAGCCCGCACCTTACAAGAGCTTTCGGGACTGCACCGACGTTCTTTTCGAGAGGAAGCGGAGTTTGCCTCGGGGCCCGTGCGCGCCAGACTTGTCGCACTTTGGGAAAGCTACGAGGGTGCCGCGCAGGCGTTTCGATTGGCGGCCTCCGACATTCTTGGTTCGGCGCTGGCGCGTCGGCGCGAACTTGCGGGGGAGGTGCTGGCCATTCTTGGCGAGCGCAATGCCTACGCGAGAGGTCTTGCCCAGGCTCAAAAAGCGTCGACGACATTCTTTGAGCAAGACATTCGGGCCGCTGCCAGTGTTTTGGTTCGTCACCTTGAAGCAAGAGAAGACGCCATGTTGGGTGTGATGGCCGCTGCGGATGGGGCGCGCTGGCAAGAGAATGTTTCCAAACGAGCTGCTATTGAGCGAGCCCAAAGGGAACGCGCTGCGTTGATTGAAGCTTATCGCACGAGCATCGACATGGGGAGCGCCCGATGAAGCAACAACCGAAAGCCTCTTCCCAGCGTGTGTTGCTTCTTGCTGCGTCCTTATCCACCGGTGTCGCCTGGGCTCAAAGTGTTGCGCCGGGGGTTGTCGACATTCCCGACTCTCTGACAGCAACGACCCATGCCGCTGCCGACAGTCAAAAGCAAATCCGCGAGGAGCTTTTCGATGCTCTGGTGAAATTCAATTTGGACGCCTGGAACGAGCTTCTTCAAAAGGAAATTCTTCTTTCCGACACCCGTCTGAAAGCTGAGCTCGACGAACAAAGTTCAAGACTCGATGCTCTTATTGCGCGCGAGAAAGAGGCACGAGCGGAAACTCTGCGTCTGGCGTCCTCTCGTGTTCCCTCGACCTCAGAGTCTCTCGAGGCGTCTTTGCATCTGGCTTCTCTCCTTCTCGTGGACGACGCTCTTTCTGGCGAAGCGGGGATGCTTCTTGATTCCGTGCTCCGTGCAGTCACACAAACCCGCGTTGAAGCACGCCTCGAAATGTCGGCCCGCTTGTTGCGAGCTCAACGATTCCTGAGTTTGAAGCGTTTCGGCGCGGCACGAACCGATTATGAAGCCATCGTGGAGCTTGCGCGTCGAAGCGATGCGCGCACCGGCGAAATGGCCATTCGGGCGCATTTAGGGCTTGGCGACGTTGCCTATGGTGAGTTTCTTTTCCAAAAAGCGGAAGGTCATTACGTACAGGCACTTCGGGGGGTTCAGCGCGCGGCGCTTTCCGACCATGCGGCGCTGGAACCCACCTTGGCGGGG
This sequence comes from Silvanigrellales bacterium, assembly GCA_020247005.1. Classification (GTDB taxonomy): domain Bacteria; phylum Bdellovibrionota_B; class Oligoflexia; order Silvanigrellales; family Silvanigrellaceae; genus JADCJN01. Next base: position 1,576 of record JADCJN010000166.1, read on the forward strand.
CTCTATGTGCGGCTTGTGTGGAGTTCCTTTCGAAGTGGGCGAGCGCTTTCAACAGCAACATATGCGGCGGAGTATGCACGAAGACGGGAAACCCTCTCGAAGCGGCCGCCTGCCAGTGTGGAAGACGAACTCGTGAGAGTTGCGGGCATCGCTTCATTCGAGCGCTCCGACAGAGCCGCCGACACAAGCTTGGCTAGCGACCCCCGAGCCGGAGATTTCGGCAAAAAGATTCTCCTGGCTTCGCTGGCCGAGGAGATTCGTGCGGGTACGTTTGCACGCGGGGCTGCTCGTGCCCGAGCGCTCAGCAAGCCGTTTTTGGAATCTTCCAGCGCCTTTGCCTTCCTCGAAACGAACTCGGTGCTTTCTGAAAACGCGGCGCGTAGCCCTGCGGATCGGCGCCGCGCGAAACGAGAAAAGGACGCAGAAGCCGTTCTTCTCGCGGCGCGGGGGTCTTCGTGGGCCAGGGCATTCGATTCACAGCCCGCGCTCCGTGAACGTCGCCGTTCCGTGTTGTTGCGTTTGGGCGAAGCCACGGGGGCGGCTTTCGCTGAAGAGGGTCGTGCAAGCGGTCGCCCTGAAGATTTCCTGAAGAGCCACGCCGTGTACAAGGCCCGCTTGGGCGAATTTTTTGAAGGGGAGTCTCGCGGAGTTCTTCTTCTGGCCTCCGCGGAAAGCGCATTATTGTGCGGGGCGCTTGAGGACGCATGGAACGAGGCAAGACTTGCGTTTCGGCATCCCTTGTCGAGGGATGCGGAACGCCTCGCTTTCGTCCTACTTGTGCGTGCGAGCGAAGGGCAATCGACCGGTGCGCTTTCGCCCACCGACCCTTTTTTCAGTCGTTACCTGAGCGCTGTCGACGCTTTTGTGGGTGAGCGTTCGGAGGATGCTGAGGCCAGGCAGGCTTTGTTCGCTTCGGGCGTGAAGCTCAATCGATTGGGGTATCCTGCGGAGGCTCTTGATCGGTACGAAAGGGCTTTGGCCCTTGTTCCGAGACGGGCCGTCGCGCGCGACGAAATTGAAAACGTCCTCCGTGGACTCCTTGTTTTTCACATGACTCATTCGGAGCCTTCGGTTGCAGCCGGGTCGCTTTCTGAAATGGAGACGATTGCACGCGAGAACGATGTCAATGTCTCATTGCGTGTCGAAATCGAATTGGCTGCAGCTGCGCAAATAAGGCTCCACGCTTCAGACCTTCGTCGCCGCGGACTCTTGGATGCCGCGGCTCAGGCGCAACTGCTTTGGAGCCAAAAGCATGCTTTGAACCCGGAGGCGGCACCCTTGCTTCGAGACGCCATTATTGGGTTTCATGAGGCTGGCCAATGGAAGAAAGCGCGAGAGGGAATCGATATCTTTCTGCGTCGCTTCGACAAGCATTCTTTCATGTGGGACGTTTTGGCTTTGCGAGGACGCGTGGATGAGGCTCAACTCGCCTTCCAGTCAGCGGCACTCTCTTATGTCGCGGCCGCATTCGACGACGTGTCGAACCTTTCAACGGCGCGTCGCATTGAAGTTCTTTCTCGTGCGGCTCTGCTTCTTGCACAGGGTGGCAGCGAAAAAGAAGCGGCCAATGTGCGCAAGAAAATTGCCGAGCTGCGCGGAAGTTCCGACAAAGAAGGGGCTTCGGCAGAGCTCACCACTGCAGGGCAGTTGCTTCTCCGTGCGGGTGATCCGAGGCAGGCGGCTGGTCTCTTTGAGCGTGCCGCGGAGTTGACTCAAGAGGGCTCCAGGGCGCGATTGCGCCGGCTCGAAGCCCTGGAAGCCAACTCTTTGTGGCGTGATGTGGTTGACGCCGACATCAAGGCCTTGGAGTCTGTGGTGTTGAGGCGAGCGAAAAACGAAAGGTCGGAGTCGGCAAGGTCGGGCGGAGGCGCCTTGGCAGTGAGGGCTCTCGCACTGGGGAACCGGCGTCTCGAGAGTCTTTTGCAGGGTGAAGGTTCTTTTGGTCTGAAGACTTTGCGGTCGGCACTTGCCACACTGGAGCGTCTCGACGCCCTGGCGGCTCCCTTCGTAAAGAAGTCAAATGACGACGGCGACGTCTCTGCCCGTGCTGTTTCGGCTCGTGTTTCGTTGAGTCTCTCACGTGCGTACGCAACCGTGCATTCTTTTGCGACAAGAACGGATGCCGCAATGGCCGATCGTCTCCGCGTGAAAGCACGTACGACGGCATTCGACGCTTTTCTCTCTGCGCCAAAAGGCTCTGACATTCGAGCTGCGGCGACGCGTGAGCTTCGCATGTACACCTCGGTGGCAAGCGGTGAACTTCCGCCGCTTGAACCTGTGCCTCCCGAGACTCTGGGCTCACGGGGCTGGGGAAGCGATGACGAACCCTTGGTGTCCGGTGCGACCAATGTCACCGTTGTGAAAGAGGGGGCTGTTGAATGACTCTTTTTTCATTGCGCTGCCAGCCTCCCAGGGTGAGCTCGTGTCCTCTGTCATTGGGTGTGTTTCTTTTCTTGTGGAGCCTTGGTGGTTGCGTGACTCTGACGGAGTCAAAGGAATCGCAACCTGCCGCCTCCGATCAATTCGTCACCGTGCGTTACGCCGCGACCGACGACGTCGCGTCCCGTCTCGTGGCAGGTGAGAGTCTCAATCGGCCTACAACGGGAGCGCCAGGGGACTCGGGTGCCGCACTTGTGACGCCGGTGGATGCCTACTCTTCTGATCAAAAGGCAGCCTTTCGAGAAGAATTGCTCGCTTCCACCGCAGATGGACGCCGCGAAAGTCAGCTGGTGAGGCTTGGTTGGGAGGCCTTCGAGCGTGGCGACGTGGCCACAGCCGTGGCACGCACACGGGAGGCCTGGATCCTTTTGCAGAATTTGCGTTCTCAGACGCTCGACGAAGATCTTTCAGGAGGGCCTGTCCGGAGTGTGGCATTGGCCTACGCGCGGGCTCTTTTGGCCACCACAGAGCGGCGGGAGGGCATTGTTGTTCTCGAGAAGATTGTTGCGGCCTCGCCGGCTTGGATGCCAGCCTACACGGCCCTCTTCGAGCACTATTTGGAACGAGGTGCTGCGGGTCTTTCTGAAAAGGTCGCACGGCGGGCACTGGCCTATGCTGACGATGCGTCGGGAGCTTGGCCTTCTGTCTTGCTCGCGCGGTCGCTCCGGGCCCAGCGAAGGCCTCAAGACGCTCTGGCGGTTTTAAAGGTGGCCGAGATCCGCTTTCCGAACGACAGCAACGTCACGTTATGGACGGGTGTGGTGCTCTACGACGCCGGATTTTTGACTGAATCGTGCGAGAGATTTTCCCTCGCGCACGCGCGTTTGAGCGGAAACGAACACGCTGCATACAACCATGCTCTTTGCCTGAGCCGCGAGAAGAGGTGGGGAAGCGCGGGGGATGTGGTAAAGTTGGCTTTGACGCTGCATCCCCAGTCCGTTTCCTTGAGGCTCCTTTCTGGAAACGTCAGCCGATCGCTTGGCAACAAGGCTGAAGCGTATCGGGTCTGGCGGGAATTCCTCGACATGAGTTCTCCAGGAGATCCGCGGCGTCCCCATGTGGAGAACGCGCTCGCGGAGCTTGCCCGGCCGGACGCCCATGCGGACGCAGACTTAGGCACAGGCACTTCCCCATGACGCACGTGAACGAAGGGACCTCCGAATGTATCTGACGCGGATTCCGCAGAGTCCACCGCAGAGTCCTCATGGTGGAGGGGGCTTTCAGGCGCCTCCACCGTCGAGTCGGCCTCCGACGAAAACCTACGACAGGCAGAGCTTCGTACTGGTTGTCGACGAGTCGGACGAGATTCTGAAATTTATGAAGATGCATTTAAACCGATATTTTTCGCACGTCGTGGTGTCGAAGACGGCAGCAGACGGACTGGCGAATTTGAAGCAAAAAGAATTCGACGTGATTATCGCCGATTGTGCTCCTGCGAAAAAAGCAAATGCGGACTTTTTGAAGAAGGCAGCTGCGGGTTGGAGAGAGATTCCTATCATCTTGACAGACCAAGAGCCCTTCCACGATCTTGTACCCGAGAAGTTCGCATTTAACGTGGTGATCGACATCGTAAAGAAGCCTTTTGATCTTGATGCATTTCACGTGGCGATCCGAAGGGCCTTGAGTATGCGGGCTTCATTGCGTGAGCTCTCAACGCTTTTGCCACCGAAGTCAGGCTTAGGGGAATGCTTGCGACTCAAGGACATTGCAGACTTGGGTCCCCGTGAAGCGACTTTGGTTGCAGACCTCAGGACGCGCCTTTCGGAAGAGATCATTGACTAGATATTTCGTCAATGCTAAGGTCTGTTGACCATCTCGAATTCGCATGTGTCGGTGGAGTTGTCGTGGACGCGCCTCAAGCGCGACCACGGTGGAAGCACGCGGTCAGGGTTCCTTCGTTTCGTCGGACTTTCCTTGCTCGTGAATCCTCGCCCCGGCGCATCGCGTACGGGGTGTTTCGTTGTTACCTGGTTGTTTGAGGAGTCTTTTCATGAGCAAGAAGTTGTATGTTGGTAACCTTCCCTATTCCTGCACGGATGACGATCTTATGAACGTCTTCAGCGAAATAGGCACTGTCGCCAGCGCGCGCGTGATCATTGACCGGGAAACCGGCCGCAGCAAGGGCTTCGGGTTTGTGGAAATGGCGTCCGATGACGACGCTGTCAGCGCCGCTCGTAACCTCAATGGCCAGGCTTTCCAGGGCCGTCCCCTCACGGTGAACGAAGCTCGTCCCCGCGAAAATGACGGTCGTGGTCCTCGCGGCTACGACAACATGCGCGCCTAATTGGGCGTCGCCCGTTTCACCGCCTTCAGGGTGAACAAAAAAACCAGGGCTTCTGCCCTGGTTTTTTTTATGGTTTTTGCAGGCTTTGAAGGGGGCTTCTGAGCTTTTTTTCGCTCAACCCATACACTCTTGAGTGCCCTTAGTCCCCTTTGTCTGTTTCATTTCACCTACAGAATCGGGAACCAAAGCGCTGCTGAAGCCGCAGGTCTTAACGAGAAACCACAGGAAGCCCAAGAGTCATGGCTTTTTTCAGTTCCTCGAAAGTGGGGACGTTTTCGAACGTCTCCCTGTTCTCGAAGTCCACGCCTTCGAGCCATTCGCGCAAAAGTTCGGAGGTGAGCCAAAGTCCGAACATGGGCGGCAGGTAGGAAATTGTTCCCAGCATCACGCGTTTGTGTTGGCAGGCACCAAACTGCTTTTCGATGGTGGGACAGATGCAATGCCACTCTGAACCGGGCACAGCCTGTTCGGGGTCAATGGGTTTTTCAATGGAATAGACACAACGCACACCGCTTGTGATTCCCTTGTCTCGGAGCTTGCTTCGCACTTGGCGGGCAAAGGGGTCGATTTTTGTTTCCGAGATGTCGCCGGCGCGGATTTTCGAAGGATCAAGCCGGCTCGCGGAGCCCATGCTGCTGACAACGGGAATGCCTTTGCGAACACACCGCTCAATGAGATCTGCTTTTGGAATCAAGGTGTCGATGCAGTCCAATACGGCATCGACTTTTGCACCGGCGAGGCGCTCGGCCTCCTCGAAGAGGAAGTCACCTTTTTCGGGGTGATGGTGCTCAGCAATGGAATTGACCACGCAGTGGGGATTCATTTTCTTCAGGCGGTCGGCCATAAGGTCAACCTTTTTGTGGCCCACGGTATCGGTGAAGGCGTGAATCTGACGATTCACATTGGTGACGCAGACTTCATCGTGATCCATCAGGGTGATTTTCCCGACCGCAGCGCGACCCAGGGCCTCTGCGGCAAAGCCACCGACCCCACCGACGCCCACCACCAGCACGTGTTTTCCGCGGAAGCGGCCAAGCCCCTCTCTTCCGATCAACAGTTCGAGTCTGCTGAACCGGTGATTGCGAAACGCCATGGATGCTCCTTCGTTCCTTAAAAAAGTGGGGGCGGACTGCATTGCGAGCCGCTTCAATCTGACCACCTCCGCAACACTGTCAACTCCTTTTTCACTTTCGCTGCACAGCCGACTTCAACCCGTACGCCGGTGCTCTCTTTTTTCTTGGTAGTTCTCGATTGTTACGAATTCACCCAGAAAGACTCTCTTGGCACCAGACTTGCTTCTCAGTCGAATGAAGTCACATTCTTTGGAGGTTCGTGGACATGAAGCCAGGCGTGAAATTTTCCCTCATTGCTCTTGTTGCTGCTGGAATGACGGGTTGCATCAGCGGCGCGGGCGAAGCTCCCGTACAGGTGTCTGCCCAGTCGACGGCCGCGGACATCGACCAAGTGCCTGCGACGTTCGGGGCCATGCCCTTGGCACTCGACCAGAGCGACTTGAACACGAACCAAGGTTCCGACGCCCGCGGAGGATTTGCCGTCACATCATTGGGTGGCCAGGTGTATCTGCCTCGGCTCGCACTTTCCAACTTACGGAACAGAGTGACGGAAGCCGAGAAGACGCTCGCCTCGAACCCAGGAAACCTCGGTGCACTGAAGGTTCTTGGCTACAACGCGTTGTCGGCAGGCGCGAACGAACAAGCGCTCACATATATGAAGATTGCGTCCGAGCGGAGTGGCCTCGATGACGAAGCCCTCAACATTGTGGGCGTGGCTCATTTCTTTGAAGGCCGTGATGAAGCTGCCATGGAAAGCTTCTTGCAAGCCTCGCGCATGAATAGCCGGAATGCGCTGTCTAACCTCAACCTTGGACTTTTGAGGCAGAAACGAGGGAACTCGCTCGAGGCGCTCATCTACTTTAAAAGAGCCATTGCTGCGGACCCGAACAGCGTGTTGGGTTACCTTCATGCCGCGAGTGCCGCCTATACGGGGAAGCAATACAAGGTGTCGGCTGAGCTTTTGCGTCGCGCTATCGACGTGGCGCCTCACAACGCGCTTGCGTATTACAACCTCGGCGTTGTTTACCACTACGGTCTTCGTGAATATGGGAAGGCCAAGTCAAACTTCCGGACGGTGATCGACTCTGAAGAAGTCAGCACGGGGCTGCGCAACCTTGCCCGTGGAATGCTGGCGAATGTGCAGCGCGAGGAAACTTGACAGCGGCATCCTGCAACCGAACAATGGGCCTCGAACTTCAAATGAAAGGTCGAGACCCATGCGTTTTTTTAGAAGAGGGAACACGGCATTCCCCTGCTGTTCCTTAAAAAATTTGATTGTGGGCTCCTTGGCCCTCGTTCCCTTTGCCGCGTTCGCGCGTACGCCGCAAGAAAACTTCGTGGAGTTGCAGGCACTGCGTTACACAATGTCCCGTACAAATCTTGAAGAGACGAAGGTCGGGGGCTCTCAGGACAAGAACACATTGAAACAAAGCGGACTCGCAACGTTCCCTAACCGCGTCAATTTTGTGGGCCACTTTGGCAGTTATGCTCTTCAATTGACCCGCTCATTCAACACGGGTGGAAGCAGTTACCTTGCGGTTGGGTATGTTTTTTCCGATGTCCTTGAATTAGGGCTGGGTGCGAACCTGTTGCTTTCGAGTGAGGAAAATTTAACCAACAGCAATCAAAAATTCACCTCGAAAGAACGTGGACTGTTTGTTGGTCCTTATGTGTTGTTGAATGTTCCCACCGATCTCGCGGAAATGGAAGTCCGATGGGAGCTCGACTACGGTGCTTCGAAACGGGAAGTGGCCGGAGTGATAACCTCCGACGCGAACGGGTTCGAGTCCGACCTCGATGTTCGCTTCGTGTTTCGTTTGAACACTCGCGTCTCTTTCACGACGGGAGCGAATGTATTTTACAAATCGGTGTCGGACTCTGCACCTGCGGGCGAATACACCACCTCGACCGGCGCTAAATCGAAGTATTCGAAGAGTGTGAGGAGCGACCTTGCGTTCGGTGCGAATCTCCTTGGTGTGCGGTTTAGTTTTTGAGCGTTTTCCAAGCGTGAAACTGAGTTCCAGCGTCGGGCGAAGCATCCAGTGCTTCGCCTTTTGCGTAGGGCATGCATTCGAAGCCAGAAAACGTCTTGGTTAAGCCCGGAAACTCAGACGCAAGAAGTCGACCAACGGTTTTGCACTTGTCAATTTGAGCATTCACGGGCTCTTCTTGTGCCTGCATTCTCGTCTTGACGCCGACTTCCACAGCTTGTGCTTGAAAAATGACAGCCAAGTCGAGGAATTCCCAACCCACATTTGATTCTCGCACTTTCGTTTTGAGACCTTCGAAAGAAGGCAGCTTCTGTTTCGTTTGGAGGGCAAGCCCCTCTGCTTCCGAAAGCCCATTGGGTACGAAATAGGGATTGGCCGACAAAAGACGATGGCTTGCTTCTGCCAGAACCCACCCTGTAATGGGTTCATTGAGAAGCGACCATTTCTTCGACTCCGCAACGAGGACTTCGGGCGCCTTTTTGCCGTGGGTCCACGTCTGCGCAAACATCATCACAATCCCCAACTCCCGCTTTGGGTTCTTCATCTTTGGTCCAAAGGACTTCGGGATGGGCGCAAAAAGGGTGAAAAGCCTGATCTGCTCATTTCCTCCTGCGAAAGCATGCATGGTTGCGAACTGAAGAGTGGGTCCGACCACGCCCCTCAGCTCGCCTTGTGAGCAAGCCACAGTGCGTGCCGGATTTTCTGTTGGAAACTCGACTCGATAAAGCACGTTTCGAGCAAGCTTTACTTTTTCAAGTCCGAAGTCTTGCACCGTGCTGACAAAGGTGTCGTCTTTTTTCTTTTCTCTCGTGAGCGCGGGGTGCACGAGCTCTGTGAACAAGGAGGCATCGTTCTTTTCAAACGCGCGTTCGAAGTCGGCGAGGGTTTCGTAGAGGGGCTTGAGGTTTTCAGGCGTGCTTGCCGACTCGTAGAGGGAAAGGCTTTGGCAGGTCGCCGCAAGAGATGCTGCGGTAGGGACTACGGCGGGGGCTACGGCAGGTACGAGGGCGGTTGGTGTTGGTGGAGTGGTTTCCCCAGAGGCCATGCCTGGCGCCAAAAAGGCACCCGCCGAAAGAATTCCGACTAAAAAAAAAGGGGATTCATAGCTGCGGGCTTTCTCAGAAGGAGGTGTCGGAGATGCGGTGGGCGACTGCCCCCACGGAGGCCCCAGGCCGTTCTTTTGCCTCAAGGCTGCGAGCATTCAGTTGTGAAGAAAGGACGCCCAACTCCTCGCTCAGGTTCTGGCATGCTGCTGCCAACTGCCATCTTTGGAGCTGGGGGAGCAAAGCGAAGTTGCCCGACACAATCTGTTCCTTCAGTTGCTCCAGAGTGCGTACGAGGATTTTCGCATCGCCTGGGTGCGCGGACGCACCAAGAAGCTCAGGGGTGAGCTTCTCTTGCACGAGTTTGCGAATGGCCTTCACGGTGAGGGTTTTGTGACCTTCGAGAATCTCGGAGCGTTGTTCGGGCGGCAAGGGAAGAAGGGCCTTAAAGTGCTCAAATCCGAATTCCGGACGTTGGCGCGCGAGGGCGTCAAATTCCTCGGCAACGCGAATGTATTGGTTTGCCGTGGTGTAATTCATGTCAAGACGGTTGTCGCAAAAATTCTTCCAGCCTTGTTTGTTGTCAAGGAAGAATCGGCGTTTCACTTCTTCTAGCAATTTGCCTTTGAGCAAGAAGGCTTCCGTCTGAGCTTGGTCGATGCGCCGAATGCAGTCGAGGTAATCGTATTCCTCCCATGAGTTCCTCTCCACGACGGTTGCAGTGAATCCACGGACCACCGCCCCCAAGGCGCCGGCGGCGGACAACTCGCGCTCTGTTTGGCGAGCCTCGGGTGATGTGACGTCACATCCGCTGTCTGCCAAAACAGCCAAGTGAGACGGCTGAGGCGATTTGACTTCGGGAATGGCGTCGACAGCCTTCGTCGCTTCAAGAAGGGTGGCCGACTCGTCGTTCGAAACTTCTATGGGAAGAGAGGGAGAAACAGGGGCTGCTTCGGTTGTCAGAGGCTCTTCGACAGCCATGGCTGCAAGAGAGGGTTCAGTGCGCGTAAAGAGTCCGCGGAGGGCCTTTTTCGGTTTCTGTTGCATGGGAATCCTCATCCGTGAGTGGTTTCTCGAGCGTTCGTTTTCTTGGCAGGTGCGGCCTTCATGGCCGCGTGCTGGGCGCAGATCTCTTCACAAAGGTCGAGATAGTCCCTGGTTCCCGTGCACAGCTCGTCGTAATCCATAACGGGCTTGCGCATTTTGGAGGCTTCCGTGATTTTGATGTTCTGGCGGATCACTGTTTTGAAGAGCTTGCCCTCGAGCTCTTTCATGGCCTGTGCACGCTCCACTATTTCCCGCGAAATCTTAGTGCGGTTGTCGAACATGGTGACAACGACGCCGGTGACCTCGAGGTTTGGATTGAGCTCTTCTTTCACCAGGTTGATGGTTTCCAGCAGAAGGTTCAGGCCGTCGAATGCAAAGGGCTGAGACTGGAGCGCAATTTCGACTTCCGTTGCCGCATTCAAGGCATTCACCGAGAGGAGGCCAAGGGAAGGGGGGGTGTCGATGAGGACAAAGTCGTAGTGCCCCTGAAGAAGCCCAACGGCTTTCTTGAGTTTGTTCTCGCGGCCAATTTCGCTTGCGGCACGGCTTTCAAATTCCGAGAGTTCTATGGAGCCAGGAGCAACGTGAAGGTTTGGGTAAGCCGTTTCAAGAATCACGTTCTCGAGAACGTCGGCCTTGGGTTCCATGAGAAGATCGAATGTGCTTTTGTCGATGCCATCGAGGGGAACGCCCAAGCCGGTGGTGGCATTGCATTGGGAGTCGAGGTCGACGACCAGGACGCGCTGACCCATGGCTGCGAGTCCGGCCGCCACGTTGATCACCGTGGTCGTTTTTCCGCATCCCCCCTTCTGATTGCAAATGGCCACAACCCGCATCTTTGCGGGAGTGGGCCGAGTCTGGCCGACGACGCTGGGTTTGGACGCCTTGGTGGGCGCTCCAGGGTTTGCCTTGGAGGCGGTTTTCGAAGGGGACTTCGAGGGGCTTTTGGGCTTGCCCGCGGAGGCGCCTGCGCGGACGGTGCCCTTTGCAGGACTCTTGGCGGGCCGGGTCGGGGACTTGGAGCTAGGCATGGACGTCCTCTCGCTGGAAGGAAACGGCGTGGCGTGCAGGATTTGCACACCCAAAAGTTACCATGAGTGTTGCGGACCTTTCGAATTGGAGGCATTGGTAAGTCGATATTCGCAAGGTCTCTGGCGGTGTCAAGAAACTGACGCCCGCGAGGAAGAAGAGGGGGGAACATGTCGTCAACATCGCTTGGAAAATGGAGGGCCTCCTTCTGTGCCTTGGGGTTTGCTGCGGTGGCCTTCGGCGCTTTTGGAGCGCATGCGCTGCGCGACAAGGTGACTCCCCAGGACCTCGAGAACTGGAAGACGGCGACCCTTTATCTTCTGGCACATACACTCGCGGGGCTCGTGAGTTTAACGAATTGCAGAAAAAAACATGCACCTGCATTCTTCCTAGCAGGTTGCATTATTTTCCCCTTTAGCCTTTACGCGCTCGTGTTGAGCGGGGTGCGTGGCTTGGGTGCTGTCACGCCTTTGGGTGGCCTTTGTTTCCTTGCCGGTTGGCTCCTTTTTGCGCGCGACTCCTTGAGGTCTGAATGAACGTCTCTGCTCCAGCTATCCGCTCGCGGTTCGGGCTTCTGTTTCTTTGTCGCGAGGGATTCGAAGCCGACGTCGCGGCTGAAGTGGGCGCCCTTGTGGAGGGGCAAAGCGCCGGCGAGGGTGAACTTCCCTCGGGTTACTTAAAGGCTCAAAAGCACGCGGGCTTTGCCGAACTCGTGTTTTCGGGGGCAAATGAAGCCCCCCGGTTTTCGCGCGACGTGCGGAGCTTACTTGCCAACCTGGTTTTTGCGCGCCAAACGACCCTTGTTTTGGGCACTGTGGGAAATCTGCCCGAGAAAGCGAAAGCCGTCCCGCTGGCGCAGGCGTGCCAAGAGCTTTTCCTCAAGGCGTTTCCCCAGGCTGAGCTCGCCCCCGAGGTGGAAGACGTTGTGCTGGAGTCGCCCGACACCAACACAGGC
>JADCJN010000167.1 GCA_020247005.1 Silvanigrellales bacterium
TGCGGTGCTGGTGGGGGCTCGGAAACGTCGTTACCTCGACGACGTGGAGGAGGGGGCGTCGCGTCCAGCGCTCCTGAACGCGGCTGGCGCATTGGCGGCAATCTACGACGAACTGGAATTCACCAAGGACTAAAGTGTAGACTGGGGCCTGTCACTTCGCCGCAGGGTGGCGAAGTCCTCGTTTTACGGGAGTCCCCATGGGCATTACGGAACAGTTCCTCAAGTTCGCGCTCCTCGGTGCAGAGTGGGTGATGGTCGTCCTCATCCTCTGCAGCCTTCTTTCCCTTTCCATTATCATCGAACGCATCGTGGCGTTCTCGCGTATCGGAGGCGACTTCGGAGAGTTTGTGAAAGGCCTGACGGAGCGTTTGAACTCTGGCGAGTCTCAAGAAAAGGTCGCGGCATGGTGTTCTGGGCAGAAGCTTCTTGAGGCGAGCGTGGCTGCGGTGGGTTTGGAGCGCTCCGGCGATTCCCTCCGCTCCATTGAAGAATCCATGAACGCCACAATGATCTCTGCTCGCACGCGCCTCGATCGTGGTCTCACTATTCTCGGAACGCTTGGCAACAACACGCCCTTCATTGGTCTTTTTGGCACCATCATCGGCATCATCCAGGCGTTCAACGCGCTGGCCACCACGAAAGCTGCAGGGCCTGAAGTCGTCATGGCTTCCATTTCAGAAGCGCTTGTTGCCACCGCCGTGGGCCTCATGGTCGCGATTCCTGCTGTGGTTGCCTACAATTTTCTCGGACGGGTTATCAAAAAGAAAATGGCCAACAGTGAAACAACGGCTCGCATCATCATGACGTACTTCGGCCGCAGCCGGGTCGAGTAAGGGAGGTCCCAGTATGGCAGGTGGAGCGCTCAAAGACGATGGCGACGTCATTTCCGAAATCAACGTCACGCCGTTTGTCGACGTTGTTCTTGTCCTTCTTGTCATTTTCATGGTGACAGCAGGGTTCATCACGAACAAAGGGGTCAGCATCGAGCTCCCGCAGGCGGCGACAGCGGAACAGCTGCAAATGCAGCGCACCTTCAACATTCTGGTGAGCAAGGAAGGAAACATCCTTCTCGACGGTCAGCCCGTCACGACCGAAGGCCTGCGCGCGCGCGGAAGCGAGGCCAAAGGCAAGGGCGAGAAGGTGGTGGCCATGATCTCTGCCGACAAGGGCGTCATCTACAGCTCGGTGGTGGGTGTGATGGATGCCCTCAGGTCGGTTGGCATTGCAGACTTCGCACTCCAGCTGGAACCTCTTCCCGCAGGTGTGCAAGCCACGTCTCCGGTTCCCTAAGTCACTTTGGCGTGGTCCCCCTGCGCGCTTCCTTCCAGTTTCGCACCACTTTTGGTTTGACACCCGCCCGACTCCGCTTAACTTTGCAGGCGCGAGGCGTTTAGGCGCCTGTTTAAGCCCCCGTGCGAGGAGGATTCCCATGGCCGAGCAGAACAGCGTTCACGATGTGTGCGAGGCTCTTTGGAAGCGTCCCATCCGCGGGGTGTCCAAAGGCCGCCCACGCATGGCGCTCGAAATGGAGATCTTTGCGTTTCACGAAGGGTCGCTTTTGCCAGCAGGTCTCGAGCAGGGCAAAGTCACCCCCATAGAAATCATGAGCCGCATTGCTGCGCTCGTGCCGGGTTCGAAGCTCAAAGTTGACCCTGTTGAAAACGTGGCCACCGGTGTTGAACTTCCCTCCGGTGGAAACTTCAGCCTCGAGCCTGGCGGTCAACTGGAATTCGCAAGCCGTCCAGTGTTCCACACCGACGAACTCGCGGCCGACGTCGAGGAAGGCCTCAACATTCTGGCCAAGGCTGCCGCCGGCGAGCTCGTGTTCTTGGGAACTGGCACGAATCCGCTGTCGCGTCCCGACCACCCGCTCCTCCTTCCAAAGGAGCGTTACCTTGTGATGACGCGTTACTTCAATGCTATTCCCGGGGGCCGTGGCGTTCACATGATGCGCCACACCGGCACCGTACAGCCCAATCTCGACATCCCTGGCGGCGACGCAGAATGGCAAGACGCCGTCAATCTTACCTTTGTTCTGACACCCTTCGTGCGCCACCTCTTTGCGAACAGCGCGTGGTTCCAAGGAGCACGCTCTAGCACTTTCTCGGAACGTCAAAGCATTTGGCCACTTGTCGATTCCTCTCGCTCGCTCATTCCTGCAGGCGTTCCTTTTGCTCCCGACATCCCCTGTGCTTACGCCCGTTGGGCCAAAGCGGCGTCGGTTTTTTATGTTCCCGGGCTTTCTCGAGACGAACAACCCCTTCCCGGTGAGCTTTCCTTCGAAGCGTGGCTTGAGCAAGGTTACAAGGGGACGAGGCCTACGTTTCGCGAGTGGGAAATGCACCTCGGGACGCTTTTTCCCGACCTTCGGTTGCGAGGGTTTTTGGAGGTCCGAAGCGTGGACGCACAACCTTTCGAGCACATGCTTGCACCGGTTGCCTTTTTTGCGGGGGTCCTGCAGCACGGGCGTGCACGCCGCCGCCTCTGGGAGTTTCTGTTGGGTGTGGGGCGTGCCTACGTCGACTGCCAGGGCTTTTCAAAGGCGCATGTGTCCGACGCCCCCGACTCCTGGGTATTTGGGAAGGTGCTCGAAGAGAGCAGATCGGAA
>JADCJN010000168.1 GCA_020247005.1 Silvanigrellales bacterium
ATCATAGGTTTCGGTGTCCGTGAGGAGATGATGGGGAGGAATGAACGCAAAGCTCGCCGCCGTAAAGAAGCCCAGGCCGGCCGCAGGGGGGAACGACGTAGAGCTCAGGAGGGGAACGGCTTGGTCTGCTCCCTGGCCCTGCGCGCACGCACGCTCTATCCACACCTCCGCCGGCAGCCAACGTCGCACGAACCGTGAGAGTGTTCGAATCCAGGGGCTTTGAGACGCATCGGCCTTCGACAGCGCACGCTGCGAGGTTTCACGCAGCTCAGCGTCGCGTGCAGCGAGGGCGTAGCCCGCTAAGTCGACGATGGGGTGATGAAGGATCTCCGAGATGAGTGTGCCATCCCTTTTGCCCGGTTCAGTTCGTCGCAAGTCGGAGAGCAGGCCCCCCGAGGCGTCTTCAAACTCGGCCATCGTCTTTTGATAGGCCGTGAAAAGGGGAGAGGCCGGCGGTGTTGAGAAAAGCTCTGTCATACGACCTCCCGGAACGCCGCCGGCGTGAGGCCGCAGATGGCGTCGAAAAGTCCTTCGCCTGCGGACCGCGAACGGCTTGCCTTCGGGGCCGCGTGCGTCCGGATTTGGTCTCTCGCGAGGCTCGCGAGGCCATTGATGAGCTGATACCCCTTCGCCTGGGTATAGGACGGGCGAACGACGAGAGCGCGTTCGTCGAACGAAGGGCCTCCCTCTTGTCGCCCTTCATGGAGCTCGTCGCGTGCGCACAAGACGTTGATGGCGTCCACGCACCGGAGGTACGGAGTCAAAACGTCGGCCCCAACCAGAGACTCCATGAGGACCTCCTCGTACACAAAAGCCGCGATCTCGGAACCCAATGTGTCTTCTGCGCATGCCGGCAACGACGACGCCCGCCACCAGGCGTCGAAGCGCACGTGCCCCAACTCATGGGCCATCGCCATGAGCGCCATGCCACCCGAGCCCGGTTCTCCGGAAAGGACACCCCTGTCTCCGTCGAGGGTGGAACTCAGGGCCCGAGGTGTCGATTCCCACCGCACGGACACCGTGCTCGGATGAGATGGAAGAATCCCTCGCCGCACGAGCGTGCTTTCTGCTTCCAGCACGATCGCGAGGATCTCGTGGCCATCGACAAAGCCCTTCCCTGTTTCCTTTAGGGCCGCGCATCGCCTCAGCGCGGGGATCGGAAGCTTTCTCTCATTTACCGTCTCCACGTCGAGATCTTTGCCCCACCGCACGGCGGACGCTTCCAACACCTTTTCCAGCCAGGCGTGCGTAGGTGCGTCGAGTGGCGTCACGGGTACTCGGGCCCGCGCTTCTCGAAAAGCCAGCCAAGGGCGCTCGTCGAACTCCCAAAAGGCGGCGAGACGCACGCGCTGCGCGAAAGTTTCGACTCCAAGCAGGGCGTCGACCTCCGGAATGTGAACCGCGTGCTGCGCGACATCGACAAGCTCCTTGCGCCTCATGCCTGAGGTCCCCGCTTCGTGCACTCGATAACGCAGCGCTGCAAAGGGGAACGGGGCTCGAACCGAGTGGTATAGTCGCCCCCGAAACACCGCACCGCACTCCCCTCGAGAGAACGCGTCGCCACGAGACTTTCTTTAAGGTCATGCGTGAAGTGCGACGAACGGGTTTCGAATGTCTTCATTCGCAGCGATGTGCTCGAATACTCGAGGATCTTCGTGGCGAGATCGAGGCGCGTCGAGCCCTCGTTCCGGCATGAGGTGAAGAGGTAGAGCCGTGTTGCTCCCGTTCCCAGCTCTACTTCGCGCCACTCCCGATGCTCGAACCCGTCCAAGCCCGAGGGGTCGAGGGAGAACTCGGCATCGATATAGACGCATCCCCCTGGCTTGAGGTGCATCCAGGCATTGGAGAGAAAGGAACGAAACTCCTGGGCGTTCTCGAGATAATGCGCATTGTTGAAAGGGAGGATAATGACGTCGAACATCCTGTCGAACTGGAAGTCTTCGAAACGCCCTTCGACGATGTCCATGTTCTCCACCCCGCGTCGCCGAGACTCGGCGCGCAGACGCGCCACCATGTCGGGCGAGGCGTCGAGGGCAGTCACCTTGCCTCCGAGTTTCGCCAAAGGAAACGCCACGCGGCCCGTGCCCGCTCCGAGTTCGAGGAGATTAAGGCCACGGTGGAAGGCAGGGAGCTCCTTGACGCGTTCTTGATAGAAGGAAACATCCGACACGCTTCCATACCGCGAGGGATCTTTCAAACGCTCCATCTCGTCGTAGGTTTCACAAAAAATCGATGTGTAGTCGGGGGTAATGTTCACGACGCACTCCGCATGTGTCGAACTTCAACGATGAGCCGTTGTTGGGCCATCGCGTCGAGCTGCGCTTCCACCTCGGCCACCCGTAGGCCATCGAGGTTTGCGTCCCATTCGTCTAGGAAGAGCACCGAACCCGCGCACGTGACGTGCTGGACTTCTTCGAGCACCCGGAGCCACCGTTCTCCCGTCGAGAGCCCTTGCGTGGACGTAACCGTTTCGAGCTCCGCTCCCGTGGGGAGAAGAAACGTGGGGCGCTCGTCTTTCACTTTGAGGATGCGCAGGAGCGTCGACTTGCCCGAGCCGTTGGGGCCCGTGACCCGCACCCGCCCCCGGCTCCTCTGGCCCAGGAGCACCATGGCATGCGCCACGGACGTCGGTGCGAGCGTCGCGTCGGCGAAGTGAAGGCGCAGGTCTGCGCAGCGCACGCGAGAGGCACTCTCTTCGATCGCCGCCTCCAGGCCGGGAGCCTCGAGCGACGACGACAGCCCACGCACGCGCGTACGAAAGCTCTCCCAACGGAAGGCAGCCTTCACGAGAGCATCCATGTGTTGAATCGTTTGGAGATGACGGGGTGCCGTTGCGAGGAGGGCCACGAGTGTGGCGGTGGAGGCGTCCTTTGCGAGCACCGACACGACGAAAACGAAGGCGATGGGAGTTGCGCTTGCCAGGGTGATGCACACCGACAACACCTCTCGGCGGGTCGTCTCCGCTTTTTGCGCGGCGGTGAGCTCATTTCCAGCAGCTTCGGCTCTCTGCTTCCACAGAGCCGTCGTGGCCTCGTTCCCCAACGACACCGCGCTCCACCCCCGCGAAAGCAAGGTACGCAGAGAGAGCGACCGGCCAATGACGAGGTTCGTGAATCGGCTCTGGCCCCGCGCAAGCGCGAACGTGCCCACACCCAGTAACAACGCCGAAACGGCATAGGCCGTGGAGAAACCCTTCGATACGAACGTCGACAAAACGACCACATTGAGGAGAACGTTGAGAATCAAGGCAAGCGTGTCGGAAAGGAAGTAGACCCCCTCGCCAAGGACGTAGTCCGCCTCGCCGAGGAGGTAAGGTTCTTTGTGGCCCCGATCCTGCGTCGAAAGGACAGCACTCGGAGAGGAATGGACGTCCGCGAACCGAAGGGCGTAGTTTTTCGTCAGCGAAAGCCGCAGATCCTCGAGTAGCCGCGCCGCGAGCGCGGCGGGAAACAGAGGAACCACCAAGGAGGCACCCACGCAGGCAAGCCATGCGGAGAAGGCGACTGTGTCGTCGACGCTCTCCGACGCCAGTGTCATCCAGAAGGTGCTCGATGCGACAATGGCCTGCTGCACGAGGAGTGTCGCCACGATGGCCCCCGACAGCCTTTTCGTGTGGGCGTCGAAGAGACGCGCCCTCTGCGCCGGTTTTGCAAAAAGGAAGAGGTTCAACATGCCGACTCCTGGGTGTGTGGCGTTGCGAGAGAGGACGTCACGCATGCGGTGCTCGCGGGAAGATAGAGAGAGGTGGCGAATTGCAAGCATGCATGGGCTTTCGCGAGATCGTCGAGGGTCATCCATTCCACACCCAAGGGTTCCGTGTCCGACATCCCACTCGACACGACAGCCACGGATGTGCGGCCATCGCGAAAGCGCCTCAAAGCCTCCACCAGACTCTCGATGCGGTTCCCGGGCGCGGGGTTCTCGAAGTCCGTCCGGTCGTTCAACACCGAAGAGACATGATAAATGAACGCATCGAGACGAGGGTCGATGTGGAGACCCTGGCGCACGAGTCGGTTCGCGTCGACAACCACCGTCCCTCTTTCCAAAGGATCGAGGGCGAGATCGTTAACCATGGTATCGAAGCTCGAGACCCCGGGCAGGATCTCGACAGGGTACCCCCGCTCACGGCCAAGCGCTTCCAAAACGGAGGCGAACGAAACAGCGAACCTCGGGTGTCCGGGAATGAGGAAACACACGCGGCCGTGCTTTTGGACACTCGCGCTCACTTGAGCGGCAATGCGGACGTAGTTGTCCCAGTCTAGGGCGCCGTTCCTGTAGGCATCGTCGATGATCTGCACCTTCTGCCGAACTTCCTGCGGAAGCTTGGCGAGGTTCTCGAGAGCGATACCCAAACTGAGCACGTGATGAGACACCTGCAAAGCAAGA
>JADCJN010000169.1 GCA_020247005.1 Silvanigrellales bacterium
GCCTCATGCACCACCTGAAGCTGCGGAGAAAGGCTTTGCACAAGCACTTTGCCAGGCAAACCCGCACGCCCCGCGCGTCCCGCCGATTGCGCAACCAGCTGGTAAGTCCGTTCAGAAGAACGAAAGTCGGGGAGCAGTAGAGCATCTTCAACATGGAGCATGACCACAAGACTCACTTTGGGAAAGTCATGCCCCTTTGAAAGAATTTGTGTGCCCACGAGCCCGTCGAGACGCCCCTCCCGAAAATCGGCAAGCAAGCCTGTCAGCCTCGTGTTGCTTGTCAGAACATCGCGATCGAGGCGCGCCAAACGGAAGTCGCGCAACACCTCTCGAATTTCCGCCTCAATGTTTTGAGTGCCCGTGCCCATTTTCTCGAGATCAACACTGCCGCACTTTGGGCAAGAAGGAAGCGCAGGGCGTGTAAAGCCGCAGTAATGGCAAAGTTCAGTGCGCCCGAAGTCGTGCAGTGTGGTGGTGACTGAGCAATGGGGGCAACGCAGGCTTTCGCCGCAGCCACGGCACAGAGCGTAGTTGGCATATCCCCTGCGGTTCACAATGATCATGGCCTGCTCGCCCCGCGCCTTGGCCGCGGCCAAGGCGTCAAACACGGGCGGGGTCACCGACTTCCCCGCAAAGGCCACGAGCGAACTCGCACGTCCACCCTCGTCCTCTCGCACGGCAGGGACGCCTCTTTCCCCTCCATCAAAGCCACTCCCACTGCGCACTGCAGACGCGTGTGCCCCCCGCTTGGCCCCCCTTTTTGAAGCATTGGGGAAGTAGAGGCGCGCGTCGATGATGTCGACCTCCAAGGCGCCTTCCTGAAAACGGGCTTCCAAGCGGGCAAGCCCGTAGCGCCCTGCCTTCGCGTTCGCCCAGGTTTCCAGCGAGGGCGTCGCGCTGCCCAGAACACATGCCGCGTGCTCGAGCGCCGCGCGCTTCACTGCAACATCGCGCGCATTGTAGCAGGGAAATTCGTCTGTTTTGTAACTTTGGTCGTGCTCTTCGTCGACCACAATAAGGCCGATGTTTGCCAGCGGCGCAAATACGGCAGAACGCACACCGAGAACGACCCGTGCTTGACCATGAAGCACTCGAAACCATTCACGCTCGTACTCAACGGCCGTCAAACCCGAATGCAAAATGGCCAGAAGGTCGCCGAAAACCTTTCGAAAACGTCCACTCATTTGCGGCGTGAGGGCGATTTCTGGAACGAGAACCAAAACCGTGCGGCCGCCTTTGAGCACACTGGCAGCGGCCGACAGATAAACTTCTGTTTTGCCACTTCCTGTAACTCCGCACAAACATGTCACGGGGGGAGTGGCGTCCAGAATCGCAGTCTTTGCCACCTCCTGCGCCTCGCTCAACACGAATGTGACGCCCTCACCAAAGGCTCGTGGCTCACGTTCGCCGCGGATGCCGCTCTGCAGGTTCAACTGCCCTTGTTTTTCGACAATGCGCCCGAAGCGCTTCGCGCGCGCCTCACTCTTGCCTGCGTTCCACACGAACCCGGGCGCGGCAAGAGTGCCAGCCCTTCCCTCCGGAGCAAGATAATAGCGCCCCACCCAGCGCACGAGCGCGAGCAGCGGCGCAGGCAAGGGCACCGTGTGGGCCAGAAGCCCCAGCACGGGTTGGCAAGGGAAGGTCGGTTTTTCACAGGGTTCGAGGTACAGGGCGACCTTGCGGCTGCCCCGCACGGGCACTTCGCAAAGCGTGCCGGGCTTGAGTGTGTCGGCCAATTCTGCTGGCAGCGCATAGGTGAGAGCCTGCCCCGTGGAGTTTCCCACGGCAAACAAACCGAACCGTGTTGACACGCCTCGCGGGGCCGTGGGATCTTCTGCCGGAGCAGCTTGCACGCCTTCTTTCTTCCGCATTTTCGATTTTTGCTGCGTTGCGGATTCTTCCGTCAAGGGCTCGCTCCTCGCCACTTGCCCCCTTCTTGAGGCTCGCTCCCTAATGCACAAACCGGTGGCTTTCTTTGACGTCGACAAAACCATCACAAACCAAGATACCTTCCTGCTCCTTGTTCGCGAGGGACTCAAGAAGTCTCCTTGGCGCGGCGTCGTGCTGGGGAGTTTCTGGCCTCTTTTTGTGAGCACCGCCCTTTTTGGCCTCGAAAAAAGGCATGCAAAAGGGGCAGCGCTCTGGGCGTTGACTGTCGGACTTTCCGACCACGCGGCCAAACAATGGATGCATTCGGTGGTCGCTCAGGCGGCCGATGACCTTTGGCTCCCCGAGGCACTCGAAGAAATTCAGGCTCTGGAGGCCCAGGGGCATGAAATCGTGTTTGTCACCGCCTCCGCAAGCGCGTGGATCACGCCTTTGCTCGAAGCCCGTGGGTTCGAACAAAGAACGCTCATCGCAACGCGCTTGAAGCGCTTCGCCGGCGGCGTGGTGGTCGATGGACACAATTGCTTTGCAGAAGAAAAAGTTCGACGCATCGAAGAAACACTGGGCCGAGCGCTCACCTGGGCGAAAGGGTATAGCGACAGCGTTGCCGACCTCCCCATGCTGCGTTTGTGCACGGAGCGCATCCTCGTGTCGCCGTTAAGGGCGCACGAAGAAGCCTACAGAAAAGCCGTCGGAGCTGGCGGTTACCGCCGCGTCGAGTGGCGTCAAAAAAGGTAGCCACACGTCTTTAGGGTCGGTGCCAATTGCAGCATAGGCGAGGTTTCATACCAGAAGCCGACGAAGCGAACGACGCAAAGGAAAAAAGGAAGGTTGCTAGGGACGACGGCCACCGGACCTCGGTGCCTGCTTTCAAGTCGAACCTCCGGAGGACGTCTTTTTCCCAACTGGCGACGCCTGCTACACTGAAAACGCATCAACGGGTCTTTTCTACCGAAAGGGTCACATGACTTCCCGACAAGCCACCAACGCCCTCCGTGTCTTGTCGTTTCAGGGAACAGGGGCGTGCCTCGCCGCCAGCATGTTGCTTGGAAGCCTTCTGGTGCCGGGCACGGCATCTGCCCAAGGACCCGCCTTGCCTTCCCTCCAGGGCCTTGCCGCAGCAGATTCTGGAAAATGGGCGCGCGTCTACGAGCACGCCTTGCCCGGAGTCGTCTACATCCTTTCCGAAGGCCTCTGCAGCGGCGCGCTGGTGGACGTCGACCTGGTGCTCACCGCGTGGCACTGCGTGGAAGGCGGCCGCGCATTGCGCGTTGGTTACGACAAAGAGACACGACGCAAGGGGAGGTACGACTTCGAAGACGGCGTGGTGGTTGCGGCAGCCGACAAAAGAAACGACCTCGCCGTGCTCCGGCTCCCTTCGAATGCGAAAGGCAGCATGAGAGTTCTGCGCCTTGCCGATGCCAGGTACGTCTTTCGTCCGGGCAATGAAGTGGCCACAATTGGTCACCCCGTGGGGCTGTCTCCTCTGACCCCCACGGGCCTTCAGGAGTCGCAGCTCAACGTGCTCACCCGCGGGCCTCTTGCAAAAGTGAATCCGGAACTCGTCGTCGCCGATCTCCTCGTGCTTCCAGGAAACAGCGGTGGCCCCGTGTTCGACGAAAAAGGCGACATCGTTGGCGTCGTGAGCGCGCGCCACCGAGACGGAGACCTCGGTTACTTCGTTCCTGTCGCTCGTCTCCACGCGGTTGTGGCCGATGCCAAAGCCCGTGGCCCAGGAAGTCCTCCCATCAACCGCCAGCCTCTTTTAGGCAGTGATTCTCTGCGCATTCATGCCGCCATGGAGGCCGATCGCTACGCAGCGCAGCTCTTTGGTGGCACTCAAAACATCTACACCCTGTCGCCCTCTCTCACGCTCCTTGGCCGGGTGCGGGGCACATGGACAACGCGTGTTGGCCCCCAAACCGTGCGCAAGCGGCAGTGGGACGTGACATTCCTGACAAGCGTCGAGGTTTCGCGCCTGCTCGACATCGAGCTTGGGCTCGGAGGAGGACAGGTGTTCTACAGCCACGAACGCACGGGCGCGTCGCGTCAGTCGGCGCTGGTCAAAGGCCTGCTTGGCGCCGCAGGTGCACAAGTTTCATTTCAATTTCCAACCGAAGACCTCATTCGGCCCACGTTCGCTTTCGGACTCGACATCCTCGATCTGCTCTGAAACCTGCCCTTGGCAACCTGGGACCCTGCTGGTAGCGTTCCTCAAAATGGGGAAGGTGGGGAAGCGTGGAGCGTTTCCCGCTCGCCGCGTGTGCCTCGGAGGAAACTTCAGCCGTGAAAGCCTTGTCTGCCAAGGCAGCCTCTGTTCGCAAGGCGAGGCTCGTGAGGCTTGGTCTTCTTCTCCTGGTCACGCTGGGACTGGGTGCCATGACGGCTGGAATCTTCCTCGTTCAAATGCCTGAACGTTCCTGGGGCCGGCAGCCTGCCGCGTCCGAAAGACAAAGGCAACCGCCCCCCGAGGAAGCTCTGAGAACTGTGCAGAGCGGCACCGCCTCGGCGTCAGAACTTTACAGCTTTGCGCAAACGCGCAATCGAGCAGATGCTCGCAGCAACCATGGCACAGGCAAAAGCACGCCCTTTCATGCCCCAAACCTCGAAACCTACCGGAACGAGGTGAGGGCCTTTCCCCACGGAACTCCCCCGTCCCTCGTCGCTTTCGCCGCAACGCTCGAACAGAGCTTTGCAGAAAGCGTAAACTCTCGCCGCAGCACTGTTCGTGATGCCTTTTTCAACGAACTGGCTCGCTGCGCGTCCGATGACCGTCGAGAGCTCCCCTTTTCCGCACGCTCGTATTGCCTGCTTCGGCTCAATGCCTTTGTGGCCGCGTCACCACCCCACAGCGAACGCTTCGCCGCTGTGCTGAAGTCGATTCCAGACGTCGAATCCCTCCGCTCGCCACACAGAGGTCTCGCACAAAAATGAAGAGAGAAATAAAAAGAGAAATGAAGACTAAAATGAACTCCCGTGCTCGCTCCTCTTCGGTACGAGGCACCCTCGCCTGTTTCGCAGCGCTCAGTGCCTTCGTCGTGGCGTGCGGTTCGGACGACAGTTCTGACACCGGTGAAACTATTGTGAAGCCGCCTCAAGGAAGCCCCGGTGACGACGAAGGGCGCCCAGTTCCCACAGAAGAACTCACATTCTCCGACGGAGAAGCGTCGGACATTGAGTCGCGTTTCGCGAATGAAGTTGAGCCGCGCGCGCGCTTTACATTCGACTCCGGCCTCCTTCCGCAACAAGCCCTTGCCGTGAAAAAAGACCTCCTTGAAATCGTCGGCATGCGGTTCGCAGACGTCAAGCCTCCCTTGCGACCCCTTGTCCCCGCTAAAATACGCGAAGATGCCAAAGGCGCCTTTGGCACAGCCGATGCGTCGGGCATTCTTCGCTACGTGAGTGAACGGGTCAAAGTGTTTTTAGGCGCTGAACCTAAAGCCGGACTGCTGGAGGGCGAAGCTTTGTTTCCTTATGGAAGCGTTAGAGAAGACGAAAAAGCCTACATGACGGCTGCCAACTTCGGCACGCTTGTGTGGTACGAGGCGCTCATCCGCAAGCAACCCGGCGCGGCCTTCGGGCTCACAGCAACGTATCCTGTCAAAAGCATGCGCGACGGCCTTATTTCCATACAACCCGGATACAATCTGGTGGCCCTCCCCAGCGACGGTCGGGGCAGTGTTGTGAGGGTGCGTCTTGCAGGAGCAGGCACCCTTGTGCACGAAGCGCGGCATTCCGATTGCTCGGAAGCCCTGGCCCCCGCCGACATCGAACGGATTCGGAAAAACGGCGGCGACGTGTTGAGTGGAAACACACAATGTGGCCACCTCCATGTGAAGTGCCCCGCAGGGCACGAACTCGAAGGCATCAACGCCTGCGACGATCACGCTTGGGGCGCTTATTCGCTCTCTTATGTTTATTCCGCATTCGTCGCGGCCGCGTGCGAGTCGTGCGCCGACTTCGACGTGAAGGTTGCGGCCCTGTCGGCCATTGACGCCTACAGCCGTGTCCTCACGTTTCCAAAGCCTGGACAATCGTCCGACGGCGCCACCGGACTCGAAGTTCCCCTCACCACCAGCGCCGTTCTTCCCAGCGTCGACATGTCGCACAAAGAAACGCCCGCGCTCTGAAAAAGAAGTGAGCGCGACTTCAGCTTGCATTCTTTCAGGAGTTGAGCATGAAGATGCGCAAAAAAAGCGACCTCCCAGCCAAAACTTGCGTTCGGTGCGGGAGGCCTTTCGCATGGCGCAAGAAATGGGAAAAGGTCTGGGATGAGGTGAAATATTGCTCAGACAGGTGCCGAGAGAACAAGAGTCTCGCGCCTCGAGAAAAGGCATGACACAACAACAGGCGGAATTTGGGCGTTTGCTTTTCTGCATGCGAAACTTCGCAAAAATGCATTTTCGCGCACCAGAAAAAGAGTGGATGCTGCAAAGGAACGATTCCTCCTCATCAGACAAGCCAGACACGACGAAAGAACCCTCATGAACCGAAACACTGTTCACTACCAAGAGATGTTTCGCCGCTACCGCAAGCCTCTCCTTATCTCCATTGCGGTTCTGGCAGTCACACTGACGCTGGGCATCGTCGGTGCCGTTTATGCTCTTTACAAAGCCGCCACTTACGCGAACGAAAAACTCCAGACTTGGGAGCCCAGCGTCACGGAAAGTGCCACAAAGGTGCCTGCTCAAGCGCTGGGAGTTGTGGAGCAAATCGTTCTCAATGTGGCAAGCCAATGGCTCCAGCAAGGCGCGGCCAGTGGCGAGGTCGCCAAGGTCATGACTGGGCTTTCTTGCTTCGATGCCTTGGGCGGACCAAGTCCAACAGCCATCGTCGGCTACGTTGAAGGGAGGGTTGCCGACACCGCTTTGAAAGCGCAGCTCCAGGAAATAAGCAAGAACCTAGAGAGCAACGAAACAGGCCCCACTGGCCCCGCCGCCTGTGCAAGCTGGCTTTTGAACGGCTAGAAGCCAACTTCCCCGGATGTGCCTCAAACGAGGGGTTACGAAGCGACGCGGCTTCCAAGGAGGGTGTGAAAATTGGCGCCATTTCCTTCTGACACCTTTTCTTAGGCTAATCCCCAGGCTGATAGACTCAGTTTGGAGTCAATCATAAGGGGGCGCCTTGCTCAAATATCATATTCCGCGATTAACCCTCGTCCTTGCGTGCGTTTCCTGTGTGCCGGCAAAGAAAAGCGAAGTCGCCAGCAGTGATGATCAGACAAAACTCTTCACCTTTGAGGAGTATGCGCAGATGTGCCAGCGAGCATTGGGAGACGCGCCTGAAGTCGATTGCTCCCTTCAACCATCGCCGGAACGGTTCGTCAGCCAGCACATTGGCGATTGGAAACGGGATACCCTCTCGGACGTGAGGCTTACGGAGGAAGCCCCACTTTCGGGGGAAGACGGGGGACTTCCAACTGACAAGGCACCTCAATACCATTCCTTCCAATGCATCAATGATTCCTGGATTCTTGCGGGCGGGTTCATTTGGCCACGCTGCGATTCTAAAAGCGTCATCCAGAAAAGCGTCAGCAAATCTCCGAAAGGAGATCGGGTGACTTGGATTGCAGCATGTCGGGTTAAAGAATTGCCAAGATTGATGGGTGGGAATGGGCAAATGGGGCTCATTGGTTACAACGAATCGACGGGCGAAACGTGTTTCTTCAACAAGAGCAGCCTTCCGGCGGATAGAAAAATTCCGTCGGCTAATAGCAAAGACTCCGCGGCCGTCTACGACGACTGGGTGAAGTGGTCAACGATTGGTGGACAGAGTTTACGCCGCCTTCCGCTCGAACTCCTCGGGCGTAAGGTAACCCAATGCTGAATGATCCCTTTCGCGATTGTAGAACACTTCCAC
>JADCJN010000017.1 GCA_020247005.1 Silvanigrellales bacterium
AGGTAAAGCGAGCCCGCTTTGTCGAACGAAACACCCGAGAAAGTCGCGAGCCCGGCCGTGGTGGTTGCGCTCGTGCCTGTCAGAGTGCCGGCAAAAGGCAAGCTGCACGTGTCGTCGGAAAAAGCCGACAAAGAAACGCTCGCGCCGGAAGCCGTCACGCGGTTGCCGCCAGCGTCGAGAATTTCAACCCGAGGCTGAGTGGTGAACAACGAACCCGATGTGGCCGTCGCAGACGGCAGCTGAGAAAAAGACAGGCGACTGCCAGAGCCAGCACTCACCGCAATGGGCCCGAAACACGCCTTGGTCAGTGCAGTCGCGGAAGCGCCAAGGTAGACGGAACCCGTTTTTGCGAAGGAAACCCCCGTGAAGTTCGCGACCCCGGCCACGGTGTTGACGGGATTTCCGCCCACCGCAAGATCCGCAGGCACGCTGACGGGGGTGGTGCAGGACGCGTCCGTGAAGGCCGCCAAACTCACGGCGACAGAGGCACCCGAAGACACGCGGTTGTTGTCGTCATCGAGCACATCCACTTGTGGTTGCGTGGCAAAGACAGCCCCAGCTCCCGCCGTCGTGGGAAGCGAAGCGGCATTGCCAAAAGCAAGCTTGCTCGCGGTGCCGGCTCCCACGACCAAAGCGCTTGAACACATGGAGTTGGGCACTCCTGTGCCGCTCGCCTTCAAGTAAATTGTTTCGGCTTTCGAGTAGGAAAGATCGGTGAAGGCCGCAATGCCTGCAACCGCGCTCACGGTTGTTGTTCCCGAAAGAGTGCCCGATGCGCCCGTGGTGCACGTCGAGTTCGTGAATGCCGCAATGGTGATGTCGTTGGTGGCTGTGGTCAGCACGTTTTCCTGGGCGTCGCGAATTTCAAGAATGGGTTGCGCAGGAAATGCAACGCCCGACTGCGAAAGACTTGAAGGCTGGGTGGCGTAGGCCACTTTGTGTGCCGCTCCCGGGCTCACTGACACGGGGTTTGAACACGTGGATGTGAATCCCGTGGCGGTCGCTTTGAAATGAACGGTGCCTGCTTTGCTGTAACGGGTGCCGGCGAACGTGGCCACTCCGGAAGAGGCCGTCAGTGGGTTTGTGTTTGCGTTCAAATTTCCTGTTGCAGGAGTCGAACACCCAGAGTCAGAATAGGCCGTCAGTTGCACAACGGCGGACGACGACACCAGGTTCCCGCCCGAGTCCTGGGTTTGCACCACAGGCTGGGTGGCAAGCGCTGTTCCGGCAGTTCCCGTCGCATGCGGCTGCGTAGAGAAGGTTAAACGCGTGGCATTTCCCGCGGACACATTCACCGCGTTGGAACATTCACCCGTGAGTGAGCCACTTACGGCTTTCAGGTAAAATGTGCCCACGACGCCGTAGCCCACGCCCACGAACGTCGCCGTGCCATTGCTGGCCAGTACGGGATTCGACGACGCCGTGAGGGTTGCGCTCGATGCGGACACCGAACACGCGGCGTCGGAGTATACGAGCAACGAAACGCTGTCGCCCGCGCCGCTCACCACGTTTCCTTGGGCGTCTTGCACTTGAACCACGGGTTGAGCCGCAAAGGCTTGCCCCGCGGAAGCAGAGCTGGAGGGCTGCTGCGAGAAGGCAACCTTCGTAGCGCCGCCCGAGGTCACCGACACCGCGGTTGAGCACGCGGTGACGAGTGTTCCACTGGAAGCCTTCAAATACAGAGTGCCCGATTTCGAAAAAGCGGCGTTGGTGTAGCTCACACGTCCGCCCGAGGCCGCTGTGGCGGAGGCTGGCGTCAAAGTGCCTGAAGAGACCGTAGAACACGTCGGATCGGTGTGCGCCGTGAGGGTGACGTTGTCGCTCGCCGATGTGACCCTATTTCCTTCCGAGTCTTCCACGTCGACGGCTGGCTGCGTGCCGAATGCGACGCCTGCCTGTGCGTTCTGTGAAGGTTGTGTCGAAAAGGTGAGTTTCGACACCGTGCCTGCGCCCACCACAAAGGCATTGGAACACGTCGAAGTGAATCCTGTTCCTGTGGCTTTCAGGTGGAAGGTGCCCGTGCGATTGAACCTGAGACCCGAAAATGAGGCCAGGCCAGAAAACGCGTTTGTGGTGGTCGAACCGCCCGAAAGAGTGCCCACGGCCGGTGTCGAGCATCCGGAGTCGGTGAAGGCCGTGAGCTGAATGGCATCGGTTGCCGTTGTCACACGCGTGTTCGACGAGTCCACAATTTCGACTTGAGGTTGCGCACCAAAGGCCACACCGGCCACAGCGGACGGCGAGGGGTGCGTGACGAAGGCGAGCTTCGACGCATTGCCTGCGGAAATCACTATCGCGGTGGAACACTGGGGCGTCCGAGAGGGGGCAGACGCTTTGAGGTACACTGTTCCAGTGCCCACGTAGCCAACGCCCGAGAATGTGGACACGCCCGCCACGGCGCTGACGGGGTTGCTGCTCGCACTCAAGGCTCCCGCAGCCGGCGTGGCGCAGGTGGCATCTTGGAAGAAACCCAAAGTGACAACGTCATTGGCCGCAGACACCGTGTTTCCATTGGCGTCTTGAATCACCACCTGAGGTTGAACGGCAAGCGGCAATCCAGACGACCCTGACGAAGAAGGGTTTTGCAGAAAAGAAAGTTTCGATGCGCTTGCTGGGCTCAGCGCGATGCCGTCGGAACAGGTTGATGCGAGTCCCGTGGATGCGGCCTTCAAGTAGAACGTGCCGGCTCCTGTGAAGCTCACGTTTGAGAACGACACAACGCCTGCCGTGGCGGCAACCGCAGCCGTAGGTGTTAATGTGCCCACAGCGGGAGTCGCGCATGTGGCATCGGTGTGCATGCTCAGTTGCACACCGGCTGTGCTTGAAGAAACCAGGTTGTTGGCGGCATCGCGAATGTGCACCACGGGTGACGCCGCAAGCGCTGTTCCTGCGACTCCCGTGTTGGAGGGTGGCGTCGAAAACGCCACTTTCGTCGCGCTTCCTGCTGTGACATTCACCGCGGCGGAGCAGTCGGAAGTGAGGCCCGCTGACACCGCTTTCAAGTAGAAGGTGCCCGTTTTCGTCGCCGTCGCACTCCCGAAACTCGCGACTCCGGCAACAGCGGGAATAGGGTTGGAGCCGAACGTCACATCTCCCGTGCTTGCGGCAACGGAACACGAAGGGTCGGTGAACGCCAAAAGCTGAACGTTGTTCGTGGCCGAGACGACAAGGTTGCTGGAAGCATCTCGAACCTGCACCACGGGCTGGGGCGCGAACGCAACGCCAGCCTGCGCGCTCGCACCGGGCTGGGTAGAGAAGGCGACGCGCGTTGCTGCGCCTTGCGAGAACGCCACAGGCCCAAAGCACGCAGAGGTGAGTCCAGTGCCCGCGGCCTTCATGTACACGTTGCCTGTTCCGTCGTAAACGACGCCAGAGAAGCTGGCCACCCCACCCACCGCGGTTTGGGGGTTCACCGATGCGGAAAGAGAGCCAGGGGCCGCAACCGCACACGCCGCATCGGTGTGTGCGCTGAGGCTCACCTGCACGGGAGTCGATGGGTTCGTCACCCAGTTGTCATTGGCGTCACGAAGCTCCACTTGCGGTTGCACAGTCAAGGGCTGATTCGAAGTTCCCGACGCAGATGGATTCACTAGGTAACTGAGCTTGCTTGCCTGGCCCGCGGAAAGAGTGATGCCCTGCGAACACGCGGCTGTGAGCGCGCCGCTGGTCGCTTTCAGGTAAACAACGCCTGTCTTCGTGAACGTCAGTCCTGAAAATGTCGCTTCCCCTGCCACGGCAGCAAGTGCAGTTGTCGTTTGCAACGTGCCTGTGGAAACGGCCGACGTGCACGCGCTGTCGGAAAATGCGGCTAAGGTCACGGTGTTCGTGGCACTCAAAATGACGTTCCCACCGGCATCTTGAATGGCAACTTTAGGCTGTGTGGCAAAAGCCACGCCCGCTTGGCCGAGCGACGAGGCCTCTCGAGAAAAAACGAGTTTGGAGGCAGAACCCGATGCCGCATTCAAGGCTAAGGAACACGCGGGCAAGTAGCCCGGAGCAGCGGCGCGCACGTAGAAAGTTCCCGGTTTGTCGTACTTCACCCCAGAAAATGTGGCTTGGCCGCTGCTCGCAGTCACAGAAAGTGCGTCGGCAGACAGACTCCCTGTGGCCGGCAACGTACACACATCGTCGGAGAACGCTGCCAACGTGATGGTGGGCGAGGCCGCGCTCACCACGTTATTGGCGTCATCCACAGCTTGGACAGTGGGTTGGCTGGCGAAGGCCAATCCTGCTGTAACAGACCCCGCAGGAGGTGTTTGAAACTTGAGTTTCGTGGCGTTGGACGCACTGATGGCCACAGGCCCGAAACAGGGCGACAGGAGTGTGCCTGCGCTTGCGGATGCGCGAAGATAAACCTGTCCGACCTGAGAATAGGAAAGCCCGCTGAAGCTGGCGATTCCGGCCACAGTGGCAATGGGGTTGCTTGCGGCCGCCAACGCTCCGAGGGGCGCAGCCGTGGTGCAAGCCGCGTTTGTGAATGCCGCCATGGTCACCTGGAATGTGCCGCCCGCAACCGTGTTGGCGTTGGCATCTTTCACCGCGACCTGCGGCTGTTGCGCAAGGGTGTTGCCACGTGCCGCACTCGTCGAAGGCTCGGTGACGAACCCAAGTTCAATCGCGCTGCCTGGTGCGACGTTCACGGCTTCCGAGCAAGCCGCGGCCAGTGTGCCACTTGTGGCAAGAAGGTAAACGGATCCGGCCGCTGTGAGCTTCGTGCCTGCGAACGTCGCTCGGCCCGAGGATGCGCTCACGGTGAGTGCCGTGGCCGACAACGAGCCGCTCACGGGCGTGGAACATGTGGAGTCGGAAAAAGCCGACAAAGTGATGTTCGCCGTGGAAGACGAAATCAGATTTCCGCCAGCGTCGTGAACTTCCACCGCGGGCTGCTGAGCGAGCGTGGCTCCTGCTGACACCGAGGATGAGGGTTGGGTTGAAAAGGCGAGCTTGCTCGCAGCACCCGCTCCCACCGCAATCGCTCCAGAGCATTTCGACACGAAACCAGAGGCCTGCGCCTTCAAGTAAACGGTGCCAGTTCGGCTGTAACCAACCCCTGCGAATGTGGCCAGTCCCGAAACCGCGCTTTGCGGGTTTGAGGATGCCTGAAGTGTGCCGGGAGCAGGAATGGAGCAGTCGGAGTCGCTGAAAACATTCAACGTCACATCGGGTGTTGCGGAGGTGACCCTCGCGAAGTTCGCGTCGAGCACTTCGACTTGCGGTTGCACCGTGAATGCCGTTGCGGCTTGAGCGGTGGACGAGGGCTGCACCGCGAAGTTGAAAGACAGTGTTGCTGAAGGTGTGACGTTGACTTCCGTGGAGCATCCGCGCGTAATGGAAGGCTGCCCACTCACGGTGGCTTTCAAGTAGACTCGCCCAATGGCGGAGTAGCTCACACCCGCGAACGAAGCCACGCCCGCCACAGCAGGCTGTGGATTTGTCGCCACGTTGACAGGGTTAGAAGCAGCTGTGACGCAACTGGCGTCAGCAGTGGACTCAAGAGTGACTCCAAGAACTGAATTTTCCACTCGGTTGCCCGCGGCGTCTTGAATTTCCACTTTGGGCTGAGTCGCGAACGTCACCGTGGACGTGGCCGAAGAGGGGGGCTGTGTGACGAACACGAGTTTCGCGGGCGACCCCGCGGCCACTTCGATGGCGTCGGAGCAAGGTGGTGTGAAAGGAAGCCCAGGAGCCGTGGCGCGCAAATAGATGCGCGTTTTGTTCGTGAAGGTCACATTGCTGAACTCGGCTCGGCCAGCGACAGCGGGCAACGGATTGAGCGCGGCGGCAAGCGTTCCGCTGACCGGAATCGCACAGCTTGCATCGGCCCAGGCCGTGAGGGTTACGGCAAGAGTTGAACTTGAGACGCGGTTGCCTGTCGCGTCTTGAATTTCAACAATGGGGGTGGTTTGAAATGCTGTTGCGGCAATGGCGGTGGCGGAGGGTTGCCGGAAAAAGGAGAGCTTGACGGGCGCTCCCGCCTGTACGACGAGCGCCTGCGAGCAGGCGGAAACAAGGCCATCCCCGGTCGCATGAAGATATATGGTGCCCGACTGGTTGTACTCAACGCCGTTGAACGATGCGAGGCCGCCCGAGGCAATGACAGTGCGGCTCTGAACGCCCAAAGTTCCGGGCGCATCGACCGTGCAATTGGAGTCGGACTTTGCAGCCAGCGTGACGGCCGACAAGGCTGTTTGTACCCAGTTGCCCGCGGCGTCTTGCACCACCACCTGGGGCTGTGTGCTGAAGGCAAGCCCTGCGGGTTGGGATCCGGCGGGTGCGAGAAGAAACGCAAGCTTCGTGGGAGTGGAGGCGGTCACGGAAATTGCCGACGAGCAAATGCCCGTAAGGCCGCTCGCAGACGCTTTCAAATAGAACGTCGCGGGCGCCACGGTGGCTTTCAAGCCAGCGAACGTCGAAACTCCATTGCTGGCCTTCACAACGCCTTCAGGAATGACAAAACCCGAAACCACAGGGTTCGAGCAGGAAGCGTCGGAAAAGGCTTGAAGGACAATGGCGTCTTGCCACGTCGCCGCGCGCACGCCTTTGGAATCAGTGACTTCCACCTGGGGTGGAGACGCAAAAATGCTGTCGGACGTCACGCTCGCAGGGGGTTGCGTCGCGAACAAGAGCTTCGTGGGCGGACCAGCTATCGGAGCGTCATCATTGCGCGCTGCCACGGAAACTATAGTGGTCCCATTCGTCAAGACAGAAAAATGGGTTTTCTCAGTAAGTCGTCATCCCTCTTCGATCTGCTGACTGTCATGCCTTTTCTCTCGCCCACCCCCTCTGTGTGATGCACCGCCCACGGCGTCTCGTAGTCGAG
>JADCJN010000170.1 GCA_020247005.1 Silvanigrellales bacterium
CCGAGAACGCCGACTTTGCCGCGGCCGTGGAAGCTGCAGGTATTCAGTTCGTGGGTCCGACACCGGAAAACATGCGCGCCCTGGGTGGCAAGGAGTCGGCGAAAGCCTTTGCCGCCAAACTCGGTGTGCCCACCCTCAATGCTCTTCTTTCCCATGAAATGGGGCAGGGGAAGACAACCGAAGACAGGGAAAAGGCCCCAGCGGCCTGGCTTCCTCTTTTAGAGGCGCGCGGCATCGTGCCGCCCTACCTTGTGAAGGCAAGTGGCGGTGGTGGCGGCAAAGGCATGCGCGTTGTCGAAACCTTCGCGGAACTCCCTGCCGCCATTTACCGCGCGTCGCAGGAAGCGGCGGCAGGCTTTGGCGACCCCACCGTCTTCGTGGAGCGTTACCTTTCGGAACCCCGCCACATTGAAATTCAAGTGTTTGGCGACGGCCAAGGGGGCGGTGTTTTCCTGGGGGAACGGGAATGTTCTTTGCAGCGGCGTCACCAAAAAGTGATAGAAGAGGCGCCAAGCTCCGTTGTCGATGCGGAGCTTCGCAGCCGTATGGGCAAGGCCGCTCTCGCGCTCGTCCGCGAGACTCGTTACCGCGGTGCGGGAACAGTGGAGTTCCTGCTCACCGCGGAAGGCGACTTCTTTTTTCTGGAAATGAACACGCGCTTGCAGGTGGAACATCCTGTGACTGAGGCGGTGTTTGACGTCGATCTCGTACAGGCGCAGCTTGCACTCGCGGAAGGGAAATGGCCTTCGGAGCTTGGGCGTCCTGACGTCTTCACCGTGCCCATTCCCCGAGGCGTGTCGCTCGAAGCTCGAATCCTTGCGGAAAACCCCCGGGCCGACTTCCTCCCCACGCCAGGGCCCCTGGTACGTTACCTTGAGCCCACGTCGGTAGCGTCTTCCCATGCCACATTGGGTGTTCCTGGCGGCACGGTGCGTGCGGGAGCAGTGACCGTGCGGGTCGATTCCGGCGTGGTGGAAGGGGGACGCGTCAATGCGTCTTTCGATTCCATGATTGCGAAGCTCATTGTGCACGCCCCCACGCGTGCGGCGGCTGTGGTCGCTCTTCGGGAGTCGCTGTCGCGTTACGTCATTCATGGGTGTACGACGAACATCCCCTTTCTGCTTTCGCTCGCCGAGCACCCCGACTTTTTGGCAGGCCGCGAAAGCACAGGTTGGATTGCGCGCCGTTTGGAACGCTTGAACGCCACGCGCCTTCCTGCGGCTCTCCTTGAGGTGTTGCAGACCCGAGCGGCTCGCGAAAGCTTGGCCAACGCTTTGGGGGGTGGTGAACCGGCGGGTGCGCCCGTGTGTGGGTTGTTGTCTGCCGGCGAACGGTTTGTGTCGGCAGGACAACGGGCCGCCCGCAGCCGGGGTGCGTCCACGGGTCCTTCCCCAGGTTTGTCGGCAGGCGCGAGTCCGTCTGCCCTGTGCGGACGCGATGTTCGTTTCGTTCGGACCGGAGATTCGTCGAGAGGGCACTTTTGGCTTGGCGGCGCCGCCGTGCAAGAGGTTCTTGTTTCCTTGAATGAGGATACTTCCGACAATTTTTGCCCAGAACTCCTTGCGGCACGTGCGCGCGCGTTGGCCGCCATGAAGGCTTCGCGCCAGAGTTTCGATGGCAAGTCGCGCTTGTCCGAATCAGAATGGCTTCCGGTCTTCGCGACGCGCCTTTCTCGTGAGAAGCTAGCTCTGACCCTGTTCGGTGAGGTGGTGGAACTGCCCTGTCCTCGTTTCGAGAAAGTTGCCGGGCAGGCTTCGTCCGATGCCACCCGTGAACTTCGGGCACCCATGGCAGGCAAGGTTTTGAGCGTGGATGTTGGTAAAGGAACGGTGTTGAAAGCGGGCGACCTCGCATTCGTCGTGGAGTCGATGAAAATGCAGCTGGAGGTGCGTGTGTCAGAGGGGTGTGTCGTGGAAGAGGTTCTTGTGGAGCAAGGCCAGTCTCTCTCGGGCCCCGATGTCCTTGCTTTCTTGGCACCCCTCACCGCGAATCCGTTGTCTTCTTCAGAAGTGAATTCAAAAACAAACAATCGGCCTGACGAGTCCATGCCGAAAGAGAGAGGAAACCCGACACGATGAAGGCCGACTACAGCACCGAGATGCGCGAGCTCACAGAAACTGTCCGTGCTTTCGCTGCGAAGGAGCTCTCGCCCTTTGCCGACGAACTCGACAGGGAAGAGCGTCTTGCTCCCGGCATCTTCAAGCGCCTGGCAGAACTCGGCATTTTAGGAATCACCTCTGCCGAAGAATATGGGGGGGCTGCGTTGGGTGCTGTCGCCGTCGTGGGAGTCATGGAGGAACTCTCCTACGCGGATCCGGGCACCTGCCTTTCCTACTTGGCGCACACGCTTTTGTTTGCTCACAACTTGGAGCAGAACGCATCGAAGGAACAACTCGCCCGTTACCTTCCAGGTTGCATTACAGGCGAGCTTGTAGGCGGCATGGCCATGACGGAACCCGGTGCGGGTTCCGACGCCGTCGGCATGGTGTCGAGGGCCGAAAAGGTGGACGGCGGCTGGGTGCTCAATGGCACGAAAATGTTCATCACCAATGGCCCCATCGGAGATGTGTTTCTTGTGTATGCGCGCACAGGGGCAGGCCGGCAAGACCTCTCCACCTTCATTGTGGAACGAGGCTTCAAAGGCTTCGCCGTGGGCAAGAAGCTCAGCAAAATGGGAATGCGAAGCTCCCCTACGGGCGAACTCATTTTCCGTGACTGCTTCGTGCCCGCCGAAAATCTCGTGGGGTCGCCTGGCGGTTCGGTGAAGCACATGATGAAAAATCTCGACATCGAACGTGTGGGCCTTGCGGCGATGTCGCTTGGCATCGCGCGCGCTTGCCTCGACCACTCTTTGAAGTACGCCAACGAGCGCCAGCAGTTTGGTGCGGACATCATCGGCTTCCAGGCCGTCAGCGAAAAGATTGCGAACATGTACATTGGCTATCGCGCCGCAAGGGCGCTCGTGTACGAAGCCGCCCAGGTTATTGACGAAGGCAGGCGCGCGAACCAGGAAGCAGCTGCGGCGAAAGTCTTCGCCTCGGAAATGGCGACGCGTGTGGGGCTCGATGCCATCCAGGTGTTGGGTGGCTACGGTTACATTCGGGAATTCCCCGTTGAGCGCCTCATGCGCGACGCCAAACTCCTTGAAATTGGTGGCGGCACCAGCGAAATTCTGCGTGGCGTTATTATCAAGGAATTCCAGCGCAAGTTTTCGAAGTGAAAAATGAATTTGGGCGCTGCGAGGCACCCCTCACCCCACATCCCTGATTGAGGCGTCGAAACCCTACCTCAGTGGCGGCGGCTCTTGGCAGCGAGGCAAGGCTTCCGGGGAGCTCATTTCGCAGCTCCAAAGAGGAGTTTCGCTTGCGAGTCCGTAAAAGCGGAAGCGTAGGGTGTTTGGGTTTGCTTCCACAATCGTGAACCCGTGTTCCGTTGCTGCGAAGTGCACTTTTTCTGCGTCAGGGTTGTGCTCGTAAAGGCCGGGTGTGAAGGGTTTTACAACGGCTCCGCCTCCACCCTGGACTAGCTGATGAACGCCTGCGCTTGCATCGTAGATATGTTCTTGGTGGTGTTCGTGGCCCGAGAGGCGAATAACGTGCGGACACGTTTTCGCGAGCGCGCGTGAAAAAGCCCGCTGTCGTTCGGAAGGGCCGTGGTGACCAGACGCCTCCACGGGGTGGTGTCCGACCAGGAACCGCCACTGGCCATTCGCTCCGCCGCACAAGCTTTCTTGAGCCTCCTTGAGCCGAGCCTCATCGTTGACACTTGTTTCTTCCATCGGTGAGGTGTCGAGCATGTGGATGCGAAGCCACGGGGGAAGGCCTTTCAGGAAATAATTTCTGTCTGGCATCCGCCAGCGTTCCGAGAAGTACGAATATTCCACCTGCGCCTGCACGTTGCCATTGTAGTCGTGATTTCCAGGAACCAGGAAAAAAGGCTGCTTCGGCAGGTCTTTATAAACGTGTTCAAAGAAGGTCGCGAACGACGACGAGAAGACATCGGGCACGCCGTCAGGGTAAATGTTGTCGCCAACGCTGACCACAAACGCACAGGGGTTCTTTTTTCCCTCGGGCGCACACTCTGAATGCAGGCGTCTGGCGACACTCACCTGAGCATGGCCCTTCGCAACGTCTTCACCCACCCCGAAGTCGCCAAGAACGGCGAAACGAATTGTTTTTGCGTTCTCGAGGCCTAAGGAAGGGCTGTTTACCCCGCACAGGTGCAGTGCCTCTTGCTTGCCTGGAAAGCGCGCCGACACCGGACGTGGCGGCGCACTTGCGCCAGTGGAAGTCGATAGGCAACTTTCGGCCGTGCCCTTGGCGAGGTTTTCCAGAAGGCGGCAGTCACGCTCGAAGCGTGTTTCGTTGCCATTTTGTTCCTTGGCTATCACTTCGCATTTCTGCCCTGCATACTGCTCAAAAACGCTTTTGTCGGACGGTGCAAAGGATTCCACTTGGCCTGCGAGGCTTGGAGCGCACGCAGCCAAAACGGCGAGGCCATGGAGGCCAAAGGCTCCAAACACACCAACGATGCCGCGGATGTTGAAGGGGGGAAAGCCGGACTTCACTTCGAGCCTCCCTTTTGCGCATAAGGGGCCACCTTTGTGAACCAAGACTTTATTTTTGAAACGAGCAGGGCCCGCTCTTCGGTGTGTGTGGTGCCTCTTTCAGCGTATCCTCTGTCCTGACGCCAAGCAGGCTCAATGCGCTCCCCAGACTCCTTTAGCCACTTTTCAATGCGTGCGATAGGCCACGCTTTGAAGAGCCGTTCGAGTTCGGCGCGATACATTTCTTTGTATTCCGGAATGAGGAAAAGCTTCTGGCTCAGTGCGTTTTCGCGATAGAATTCATAGCCACGAGGCGCATCGCTGTTTGAGCCGACGTTGTTCCCTGGCGAGAATGCTCCAAGCCAAATTTTGTCAAGATCCCAGGGAATGATGCGAAAGAGATTCGTCGTAGTGTCGCGGTATATGTAAAAATTGTTTGTCTGCCCGTCCCAATGCTGAAGAAAAGTCGCTACAGCAAAGTAACGCATGAAGTCTGGAACGTCGACGCGTTTTGAGAGGGCTCGAATGGCTTCGGGCGTTTCGGCCTTTTGAAGCTCGGACAAAAAGTGAACGAGATCGGCGTTGTTGCCATTGTCGTGTTCAGGCTGAAACGGCGTGTCGAGTTCTTCGGGAGTTGAAATTGTGAAGTCAGCAGACCCCAGTTTGCCTTGGTAAAGGCTCAGGAAGGGGAGTTTTCTTGAGGCCAAGAAGTCTTCTGTCAAGGCTTCTGTCAAAAGGTAAAGGCCTTGTGGCTTGTCGTTAATATAAACAAAGGCCAATTCTCTTTTGGGGGTCGGAAATCCTGCGTCTGCAAACACGGCGTAGCCCAGGTCATTTCGAAGGGCTGTGGAGTCGGTGGGCTGACCAAGAAGACGGATGCGGCGCCCTTTTTTGAATTCAAGGGGCTTTTCGAGCTTCAGGTCCATGCTCTTTTTGGGCGAAAGAATGGTGTATTGGCCGCTATAGCGAACGTCAGCATGGCCTTCCTCGCCTTCAAGGCGAATCTTCGCTCGTTTTCTTATTTTTGTGAACAAGTCGGCGCGCATGTGCCCGAGGTCTTGCGGTTCGAAGCGAAGCTCCACTTTAGTCACGCCAAAACTATCAAGCCGCTCAACGGAGCCACAACCGCAAAGTGACACGACCAAGGCCGGAATCCATGCAAATAGGAGAGCGTTTTTGAGCCTGGAAATCGTCCCGACTTCAGAACGCATAGGCGGCCTGCAGACGTCCGCGGCTTGTTTTCCACGAGCGTTCGTCTTTGTTCTGCTTCGTGGTGCCTCGGGCATCGGCCTCAAGGGTGACGCGCAGAG
>JADCJN010000171.1 GCA_020247005.1 Silvanigrellales bacterium
GCAGAGGGGCTTTTCTTTTGCCCTGAGCCATCTTTCACCGTTCGGCGCAGATTTGGCGAAATGCGAAAAAATCGCATTTTCCGAATCAAGCCGCTCGGGGGCTCTGGGAGCAAATTACAGAAACGGGGTTACACCAATCACCCGAAAAAGAAAAGTGAGAAATGAACCTTGAATTTCGCATGAAGCGTGTCCTCACATTCAGCATTTTACAAAACACTTCGGAGAAACAAATTGAACACCTTGGGGCAGGGCTCTCGCTTGCCGCACGAATTCAGAAACGACTTCTTCTGAATAGGAAAAGTCTTCTAAGAGCTCGGACTGGCCACTCCTGGCAGGCATCCTCACTTTCTTCACCAAGTTCCCATGAAAGAGAACAAGTCCGCGAAAGCCTGCTCCCTTTAAACTCGCAATGTAGTTCTGTGAAACGCATGCACTCGCGTGCGCTTTCGCATCGGCAAGTCTCGAACCTTCGGCAAGCTGACCGAAACATTGCCAATCGGCTCGCTTGCCGCTCTCGGGCACTGTCCAGCCCACGGGCCCCACATAGTTTGCCGCACTTTTGCTAACAGCTTCATTCTTGCTGATGAAACCTTCAATGGCAGCGCCCTGACTCTTTCCTGCCCACGCACCTCCAGGAGGCCGGAACCAACGCAAGTACTGGTTGCCCGTGGGGTTTGAATTTTTGAGAGCCTGCGCAATCACCTGGTGCGTCCAGACAACCTCATCGACCGTGTGGTTTTTTTCGGCCTCTTCACCACTACGAAAAAGGCCGTCAAATCCCCGCATTCTTTTGTCGAAAGGACTCGCAGCACCCGCAATGGGGTGACTGAACGAATGGTTCGCCACGAAATGGCCATTGGCAACAATGGCGTTGAGGCGTCCGGCCGCGAAGGAAGAATTTGCGGCATGGATGTTGATGAGCCGGCTTCCTGATTTGGGCAAACTGAAGGCCCTCGTCTTTTCGTCGGCCGTGCCTTCGGCAACTCCTCTCACATCGTCCATCACCTTATTTGCCACCACGAAAAACACAGCCGAAATGGGTTTTTGCCCATTCTCCGAAATGGGGCCCGACTTCAGGTTCTCTGCGAGTTTGTCGGTCCAGCTGTAAAAGGGCGACTCATCGATGGTTAAAACCAGTTGATTCGCCTGCAAATTCCCAACACGAATCAGGGATTCATTCGCCAGCGAGGCCATGTTCGGACGCACGTCCGCGGGCCATGCCCCGGCAGCAACAGCGCCGCTCCCTTCGCCCTCTTCACTTTGCCTGCACGAACCCAAAATCACCGAGAAGGCGGCACCCCAAAAGAACGTTGCACGCAGCCCCCCTAAAGCCATGCTGTGGGCAAAGCCTGCGCCAAGCGAAGTCCACATGTTGAATTCCTCCTGAAGAGGCTTTCATTGTCCTCTCTCCAACAGGACGATTTCAATGCACCGTCAAGGAAAGGGCAGTGCAACCACGCGCTCTATGGCACTGAAAACCGTTTCAACCTCAAGATCTTCGAGGCATTCGCGGCGAGCCAAGGCGCACGAATTTTTCTCGCACTTCACACAGCCTGTGTTCCGTTGAACGCCCTCATGGCGAGTGGAAACCGGAAAAGTCCAGTTGGTGGCGTTCGTCGGGCCGTGAATTTGAACACTCTTTGCCCCTCCGGCAACGGCCACGTGCGAAAGTCCGTTGGAGTTGCCAACGAAACACAGGGAAAGTCCCGCCAGAAAAGCGGTTTCTCGTAAGGTCAGCAGCGGAGGCACAATGCTCGCGCCTCGGCTTCCTTTCAAGGACTCCGAAAGCTCTTGGAGGGCGCGCATTTCCGATTCTTCACCAGGCCCCCAAAGCCACACCGTGCGGATGCCGTGGCGTGCAAAAAGTGCGTTTGCCAAGGCTGCAAATTTCTCCGCGGGCCATTTCCGCACCGCATGCCGGTGGGCAGGCGCGCACACAACGAAACGCCCGTCGTTTAACGCATGACTTTCAAGAAAAGCTTCCACGCGCGCCTTTTCGTTTGGCCGGCAGGGAAGGAGGGCCTCGAAATGAGGGAAGGTGTGCAGCCCCCAGGGCTCGAGAAGGGAAAGTCGCGCCTGTGCAACATAGCCTTCTGCCAGCCGGGCGCGGGGCACAAGAAAGTGAAACGCGAGGGTGCGTGGAAACCGAGTGCGGAACGACACCCGAAAGGCCGCGCCCGACACCCAGGCTGTCAGAGCCGTGCGAGGGTTGCTCATAGCATCCACAGCCACGTCGAAGCAGCGGGCACGCAAGGCGCGCACGAACGCCACCTCCGCAAGGGCCAGCCTCACGGCGTCTTGCACGCGCATCAGAAAACTCCTGCGTTCTGCGGGCTCGCGTTTTCGCGGTGTCGGGTAACACACGAGTTCGTCGACCCACGGATGACCTTCCAACAGGAGTCGGCCCATGGGGTGCGCGTACCAAACAAGGTGCGCATCGGGAAATTGGGTCTTCAAGGCATGCGCAAGGGGCATGCCCAATAGAATGTCGCCAAGCTGCCGTGGCAGAAGAATCAGAATGGTTTTCGGCGCACGGGCACGCAGTGGCAGGTGCGCAAAGAGAGGGATTGTGGGAAGGTCGTTGCCTGTCACGTGTCGGTCACCAAAGCTGCGAGCGGGAAAAGACCCGGCACCACGTATCAGGGGGAGCGGACCAATGAAAGCTTATCACGACCTTCTTCGGATGCTGTTGGAATCGGGCACACGAAAAGACGACCGCACGGGCACAGGCACTCTCAGCTTGTTTGGCCATCAAATGCGCTTTCGCCTGTCAGACGGCTTTCCTCTTCTCACCACCAAAAAGGTGCACACCCGCTCTATTGTCCACGAACTCCTTTGGTTTTTACGGGGAGACACGAACGTCGCGTATTTGCGCGAAAACGGCGTGAGCATTTGGGACGAATGGGCCAACGAATCGGGGGATCTTGGCCCCGTGTATGGGCACCAATGGCGGCACTTCGGCGCTCGCGAGGCGGAAGGGTTTCCTGGCATCGATCAAATTGCCGACGTTGTGGCGCGCATTCAGGCCGATCCCGACTCCCGCCGTCTCGTGGTGAGCGCCTGGAATCCAGTTGACCTTCCCAAAATGGCGTTGCCCCCGTGTCACACCCTTTTTCAGTTCTACGTGGCCGAGGGGCAA
The DNA here is from genome assembly GCA_020247005.1 of Silvanigrellales bacterium. Lineage (GTDB taxonomy): Bacteria > Bdellovibrionota_B > Oligoflexia > Silvanigrellales > Silvanigrellaceae > JADCJN01. The sequence goes on from JADCJN010000171.1 coordinate 3,140, forward strand.
CTCTCTTGCCAGCTCTACCAACGTTCTGCAGACGTTTTCCTGGGCGTCCCGTTCAACATTGCCTCTTATGCCCTGCTCACACACATGGTTGCGCACGTCTGTGGGCTCGAAGTCGGCGACTTCGTGCACACCTTCGGCGACGCGCACTTGTACCTGAACCACGTTGAGCAAGCTCAGCTGCAGCTCGCGCGCGCAAGCCGACCACTGCCGACCCTTCGCATTGCACGCACAGTGCCGGACATCTTTTCGTTTCGCGGCGAAGACTTTGTTTTTGAAGGCTACGACCCACACCCCGCCATTAAA
>JADCJN010000172.1 GCA_020247005.1 Silvanigrellales bacterium
CTTCGTCGAAGGCCGCACCGTACTTGTACAAGTCGCACCGGCGACGGTCCAAGGAAATCCGAATTTTCGAGAGCGTGTCAAGAAAGGCAACAGCGGCCTTAACGAGTCGCAAAGACCCCTCCGGAAGGTGGGGTGAAAGAATCGCTGGAGAGTTACCGGGAAAGAATCGCTGACCATCAACACCCGTTCTTGAGGTGTCCCGTATTCCGTGGAAGAGCCCAGCGAAAAGGTCACGCCCTTTCCTCTGCGAAGACACGTCATTTCCAAGTCTTGTCCGTTCGTCGTGCGCGTTTGACCGCTCGTCGATTCTCACGTCCGCCCCTTCCCAGCCTCGGTGTACGTGTTGGCGTCTTCAAGCAGCTTTCCAAACAGCCCTTTCCCATTCTGAGGTCCGCGTTGAACACATTGACTGTTCCCTTTCTTCTTGCGCCCTCCCTCTCACTCGCCCTAGCGCTGACAACAGCGTGTGGCAGCGGCGGTGACTCTGCCAACGACGCACTTGAATCTCGCGTGGCCGGTTTGAGCTTTGCGGGTCCTGCTCTGGGGCTCGACGCAGCGGAAGTTTGCCGGCGCCTCGGCTCCATTTACAATGTCGCGCAAGGCCCCAGTTGGACCCGCAAGAAAGCCCCGATTCTGCCAAGCAATTTCTGGCTCACCTCCAACGAACGGCTCAAGGAGGGTACGAACTTCGTGCGCGACTCATTCTCGTGCGACGAAAACACCGTAACGATGGAACACCGCGGAAACCTCGTTTACGGCACTGGTGGATTCTTCGGACTTGGCGAACGTATTGAAACACGCACAATCCGCCAGAAAGACGTGTTCACCATCGACTCCAATGGCGCCGTAACCGATGACATTTTTTTCGAGGGGCGAGACGGGACACTGGAGAAGTCCGAATTTTCGATCTTTATCACGCGTCTTGAATGGGGCGTGACCGAGTACGGCGGAACGATCCCGTTCCCCCTGCCCGTTTGCCCCTTGGGAATCGGGGTGAAAGATTTTTCCAAGTGCGAGATCCGCCTTTACCACAAGGCCGATGTTGTGGATGGCCAAGTCACAGGCTACGACGGCTGGACTGTTGTGGCGATTGATAAGGCGGGCCGCATTGCCAAGCAACAGGTGACCCCGGCGAGCATCACCCTCGCCTCCGATCGCGCCAAGGTTGCGCGCTGAGCCCGGCCGCAAGAATTTTCCTCGCTCGATCGATGCAACAGTGGTCGACTCATTCGCCCGGACGAATGTCGAGGTCTGAATGAGGGCGCGCAGTGTCGCGCACACCCGCCGAAGCTTGCAGGGGTCTGCTTGACGCCATACCACGCCTTTTACGGTTTGCGCGTCTGGAAAGCTTTTCCAAGAAATACGCCTGGCGCACCTGCAGCTCGTATTTTTCACTTTCAAAAATCATCTGCGAGGCCTTCGCGATGCCTGCAAAAAGGCCAATGAGCAGGCCCGCCACACCCAATGCTGCACAGAGTCCATAAAGAAGGGGCATCACAATGGGTGCCGACTCTGGAGTCAACACTTCCGCAACGCGCGGATGGTTTTGTTTGTAAAGAAAAGCGACCGCCACTGTCAGAGCCCCAGCAGGGAGCATGGCAAGAAAAAGACCCGTCAGAGGCCAGCTGAAGAGCGCCAAACGCGCGTTTTGGCGGCCTTTTACAATGCGTTTGTAGTGCTCTGTGTAGCGCGAGCGAAGGAACGACTCAAATCGCTTGCCGAAACTCGTTTTGAAGCGAGACGCCATGGGTGCGAGCCCTTTATGGAGACGAGGAGGAAACGTTCAAGGCTAGAATCGAAGCGCTGTCACGAAAAACCAGAAACGCGCCTGACCTGACCTTCATCTTCTTCGGGCGCTTGAATTCTTTCAATGACACCTTGTGAGATTTCCCTCCACTCAGTCATGACTTCTCTCCAAGCGCGCGGGAAAAAGAGGCGCAGCCTTGCCAGTCGCCAGTAGCCCGGAAAAAAGTCACGTCGCTCGGCGAACCAGAGCCCTGCCACAAGCAGGAGCGGACTAAATACAGCACTTGCAACAAAGGCGACGATGTTGCCTGTGGAGTCGACAGCCCCGGGCATCCAGGCCCGCGCCGCAAGGAACGTGAGTCCCGCAAGCAGCGCTCCCCACAGCGGAAACAACCAGAGGCCATGGCCTATTTTCATGGTTGCCACCACGTCGCGATCTTTTGTGGAAAGGTCCGCGAACGTCCCGCAGAGACGATAGGGAACATACCAAAGCAACCCGCTGGCGTATTGGAGCGGAAGGGACACAAGGAGATGGAGCCACACGTGCTTGAAAAGAATGGCATAGAACGACCGCTTGCGCTCGTGCGTTTCTCCCCAAATGAGCTGAAAAGGCTCAATGGAAAGGGCCATGAGCATACGCCTCATGGTTTGCACGCGGGCAAGAAACACGGGGTCGGCGCGAAACCGAGGGCGTTGTTCTTCCACGAACGCGCGAAACTCCCTTGCGGAATGGGGGGCACGCCCGTAGGCCATTTCAAAGACGAATTTCCAATTGCGTTTTTCGTTCCAGTCCTCGAACTGAGCGAGCCCTTCGGCGAGCGACTGGCGAAGGCCGCTCATGATGTCCTCCACCTCCATTTCGTTGCTTGTCAGAACGATGGGCTCGCAAAAATGCATGTTGAGGTCGGAACGGAATTCGTCTTTTTCCTCGTAGTCGATGGCCACGGGCTGAAGAAAAATACACTGGTCGGGGCGCGGCGAGTGTGTGATGGCTTGAAGCGCCATGCGTGCGATGCCCGTTTTGAATGCGTGCAGATACGGCTCGTCATGGGACACGCCTTCAGGAAAAATGAGAATGCAGTCGCCGGCCAAAAGCGCATCACTGACGGTGCGGAACGCTTCCGTGTTGGCGTTTCCGCGCCATTCCTTCTCGGGCGTTCCTTTGTCGCGTTCGTTTTTTTGCCCTTCCACTTCGAGTTTCATGTCTTGCATGCGCCGAATCGGAATGGCGCGTGCCGCTTGCAACAGCGGTCGCATGACCGGGTGAGAGAACAAGGTGTGCTTTGAAATAGGGCGCAACGGCGCGGGGCACAGGCCAAACATGACGATGGGGTCGACGATGCCGCTGGTGTGGTTGGCGGCCCACAGACACGACGGACCCACGTAAGGTGAGCCTGAAAGATGCACGCGTCGAAAAAAGATGCGGCAAACGGCGTAGGCAAGGCCCCGAAGCATGCGGGAGGTCCTCATCCTTTGGAAAAGCGCGTCGAAGCCGAAACGCTCTTTAAGAGGTGTGGTTGGGGGGGTCGATTGTTGTGTCTTTCCTCACTTATCGTATGATCGAGGCTCTTGAGATGGGGGACGCAGTGTCAAAAATCGTGGAAAGGCTTTCTCTGCCTTTGGGTCCAGGCGGGCGCCCTGTCGACGTCCCTTCACCTCTTTCATGCGTGGTGAAACGGACAGGGGGCCGCGACGGAGAACGCCCTCTTCGTATCGTTGTCGCCCTGCATGGCTATGGTGACAGCGCTCGAAATTTTTCGGAGCTTGCAGGTGAGTTCGCCCTTCCTGACACCCTGTGGGTGATTCCGTGCGCGCCCGACGCCGTGCCCATGACCGCCGATGGCGCGCAGTGGTACGATCTTTTTTCCGCCTCCCGCGAACAGGTGGCGCGTTCAAGCGCATCGGTCGATGCTCTGTTGGGTGCCCTTCTCGACGCGTCGCAAGCACCTCTCACTGCGCTTCCTGTGGTGCTCTTGGGCTTCTCGCAAGGCGCCTACCTCTCGCTCTACACCGCCGTGAGGTCCAACAGGCGCCTTGCAGCCGTCGTCGCCCTTTCAGGATACCTGGCTCAAACGCACCGCACGCCGCTTCCCCTCCCCTTCCACGTGCAAGAAACTCCTTTCTTTGTGGCACACGGTTTGCACGACAACGTCGTTTTGCCCACCAGCCATTTCGAGGCTGTCGACGCTCTTGAGCACTGGGGATGCGCAAAGACAGTTGGAAAAACCTACCCCGTGGCGCACTCTCTTCATCCCAAAGAGATCGCCGACGTTCGTGCTTTCCTCCTCGAACACACCTCCCTTGAGGCGAAAACGCTTTGAGCAACCGAACCGGTTCCGACCCGAAATCGTCGTCACTGCTTCCCGCCGATGCCGATGCTTTAAAACTTTCCGAAGTGGAAAAAGGTCTCGTTCTGGAGCGGGCACGTCTTCAGCTCGAAAGCCGAGTGCAAGGCGGCATGCGCGCCTACCTGGTGAGCCTTGAACTTTTCGACGATGACGCCGCGCAAGTGCAGGAGGGACTGCAGGAGCTGGGCTCTCTTGTGCGCTCGCTTGGCGACGAACCCATGGGCGCATCGGTGCAAAAACGCTCGCGCATCGACCCGGGCACGTTCATTGGCCAAGGCAAGGCCGAAGAATTGCGCAGAACCTCACGCGAACTCGGGTGCGACTACGTCGTTTTCGACCAGGAGCTTTCGCCATCTCAAATTCGAAACTTAGAAAAGCTCATTGAACGGCCGGTGCTCGATCGCACCGCTGTCATCCTGCAGATTTTTCGAAAGAACGCCAAAACACGCGAAGCAAAAACCCAAGTGGAAATTGCGCACCTTGAGTTTCTGGCACCGCGCCTTTCGAACTCCTGGATCGCCTTCGAGCGCCAGCGCGGCGGTGGCGGTGGTGGCAGTGGCAGCGGCGGCGGAGGCGGCACACGCGTCAAAGGGGCGGGGGAAACCCAGCTCGAACTCGACAGACGCCGCATGCGCGACCGCATTGCGAGCCTGAAGAAAGAACTCGAGAAGATTCAAAAAGAACGCGAGACGCAGCGCAAGGCGCGAAGCGACGAACTGAAAGTCGCCTTGGTTGGCTACACGAACGCGGGCAAGACGACGGTGATGAACGCACTCACCGACGCACAGCTTTCGGCCAAAGACGCGCTGTTCGAAACCCTCGACTCCACGGTGCGGCACCTCAAAGGCGTGAGCAAACCGAAAGTTCTGCTCACTGATACGGTGGGCTTCATTCGAAATTTGCCACACGGACTCGTGGCAAGTTTCCGCAGCACGCTCGACGAAACCGCGAAAGCCGACCTCCTTCTCCATGTCGTCGATGTGAGTCATGCCTATTACAAAGACCACATGCGCGTCACCGATGAAGTGTTGAAAGACGTGGGTGCGGGCGAGGTGCCTCGCCTTTTGGTGTTCAATAAGCTCGACGCCCTGAAAGGCGAACCGCGGATGGCCCGCATTTTGGCGCGGGCGCACCCCGGTTGCGTTTGTGTGAGCGCGTCCAACGAAGCAGACGTGCGTCGCTTGCGCGATGCCATTCTCGACTATTTTCTACGCGGCATGGTGGAAGCGACCTTCGAGGTGGCTTACGACGACAGCAGGCTTATGGCACTCATTCATGCGCACACGCGGGTGCTCGAAACGACATGGAAAGACGACATCGCTGTGTTCCGCGTGCGGATGTCAAAGGAAACCCAGGCCCGCTATTTCGAAACGTCGAGCCTGCCTGCCAAGCCCGGTGGCAATGCCACCACCGATGTTCCTTGGACAACCAACGGCTTTACGTTCGATTCAGAAAAGGAAGAAAGAGCACATGACGACCGACATCCCCGCGGCCGTGAAGGCGAAAGTTGAAGAACTCAAACGTTTGGAAACAGAACTCGGGCACCTTCCGCCGGAACAATGGGCCATAAACGAACTTCAGCGCCGCACGCTCGACCCCGACTTCCCCTTCCATGCGGCTCAAATGGAACAACAGACGGAACTCCTCTTTGGCGACATTTGCGACGAGCTCGCCGAGCTGGGCCTTGCACCGAACGCCATTGCGGATGTCATCAACGAGACTGTTCAGTACCCGGGCGGTCCAAAGTACTGTAACGAAACAGAAGTCGCAGAGTCGCTCGGGCTTCCCGTTGGCAAGGCGTGACAACCATGCTGGCGCCTTTCACAGTTGAAAACGCCTCGCTTGCCGGAACAACATACTATGGCATGGGAGGCAAGGCTCGTTACCTTTCGTCACCGCGTTCACTTTCGGAAGTCCGCGCTGTGGTGGCTTTCGCAAGGCAGTCGGGGCTCCCCCTCGCTGTTCTGGGCTCAGGCAGCAATGCGGTGTGTTCCGACGCCGCGTTCGAGGGTGTTGTCGTTAGGCTCGGAGACCTCCGGAGGTGGCACTGGCTCGACGCGCGCAGACTCCATTGCGAAGCGGGCGTCACGAACACCGAAGTGGCCGAAGCCTGTTTGGAGCGTGGAGTGCGCGGCGGACACTGGATGTACCGCATGCCAGGGCTCGTGGGAGCGTCCATTCGTATGAATGCCCGCTGTTACGGGGGCGAGGTGTCGCAGGTTGTGGAAAGCGTCACCACGCTCGACGTGGCGGGCAATCTTCACACCTACTCGGCAGCCGAGGTTTTTAAAGGATACAAAAGCACGTCGCTTATGGAGCGACCTGAAATTGTGGTGAGCTGTGTTTTTCAATTTCCAGACATCTCCGAAAAAAACAGCGAGTCAGCCGACCTCAACACCACTTCGCAAATCCTCTCGGACATGGAAACGTGCGAGCGCGACAGGCACAGCAAGCATCACTTCGACTTTCCAAGCTGCGGCTCTACGTTCAAGAACAATTACGCCGTTGGGAAACCTTCGGGGCGAGTTTTCGACGAACTCGGACTCAAGGGAACGCGCGTGGGCGCAGTGGCGGTCAGCAACTTTCATGCGAATTTTCTTTGGAACCTTGGAGGCGCGCGGGCCGTCGACATGCTTTCTTTGGCAGCCGACATGCGCTCGCGTGCACTGGCGGCAGGTGCCGATCTCGAGTTGGAAGTCCAACCCATTGGGCTTTTTGACAGCGCCCTGTATGCGCAGTGCGCTATGGAACGCCTTGGGCCGGCCTACGAAGAAATCTCGCACGAAATCAACAATCGGGAGCCGCCCAGCCCCAAGAGGGTCGGTCGGAAGTGGGTGGGCCTGACCTGGCACCCCGACGCTCAAGTTGTTTCGCAAGACCCTTTCCCCCGCGAGCTGTTTCACCTCGTCCCCGAACAGTATTTTCGTGCACCCGACGCTGGCCTATCGGGGCTCACCGTGCGCCTTGTGCAACTCTTGTCGGCTGCACATGCGCGCGCGCAGCCTGACGCCCCGTTTCTGCGTTGGGAAACGTGCGTGCAAGAGTCGGTATTGGCAACATGGTTTCCTTTGGCACCGCCGATCCAAGGCACCCAAGGTGATTTCGTTGATGCCTTGTGGACGTTTTCGGTGAGCGAACTCTTTCTGGCGCATCCAGACTGGCAAAACCAAAACAAGGGCCCAGGCGCGGAGCAACACGCAGAGCCTACGGCTCCGTATCTTGAGTTTGAACTCACACCCGACCTCCAATGGATTGCGCTGGCGTTCGAGGGGCGCCGACGCCGCACACCCCTGAGCACCACTCCCGACGCTTCCCTCTGGAAGGGAGTCCAACGCTTTCGCGAACGCGCTTGCATTCCTTCGCTACAAACCGCTGACGGCGAGCCCTCCGTGGTCTTCGGCATGACGTTTCCTTGGAGCGTGGTAGCGCCTTGCATCCAACACACTGCGCAGGCCCAGGAAGGAGGCGTCCTTCTGGCGCAGGGGGCTCTTTCGCTCGGTCAGGGGCGTTTCTTTTTGGCGCCGCATTGGTCTCGCCTGGGCGACAACGAAACTCATTGCCTTGGCGCACGGCCTGCGAATGCGCCTGATTTTCATCAACCGACGCGTTTCGAACAGTTCGCCTTGAAGTGAAGGCTAGGCGCAAGGCGAGCCTTCATCATGCGGGAAAAACACCACCACGCACATGTCTTATGGTGTCGTCCCTAGCCTGGAAAAGGCGTGGCTAGACAGCCCGCTCCGAAGCGATCTTCACATGGACCCCGCCCCACGTTCCTTGTCGCCACCGAATGGCACCACAGCCGAGATGCGCGCTTTTCCTTGCCAATGAATGCTCGAGGGACTGGGCCCTTTCGCCCTGGACAGGTGGGTCGCCAGCGGAACCTCAATTTGCTGGGCCGGACAACGGACGGAAAGAAGCGATTGAGCATCGCCCCTGGAAGCTGCTACGGCTCGGGTCTTGCATCAACTCCGATGGCGTACCTCTGCGCCTCACCTTTTCCCAAACCTTGGAGCACTCTATGCCCTCGCATAAGATTTTGCCTACTGCTTTCGCTGCCATGATGGCAGCTTTCTTTTCGACACTGTCCATTTCTTGTTCGCATGTGTCAGAAGAATCAACCTCCAGCACCCAAATGCAAGTGATCACTGCGGATTGTGTCAAAGCCCGTTCTTCACTTGCTTTTGCTCTGAACGTCGAGATTGCGAGAGGACTCACGCGAAGCGCCCTTCTTGGGCTCGTGGAGGACCACAGCGACGCGGTGGCCTGCGCTCAGGTTGAGAATGAATCCGTGCCGCCCCGCGAAGGCTGGCGTCTCTGGAAAAACATTTGGAACGACAATCCTGACGTGGCTTCGAACCTTCTGCTTAAGTTCATCAAGGAAAAGTACTACGTCGCCAATCATCTCGATTCCGGAATCGGCATCGGCATCAACGGCACCGAGACTCCCCTGATCGGAGAACGTGCGTCGCTCATTCGTAGCCATGTGATATCTGGAAGCGCACGTCAGACGAGCGTCGTTGCCTACGACTGGCTGGCCTCGGAAGCCAAAATAGAAGCCGGTTCAGACCTCCTTGGACGCGTGCTTGACATCGAAAAGGGAACGACCAAGGCCAGGAAGATTCCGTCATTCGTGCCCGGAGTCAAGGACCTCTTGCGTCGTCAGGACCCGTGCGAAACGCTCTACAATGACGGTGCCTTGTGGCTTTCCCACTGCAAACTTGGAACATCGGGCAAAGACACCTACGAGGTTTTCGAGCGCGTTACGCTTGCAAAGTGAGTTTATTTCCAAACCCCCGCTCATGGATTTTTGTATCGCAAAGACAATGCACGACAGAACTTGGCAGCTTTTGGAAGACACCATTCCCGAAGATCCTTGATGAAGAATTTGATGAAGAAGATTTTTACGCTCAGCAGGAGCTGTGTTTTTTTCGCTGTTCTGTCCTCTTGCGGACCGGACAGCGAAACGACGAGAAATTCAGCTCTGAGCTCGGAACCGATGTCGGCCTTCTGCACATCGGTGCTCAGCTTCTACTCTTTTCAAGGGCGTGGGTTGCTCTACATGACGGAGAACACAAAAATTTTTCTCGAAGGCCGAAATCCAAACGATTTCGAGGTTGTCCCGAAGGAAAGCAGGACAACCATCGAACACGTAGAATGCCGTAACGGTGGCGAGCAGTTGTTCTTCAGGGAAAAACTCGTGGGCAAAATCAAAATAAAAAAGTCGCTATTTCGCGCTGAAAAGATTGAGCCCTTTGAGGGCCTCAACGAGGTCACCTACGATCGTTCTTCCTCGGGTAAGACGACGATGAGAGTGCTATACAAAACCAACGACGGTCGAACGCTGAAGGAGATTGAGTTCGACTCTGTGAGCATAAGCGATGATCGACTCGTCTATTCGGGAAAACTAGACGTAGAATGCCCTCTTGGAACAAGCTTATTAGGAGTAAAATGCATCGTTAACGTCGAGGCATCTGCCGAGAAATCACCCAGCCTCGTCGACTTCTTTCAACAAGGAGAGGTAGAGATTATCATCGGCAACCGCATCATGAATCGTCAGCCCATTCCACGAGCCCTGATTGGTTCGAGCGAAATGCCCTGATCCCGATTTGGCAACGGCCCAAGAACTTCGACTTGCGTAACGTCACAGTCAGCTTGAAACTGAGCAGCGAGTTCCTAGGCGAACTCAAGCGCCTCAGTCTTTGAATGTGGCATCAGTAAGAAATGTCTTGCTCTTCTCAGAAAGACTTTCGAAGTTGGGGCTCAATAGCAGCCTTCAGCCGTTCTTTGTCCCCAGACTCAAACTTCGTTTTGTCGAGGGCGTCCATGAACTCGTCCGTCGCGTTGATTTTGTACTTCACGGAGTAGTTCCCAAGTTGAGCGAGATAAAGCGTATGCAGTGTAAAGCCGAGCTTGAGATCGGCGTGCCCGAGCTTGGCTATGGGACCTTCTGACAACTTGTCCGCGTCGAAGAGCCATATCTCATCTACAGGATCCTTGTTCACGACCACGATCATGTAACGCCTCGATGAGGAGGGCGGCCGGAGCACGAGTGGCGACAAGACAATCACGCCGTCTGGAAACGTGAACTCGTCCGACACCTTCATGGTGGTGAGGTCGAGGTTGAACAGTGTGCAGGGAGTCCCGCGCCTTGAATTGTCAGGCAGTTCCTTAAAGGGTATCCTTCGGCTCTGGCGCGTTTCTCCGTAGAGACGTCTCACGTCATCCGTCATCAACTCGGGCCGGTATCCGAGGTTGATAAAAAATGCCTCCTTATGCACCCCTCGAGGATGGTTCCCTTCGAAAGTATAGAGCGCGTTGTGGAACGTGTGCTTGCTTGAGACGAACGAAGCGGACATATCCTCAACCTTATCGAATGCGGCGCCATTCTTGCTCGAGGTTGGCCGCAACACGATTCGCTCGATTGAGCCGAGATCATAGGCACTCGTGATGAGCCCTTGGAGAGGTCCTTTTTCCTTTACGACAATGGAGGGGTCATTCCTGGGGTCGAGCCCAAAGAGGGTGATCTCGTCCCCCCGATCCTCAAAGTTCGCAAAGAAGTGTTGAAAGTGACCAGGAACTTCGACCCTGCTCGCAACCACCTCGCTCGCGTCATCGGTGAGCTGGGAACGTTTGACAATCCAGAAGATCGTTGTCTCCGGCTGGACCCGTTCCCTGAAGTGGAGTGGTACCGGTTGAGTGGACACAGAATCCGGGGTAGCGAAGCCCCAGAGAGGTTTTTCAGTCATGTCCACAAGAAAG
>JADCJN010000173.1 GCA_020247005.1 Silvanigrellales bacterium
CCGACTATGACCTCACGTATTCCATTGTGGGCGGAAGCAAAGCGTTGGTGAAGGCTCTCACGACGCACCCGAATATCGACGCCGTTGCGGTGACGGGCGAGACCCCTCTGGTTGCGCTGCGCGGAAATCCCGACAAGAAGGGTTTGCTTTTTGATGCGTTTCCTTCGCCCCACGGCGTAGGCCCTCTTGACCCCGTGAAATGGCGAAAAGCCCTTCTTGGGAAAGTTTAACCGGGCCCTTTGAAAAAGAGCCTGCTTGCGTGGAATGAAGAGGAATGCCATGGTTTGGCGGGCCTCCCTGGAGGTGTGCGGCGCACACCTGCGTAGGGGTCGATTCCGCACGTCGGAAGCGAAGGTGGCTTTGAAGGAACCGATTTTGAGGAGTGGCGCTTTTCATGAACCTGCCGATGAACAGTCTTTTTTCACAGGTCGAAACCATGGGACACGAGCAGATTGTCTACTGCCACGATCCGAAATCGGGGCTTCGGGCCATCATCGGCATCCACGACACCACTCTGGGGCCCGCCTTGGGTGGCACACGCCTTTGGGCTTACGACAATGAAGAAGATGCGCTGCGCGACGTGTTGCGTCTTTCGCGCGGCATGACCTACAAGGCCGCATGCGCGGGACTTTCGCTTGGCGGGGGCAAGGCGGTGATCATCGCGCGTCCCGAGCAAAAGACGGAAGCCATGTTTCGCGCGTTTGGTCGCTTCGTGAACTCCCTTGGTGGGCGTTACATTACAGCGGAAGACGTGAACACCTGCGTCACCGACATGAACAACGTTCGCATGGAAACCCGCTTTGTGACAGGCGTGTCGCCCGCCCTGGGAGGCAGCGGCGACCCTTCTCCAGTCACCGCGCTCGGCGTCTTCGCAGGGTTGAAGGCCGCGGTCGAATACCGGCTGGGAAAAAAGGATCTCCGCGGCCTCAAGGTGGCCGTGCAAGGCGTGGGCAACGTGGGGCGTTACCTGTGCGGTTATCTTGCGGAGCAGGGTGTGAAGCTTTACGTGAGCGACATTTCTGTCGACCGTTTGAAGGAAGTGGAGCGCGCTCATGGCGCGACGGTGGTGGGCCAAGACGAAATTTATGGCCTCGACGTCGACGTCTTCGCACCCTGCGCCTTGGGCGGCATCCTGAATTCCAAAACGCTGCCGCTTTTAAAAGCCCCTATTGTGGCGGGTGGCGCCAACAACCAGCTTGAAGACGAGAAGGTGCACGGGCAGATTCTGAAAGAGCGTCGTATTGTCTATTGCCCCGACTACGTCATAAACGCCGGTGGACTCATCAACGTGTACAACGAGCTTTTGGGTTACGACCGCGAAAAAGCGTTGAGTGAGGCGAAGAGTATCGGCAACAGCATTTCCGCCATTCTTCATGATGCCGAGAAGGAAGGCATCACAACACAAGAGGCCTCTGGCCGCTTTGCAGAACGCCGCATCAAATCCATCTCCGAGCTCAAGCAAATGAACACGCTCGAAAATTCGGGCATCGGCCGCATGCACCGATGACACGTTTGAAGACGCCTTCTGTTTCGCGTCCCTTGCGCACGGTGGCAGAGTACCTGCCCTGTCGAAACTGGCTCATGAAAACAGAGCCTGACGTTTTCTCGTTCGACGCTCTCGTGGCCCTCGTCGCCACGGGCGCTGTGGGAGAACGTTGGGATGGCGTGCGCAACTATCAGGCCCGCAATTTGATGCGCGATGAAATGAGGGTGGGCGATCGGGTTCTTTTCTACCACTCCAATGCCGAGCCTCCCGGAGTGGTGGGCGTGGCCCGCGTTGTGGAGGCAGCAAGCCCCGATCTCAGCGCATTGAACCCAGCGTCCCCTTATTTCGACCCGAAGGCGACTCCTGAAAACCCTCGGTGGGTGTGTGTGACCATAGGCGCCCCAACGCGATTTCCGTGTTACGTTCCTCTTGAGCGCCTTCGCGAGGAACCTCTCTTGGCCGGTATGCTGCTTGTGCGCCCTGGGCAGCGGCTTTCCGTGTTGCCGGTGGACGACGAGGAATTCAACGTCATCGCTCGATTGGGTGGGCTCGACCTGCGGGCCTCGCTTCTTGAAAAAGCAACTCCAGAGAAATCGAAGGAATACATGCCATGACTCTTCCAAAGCCTGTGTATATTGTTGCCGCGAAGCGCACCCCCGTCGGCCGTTTTCAAGGGGCTCTGAAAGGAGCGTCTGCCACCCAACTGGGGGCCACCGCCGTGAAGGCTGCCGTCGAAGCCAGTGGTGTCAACCTCGAGTCTATCGATGAAATTATTATGGGAGAAGTTCTGACGGCAGGCGTAGGACAGGCGCCTGCGCGCCAAGCCGCTCTGCACGCTGGTCTTCCGCAAAGTGTTGCGGCCACAACCGTGGGCAAAGTGTGTGGAAGCGGCCTGAAGTCTGTGATGATGGCGACCCAGAGCATCGCGCTGGGAGATTCTCACGTTGTGGTTGCGGGTGGTCAGGAAAGCATGACCAACGCACCCTACCTTTTGCCCGCGGCGCGTGATGGCATGCGCATGGGAAATAAGGAGGTTGTGGACAGCATGATGTTCGACGGCCTTTTCGACCCCTACAATCAAATGCCCATGGGTGCGTGCGCAGAAAGCTGTGCGAAGGAATTCAATATTTCACGTGCCGACCAAGATGCCTTCGCGGCGGAAAGTTACGCGCGGGCTCGAAAATCAATAGAAACAGGTGTGTTCAAAAACGAAATTTGCCCCGTGAGCGTCACGTTGGGCAAGAACACGACTGTCGTCGACACCGACGAGGAGCCCGGCGCTGCCGACCTTTCGAAAATGCAGGGTCTCAGGCCCGCCTTCGACAAGGAAGGCACCATTACGGCCGCCAATGCCTCGAAAATCAACGACGGTGCCGCGGCACTCGTTTTGGCTTCGGCTGAAGCCGTGAAGGCCCAAGGTCTCAAGCCCCTTGCGAAGGTAGTGGCCTACGGCACGCACGCCCAAGACCCGAAGTGGTTTACCACCGCACCCGTGGAGGCCATGAAAAAGGCTCTGACCCGCGCAGGCCTCAAGGCCACCGACATCGACCTCTGGGAAATCAATGAGGCGTTTGCACTCGTCACCATCGCAGCCATGCGGGCCCTCGACATTCCCGCCGAAAAGGTGAACGTGCGCGGCGGTGCTGTGGCTATTGGTCACCCTATTGGTGCCAGCGGCGCCCGCATTTTGACGACCCTTGTGCACGCCCTGGAATCAGCGGGCAAACGACGGGGTCTCGCCACACTCTGCATTGGAGGCGGTGAGGCTGTCGCCCTTATCATCGACCGCGAAGGGCTTTCTGTGACTAAAATTTAACGCAGCGTATAATGCGTTGCGCGTGCTTTCCCGACCCTCACCACAAGCCCGCGGGCAAGGAGGCCGTCGAGGTCGCGCACGGCTGTGATGCGCGATACGTTGTAACGTTCGCACAGTGCAGGCACCGCCAAGAAGCGTTCGTTGCGGAGCCACTCGAGCACAAGACGTTGGCGGTGGTTGAGCTCCAGGGTGCCCTCGAAGGAAGGGGGCTTGTGTGTGTGTGGCTCAATCGGCCCAGGCGGTTCAAGCGCGACAGGCGTCAGACCAGTGCCTTCTCTCGTTTTTGGTACCGGCATGCCGCCAAGACGTTCCCGCCAAGGGTCGTGAACGTGGAGCAGCACGCCAGGCGCGAGATGGTAAGAGCCCGCCTCGTGGCGCAGCCAATCGGCACGGGTTCCCAGAAGGCGTCTCAGGCGGTTCACAAGTGCATAGACAAGTGAGTCGTGGCGATCCGCCGCGTAACGGTATCCCCAAAGGGCTTCGACGCAGTCTTTTTTCGACACTCTGGACTGGCGAAGAAACAACAAGCAGAACGCCTTGAGCTGCGTTGCAAAGCCACCACGCTCGCAAATCACGTTTCCTTCGTCGAGGACAACAAGTCCGCCGGGAAGGAGGTCGACCACAAGCGCACGTGCGCCGAGTGGAAGATCGAGAAAGGAAGGCAAACGAAACAGGAGCCCGAAATCCACCAAATGCGCCACGCAGGTTTGCGGCAATGAGCCGAGCATAGCGGCTTTGTCGAGGGCCACGGCCAACTTGTCGTCGGTGCGGTCGGCAAGGAAATGCCCTTTGCGTCGGCCTTCGAGAAGGCGCGAAATTCCGCTGCCCGTGAGCGCGCCAAGCTTCGCTACGCGCTGCGAGACATCAATGGGAACGCATTCTCCTTGCTCCTGGTAACAACGTTCCCGAAGCCCGTCGATTTGTAGCTGAGAAGAAAGGTCGACGCCCGCATGCAGGCAGCTTTCCGCGGAGTCGAGCATGGCAAGGGCTTCCGCGGGTTTGCCTGCAAGGAGCCGCAGGTGCGCGCGCGCTTGCCAGAGGCTTGCCTTCTGGCGACGGTGGCCATGCGAAAACACGTCGGCCTCTGCAGCGGCAAGGCGGGCATGGGCGGCATCGGCGTTGCCATGGAGCGTGTGTTGGCGGGCAATTTCGAGATCCATCGAAGCGATGGTGTAGCAGTCTTCGGGTTCGAGCGTCGCGCGAAACGCCTCGAGCTTTTCGATGTTTCGTTGTGGAAAAGGGTCATGGCCCGCCTCATGAATCAGAAGACTCACGCGGATGGTTTGCACGATGCCTCCGTTTCCAAGGCGCTCGGCATAGGTTTTCGCTTCCTGAAGCGTGCGCAACCCAGAGGAGATCTCGCCGAGCTTTACAAGGCAGTGCCCCTTCACGTCGGTTGCGAGCACACGGTGAAAGAAATCTTCTGTCAGCAAGGCCTCTTGGCAGGCTTTTTGAGCCGCTTGGAGGCCGGAAGCGAATCGACACGCGAGGAAGCGAAAGAAAGCGACGCCCTGCCACACGTAAAAGAGAAGCGTGGGTGTGGCGCTTGTCGTTCGAAGAGACGCACGTGCCCTGCGGAGGTTCCTGGCGAAATGTTGGCGAGCGTCCTCGTAGAGCGAAAGGCGAGCCTTCCCGAGCCCAAGGTAAAAGTCGATGGCGGCCGCCGTTTCCTGTTCGTTGCCGGGTTGCGCGCACAGCGCACCGTGAGCACCCGCGAATGTTTCGGCCTCCGAAATTCGGCCCGCAAAAACGAGCCCTCCAACCACGGGAACAACGTCTTCCGGGCGGGGGCGGTAGCCTGGGGAATCCACGGTTTCCGCAAGGAGTTCTCGCACCCGGCCTGTGGCGAGGAGGTGCGGCAGTGGCCCCTGCAGTGTGTTGAATGCGGTCTTCTTCACGTGTGCTGAGCCCTCCCCAGTGCCAGAATCGTATCGAATCGTTTCATTACTTTCAAGAATCGGTTCGTTCAAGGGCAGGCCGAGAGAGGGCATTCTTCCTTCATCGGAACGCACTTGGTTCCGGAAAAAACCTCAAGAAAGGTTCTTGAGGAAAGGAAAGATTCAATTGAAAAGAGGTGTGTCATGTTTGCATCGAAGTCTGTCAAGCCTTCCCGTTTCGTTCTCGCCGCGTCGTCCGTTGCCCTTGTTGCCGGCCTCGGCAACCTGTTCCTTGCCGGAACAGCCCTCGCAACGCCTCAGCCCGAGATTCTTGGCACCAGTTTTCAAGGCACGGGCTGCGACGACACCAATGCCTTTGCCGAGGTCACTCCCGACGGCAAGGTCGACCTTTTGTTCCTTGGACTCGAGGCCGTCACCGACTCAACCCAAGTGCGGGCTCGCAAAAACTGCGTCGCGAATATCAAAGTGAAGGTTCCTGAGGGCTACCAGATTGCTCCGAAAACAGTGTTCTTCGACGGCCAAACCCGCGTGTCACCCGAAGGCTCTTCGAGCGTCACCGCACGCTATTGGCTTGCGGCTGCGCCCTCTTCGGCGGCCCTGGCGTCGTTTCCCGGGGGGTCGGAACAGGTTGTCAGCGTCTTGAGCCCCGATGCCTCCTTGAATGCGAGCAGTTGGACGCAGTGCGGTGGCGAAGTGAATTTGCGCGCCATGGCCGACCTCATTGCACGCCGCGGCGAGCACGAAACAGAACAGTCGGAAATGATTGTGACCAATGGGGGTGCCTCGCTCGGCCGCCACAAGATCTCTTGCCAGTTTGTC
Source organism: Silvanigrellales bacterium (assembly GCA_020247005.1). Classification (GTDB taxonomy): domain Bacteria; phylum Bdellovibrionota_B; class Oligoflexia; order Silvanigrellales; family Silvanigrellaceae; genus JADCJN01. The sequence continues at coordinate 6,020 of JADCJN010000173.1, forward strand.
ATTCGTCCGTGCGGCCATTGAGCAAGCCCCTCTGTGCCAATGAGCCTAGAGAAAAACACCCGAGTCGGATCGGTTGCCACGAAAGGGGAGTGTGATGAAACGGAACACAATGACTTCAATGAAGGCGCCAGCGGCGAAAGTGCGTGCACGCCTGGGGCTTCGGGTTCTTCTCTCACTCCTCGCTTCGGCAGGCTCTTGCCTTCAAGGACATGTGGCGCTCTCGGATTCCACTGAGCACGCTCAGCCCGCGCCGCGAGGGCCCTTGGAATTGCCGCTTGAGTTTGGTGAGCCACGCGTGTCAGGACCTGGCTGTCGCACAGACGGCGTGAACGTGTCGGCACAGCCGGGAGAACCGCTCACTGTGACCTTCGCTGCCGGTGCTCTGCGTGCTGAGGCACAAGCAGGCCCCACTTCGGTGCGCGTCCGCACAGCATGTCTTGTGACCTTGCCCGTCAAACGACCCGCACATGTTGCCGTTTCATGGACGCGCCTCCAGGCCAAAGGCGACGCCGCAGTGAGCGCGGGCGCATCGGCGTCGGTCAGCTTGCGTGCATGGTGGGGAGCTGCGGCATCGGAGGCGACTTTGACACCTTTCGAAGAGCCCTTCGCGGGACCCTTCGAGTTGGCCTTGTTTGCCCCTTCTCCGCCTGCAGAGGGGGAAGGACTGTGGGGAGCAGAGAGCCCCTGCGGCGAAGGTTTTCGTCTGCTCCGGCTGCTCGTAGACGTGGTGGTCAGAGTCCGTTCCGAGCCCGAAACGGCGAAAAGTTTTGTGGCGGTGCACGAGGCGGAGTTGGCTCCCCTCGTGGCGCGGGCGTGTCCTTGATTCCAAATGTTCGGGCAAAGCGACAACAAAAAAATGGGATTTCTGAAAGGGGAGGGTGCTCGGAATGAAGACGAAGAAGAAAACCACGGTGCTTGGCGGTTCGTGGTGTTTGGCTTCTTGCAAATATGTTTTGGGAGCGGCGCTGAGCGCAGCCGTTTTGTTGCCTTCCTGTGGCCGCGCAGACAATGGTGTTCCTTCGGTTCTTGAATTCCGACATTGGGGGAATGGGTGTCCGGAAGGAACGGCGTTTGGCGACATCACGCCGTCTTTAGACTTCGAAATCCTGCTGACTTCGTTTGGAGCCGCAACCGACTCTGGCAAACCTTCGGCCGCTGCGAAATGCGACTTCCGTCTGCGTCTTGCACTTCCGCAGGGAAAGAAACTCCGCATCGCGGAGACGTTTGTGCAAGGCTTTGCGAGCATCGCCTCCCTGGGCGCGGGGTTGCTTCGGAGCAGCTACAACTTCGCCGGCCTGCCCCGAGAAAAATGGGAATGGCGCTTGCCTGCCCATGGCGTGTTGGAGGACTTCAGTGTGCAGGGCCAGCCGTCCCTGTTCGCTTGGCCTGGCTGCGGCAAGCCGGTTGAAATGGTGGGAAGCCTCCAGGCCCAGGCGGTGCGTGGCACCGACGGGAAAGACTCCGAAATTTATATTCAAAACCAAGTTGGGCGACAGTCAAGGATGCTGTGGGACTGGGAGGTCGTCGACTGCACCGACGCCGACGATGTCACACCCCTTGAAGGACCTTGGCAGACCCACTACACCACCGCGCAAGGGCACACTGTTTCTTCGGCCATGAGCGTGTTCGGAAGCGAAGGGTGGTATGTCGTTCCCGCGGCAAATGGCGGATCGCAAAAGGGCGAGCTTTTCGGGCTCGTCGCCACCGAGCAAGGCCTTCTCGGACGGTGGCGTGCCGCAGGAAGCGAAGGTTGGTTGAAGCTTGCGGTTGAAGGCGATGCCTTCACGGGAAGCTGGGGATTCGGGGATGCCGATTCTCCTGCCAAAGGAACATGGAGCGGAACGAGATGAGGCAAGGCATGAACAACGAGAGGACTCCCATGAAAATGATTGGAATTGAGGTGGCCACCATGATCATGACCGCAACAGGGGCGTTGTTCCTTCCCGGCACCGAGGCGTTCGCCGCGCGAGAAAACGACTTCCGCGGTGAAGGCGAGTACGTTGTGCCCGTTGCCGACCCAACGCTTCTTCCCTATTCGCGTTTCCTTCTGAACGAGGTTCGAGTTTCGAAAAATGACGATGGCCTTTATGAAATGGAAATTGAACTCCCCTACGATCTCACGGGCGGCGAACGTGTGCGCATCGAGCTCCTCGAGCAGTTTTCCGATGCCACTACGATCATTTTGGTGAACCCCGATGGCAATGGCTTTGCCGAATGCAAAGGCGCCACGTGGGCAACAGCAAAGTGTCGCTATGAATTTGAAGGCCTGAAGGCAAAGTTTGCAGCGAAACTCGCCGATGGAAGCTTGAAGGAATATGTTGGCGCGAAGTACCGCAACGATGCGCATCGGGCAAAGCGGGAAGCCGTGGCGGTGACTTTTGGTGCGGAACCCATTGGCGAGCTTGTGCTGGGGGCACTCGACTCCGGGTGTCCAGGCTGTTCGATTGGAAATGGGGAGTGGGAGTCGGAATACACGACGGCTTCCGGCTCTCTCGTGGCCGCGCCCCTTTCCCTCGCGCGGCGCACAGGCGTTTACTACAACGAGTCGGGTTCGGGCACTCTTTCCGACCTTGTTTACCAAGGCAATGTCGCAACTGGGCGTTGGAGTTACGGCGGACAGTCGGGCTGGCTGCGCTTCACGTTCGAAGACGACGGCAACGCTTTTACAGGGAATTGGGGTTTAGCGAACGTGGGGACTCCTGCGAAGGGAACGTGGTCGGGTTTCCGACGCTGAGTTGTGCAGGGGTGTTTTTTCGCGACCACTTTCTGTAGTCCCACGACCACTGCCCAGGTTCCTCGCGTATCACGCCCTCAAGCCAACGAGCGTAGGCGCCAAGAACATCGGCGACCAGAAGGTCTGAGACAGGAATAGGGGCGTCTTTCACGTTGCCTTGCGAGTGGTGGGAGTTGCAGCCCTCCTCGCAGATCATTTGGAAGCGGCCAAGCGAGAGCCGACGCAGAGTGGCGTGCACAAACACCATGCCTTGTCCGATGCCCTTTCTGACTCCTTTGTCTGGAAAGGCGGCGTCTTCTTGAAAGAAACGTACGAACATCCCCCCTTTTCTCGGCTTTTGGTCGATTGCCAGCGCAATGCCTTTGCCCGACTTCACGAGTTCATCGAATTCCTGCGCAAAATGCGGGCCACCCGTCCACAGAACAAGAAATCCCCGCTTTTCGCGCACAAGTTCCAAAAGAGAGTTGGCCCATGCATAGCGTGAAGGCTTCGCCAGAACGCAAAAAGGCTTCTGGCCCCTCTTCGCGAACTGCCGACGCATGGCGAATCCGAGAGCCTCAATGTTTCCATAGTGCGCTGCCATCATAACAATCCCCTGGTCGTCGCGAAGGCGATACCGCTCCCGAATTTCAGCGACGAGCCTGCCAAAGGCATCCTCATCTTGGGTTCGCAGGAGCCCAAGGGGCCACAAGACAATGAGTTCTATGAAGTAACACGCGTATTGCTGGTGGACTTTGGCCAGAATCTTCCTGGCGGCGAGGCCCCTTGCCCCAAGTTGGCAACGAAGGTTCGTCATTCCCACTCGGTTGGCGGAAAGCGGCAGAAAGGTGATGCCGAGGAAAAACACGATCCAGAAAGGACGCGTCAGGAAGGCGGTGAATTCAAGCAGGGCGAAGGCGAGTTTTTTCATAAACGGTCCTCTGACGCGCGAGTCTACACCGGTTGGCACGGATCGTGATGAGCAAGGAAAGAAATTGGAAAGGGCCGTCTTTGAGAGCGGTTTTTCCTCCCTCTTTTTTTCCGACCTGGAGTTTACACATGACGAAGAAAACAATCACGAAAGCCATGGCTTCCCGCATTCTTCCGAGGCCCTCCTTTTGGTTTGGGATGTTCCTTGCGGTCACCCCACTTGCCTGTAAGAGCAACCTTTTTAAGGGGAAGACGGCTCCCAAGCCGGTTCAAGTCGAGCCAGGGAAGCTTTCCCCCCCGGAAACCGATGTGGGCCAGACGGTGAAACCGACACCCCCACCTCCTCCACCTGCCGGAAAACACATAGGTTTGGAACTCCAGCCAGCCCCGCCGGAGTCGTGGTGGAACAACTGTGTCACCGTGACATACAATGGCAAATCCTTCGACGCAGGGTGTTCCAAGGTGGGTGGGGGACTCAAGCTCATCACCATCCCCGTGGCAGAAGGCGAGTCCTGTGCAGCGCTCACTTTTGAAGTGAAGACCTACTTGAATCAAGGATCCGAGTGTCGCTCTCGCGTGGCCGCCGGCCAAAGTTGCGAGGGTCCCTATGGAGCCACGCCCGACTTCACGCGGGTGTCGAGCGAGGAGGGCGCTGCCCGTTACTTCCAATGGCTGAAAGCTCCTGAGCGCGCCGACACCACGCTTCGCTTTGAAGATCAAACCAAGGAAAATTATGACGCGGCTTTGGCGAATCCTGCGGAGGCCGACGCGAAATATGGTGTCGACTTCGATGATGTTGTCATTCGCATCGTTCCGAAAGACGTCACTGTGCATGTGCAGCAAGGCAAGACCGCGCAAACATATGCGCAGGCGCCCGCAGGTTGCAAATAAGCAAGAACGAGGATCGCCTTCCCCAGGCGTGCGGCGAACGATTTTTCGCGCCTTGATTCTTGGTTTCAACCTTTAAGGAGTTCCCATGACGTTTGTTCGCGCGGTTGCGCCGGTTTTTGTCGCCATCGCATTTTGTGCTCTCACGCACGCGTGCGTGTCAAAGCCTGCAGGAGGAATGACAGCCGCTCCCTCGCTGGGGGGAAGTGCCACCCCTGCGCCAAGCAAACCAGAGTCCGCGGACACCATGAGCCAGCAGACACGAGACGAGATCGCACGTCGGCTCAGCAATGAGTGCACCTTTCGAGGTGTGCCCAAGAACTCCTCGCCCGACAATTGGGTGTGCACTTCGAAAACGGGTGGGTTGTCGCGCGAGCTCACGCGCGAAGAAAAAGAATATCTCAAGTACGGAAGTCTCACAAAATACGAAATCGAAGACGAAATTTGGGCGACTCTTAAACTCGTAAAGAGCTGTTACGACAGCTTCGTGAGTCAGCCGAACATCAAGGCGCACGCAGCCAGTGGGAGGGAGACGCGCATCAACACGAATTTTATCATCACCAAGGAAGGCACGGTGGAAAAAACGGCGGCGGCCTTCCGGCCGGATGCTGAAAATCCTCTGCTTTCGAGTCCAGAGGCTGCAGTGCTGCTCAAGTGCGTTGAGGGTGTGCAAAAAACCTACGTTTTCACAAAACCTCGAGGTGGCGGCGTCGTTTCGGTGAAGTATCCCTTCGTTTTCAACGCCAAGTGAGCATCTGGCCCCGGCACGCGCAGCGGTGCAAACTCCAGGTCTGGCTGCGCTGTGTTGCATGTCTTCCCTCCTTCAGGAAAGAGGGCGAACCGAAGGTGGTCTGTTGCCTATTTTCTTGGAAGTTCGCTCACGTGGGTAGGGAATAACGCAAGCACGGTTCATCGGGTGGAGGCCGAGGCCACTCTCGCGACGAAGACTGTCTTCGCGCCAAAGGAGCGCCTCCCAGGGCACAGCGAAGGGAGTACACGTGCGGGCGTGTACCCCCTTTGCTGTGCTTGCGTTGCGGTGAAAAAATTGACCTTCCGTCCAATTTTTGACGATTGCGTAAAAGCAGTACAGTTGAAATATCTCTGATTTTTTTATCGTATTATAGCCTGAAAATTTAGATTTTTTCGAAAATAGTGTCGTTTAAAAAAAAGAAATGCGGTTCACAAATTATGCGAGAAATTATTAAAAATAAAAGGTTATCGAGGGGATTTTATTGTGTCACTTTATACACGGCGGTCATTTCTTCCGGACTGGCAATTTCAGGATGTAAATCGAGAAGTTTTCACGGAAAAAAAGAAACAACAGGCGCCGTTAAAACGCTCGAGGTTATGAAGCCATCAAAAGCCATAAAAATCTCGAATTTTGAGCTAGGATTTGCAAAATCAAAGAATATTAAGCACGAAGTTTTCAAAGTTATTGTCCAAGAAACTGACTACCCAACACGCAACTACACCGTGCAGGTGAAATTCGGGACGCTTTCAGAGCCGAACTACTCGCTGCTAATGGACCACTATGGTGGGCAAAAGATCGTGCCCTTCAGCGCCACCCGAGAGTATGAGCTCGTCGACTTTCTTCCGCCCAAAATTCAAGCGCTGGTGAACCGCTGGTTCTTTACGACAATGGAAGAGTTGCCAAATATGCCCCCCGACTGGAAAGGGCTCGGGCTCCAGCAGGAAACTGCCGTGTCCACGGCGATGAATTGCTGGCACACCGCCTACGAGGTGATCCGCGATTTTGGCAAACCTTGGAAAGAAATGACAGGCCGCCTGGGTGGATTCGGCCTCTTGGAGGCGAGCACCTTACTGGGCGAGAGCACCAAAATCCCACGAGATGTTTTTGCCCTCGAAAGAAGCCAGTGGGAAAAAGAAGTCATTTCTGCCTCCTTGAAGACTAACGACGCATCGGCTCTTCTTGCCGGAACAAAACGCGCAACACGCAACGCAAACCGGGCTGTGGGCGACATGCTTGAGGTCAAGACGGCTTTTGCCCCAATTGCGCCCGCGCACGTTGCGTTGTGGATAGATGATGACCTCTATTTTGAAAAAACAAACATTGGTTTCGACGATCCCATTCGCCTTGCATTTTACGAAGACGTCGTAGAGCCCTACTTTGGGCAAGACGAGGAGGGGCGACCCATGACCCTCAGCTTTGTTCGATGGTCGAGCGACAAATCTCTTTTTCCTGCGCAAGAGTCTTTTGCTGGCAAAGACCCCGTGGAAATGGATCGCAGCTCTCGTGGCCAAGCACCCTTGTCGAAACTTCCTCCTGACATTGCCAAATCGGTCATTTCTTCTCTGGACGCGGGGACTGGAGGGGGGCCGGTGATTTGGGCGCCTTACCGTATTTTGAGCTTTCCCCTGGTTCAAAACCCCACCACGGGCCGTGTGGAAATGGATGGAGCCGACAAGCTTCTGAAGTTTCAGGCAAGCCCAGAACTCTGCAAAATTTCAAGCCGGTACAAAAACCCATTCACAAAGTTTCCAAGCCCCTTCAGCTACACCATTGACAGCAATTTGTTGCTCACAATTTCGAACAAAACGAGCTGGAAAACAGTTGCGACCTTGAAAGGAAAGTACTCCACTCGTCCTGTCCCCACTCGCTCGGGCAGAAACGACACCGCCTACGTCGATTTTCCTGCCGGAGGCAAAGTTCTTTCGCTTGTGGTTGCGAATCCTTCGAGTTCCAGTGGCATATCTTATGCACCCTCACCCGGACGTTGCCGAGGAAATTTCCATCGATTGCGAGCGTCCACCGGTGACTTTCGACAACCTCGACTGAGTCGGATTTTCGGTTCGCGCCTGGGCAAATCGTTACTCGAGAATTCTGTTTTTATTCATTGAGAGGATTTCACTTTGAAGAACATTTTCTTCGGTCTTTTCTTTTCTGTCATTTCATTTGGCTGTGTTCAGAAAAAAATTTCGAACACCTCGACAAAAGCAGTTGCAGAAGGTTCTGTTGAGGAAAAAAAGACTCACGCAAGAAAAGCTCTCGCCGAAAAATACGGAGACATTGTTCCAGGGGGAGGCCTTCTTGGGCTTCATACCGTCGCAAACGGTTTTCAAATCTTTCGTATGCTGAATATGAGCAAGTCGGGCTCTCCGTTGTCTGGGGACTCGCCACTGAGCGTGAAAGGCACTGCCATCATTGAAAAGCTCCACGAGGCAGCCGCTGCTGCTTTTCCCAGTGTCGCTGCAATACCTCCACCCAAGGTTGTTGTGACTGGCTCAGGTGAGGTCAATATTTTCAATATGCGCTCTACAGTCTGCATTAAAAAGCCCCTTCAGTTAGAGGGCTCAACGCCAACAGAGTCTACGAAAGATGGGATTTTGATCGCATCTGGCAAAAAAAAGCCATTGACCGACGAATGTGAACGGATGCCCGTTGCCACTGCGGAGGAAACGGCCTTGCACATGAAAGCCGTCAATGCGCTCTTCCCAGAGTGCAAGCTCCAAGACAGAGGCACTCACTTGAGCATAGCCCGAGAATGCTCAAAGGAAGTCACCGACATCTTAGAGTCTCAAGGAGTGACCCGTAGTGCCCCTCTTCTTGGCATCGGTATTCCCTCCAATGTTGTGATTATCACGCAGGGGTTCTTCGATCTCCTCGAGGACAAACACCTTGCTTTTCCCATTGCGCATGAGTTGGCGCATTATTACCGAGCACACAATGCCTTCAAGGGAAATGCCACGACGTGGAATCCAAATCCGAAATCATTTTTCTATAAAATTGAAAAAGACAGACCCCGAGAAATACCCTCACCAGAAACGAGTGGTGAGCTCGAAGCTTTGGCAAATGAACTTCGGACTGTTTCTGAATTCAGCCAGGACTATAATTTTATCGGTCAGACAGTTCCCGTTGGAGCGATAACCATTTTCTATGCTTTTTGTCAGTTGAATCCTGAAAGGCCTGTCCCTCCTTCCGTGCGCCCAGCCTGTGATGACTTTATGCGGCTTGCAGGTGCTTATCAGAATGAGATAACCGATCCGGTTTGGCTCAAGAACGCAACGCGAGCCCTTGCGACAAAGCGCAAGAAAGAACTCGATACGGCCGCTTCGACTTTAATCAAAATCACTCCGGCCCTTTCCATGGCACAGTGGGCTGTTCGTTGGAATACAACTGCGGAGCTGGCGGCAAAGCCCTTTGGAATTGTAAAAGGCTCGGTTGCCGATTTGGAAACGGAGACCCTGCAGAGCGCAATTGAAAAGCACCGTTTGAACGAGGAAGCTTTGAACGCGAAAACTGTTGCGACGGTGCGCCGCGCGCAAGAAGCGGGTCTGGGCTGGTACACGGATGAAGTGGAAGCAGACGAACTCGCTGTTGGCCTCTTAGCGTTGGCGGGCTTCAACCCAGCCCATGCCGTAGACTCGCTCTTCCGCCTTTACCAAGACGAAGCTGATATCATCAGTGCCTTCTCGCCTTCGCTGTCTGACTGCCGCAAGGGCTACCTCAACAACTGGAAACACTGGACTTTTGCAAAGAGAGACTTCGTTCCCTATTTTGGAAGCTTAGACGACACCCATGCTTCAGCGTGCTTCCGAGTGTTTGATGCGGACACGGAGCGCATCAGCCAGGGTTATTGAGGTTCTGTTTTCTTTCCTTTCTTTGCGACTTCCGTTGGACTCCGGGCCCCGAGTCTACTGCGTGTTGAAGGCCAACTGGCTACCCAAGTCTTCGAAGCGGACGAGCACTGATGGGTCAAAGGGCTTCTTGGCACTCGAATAGAGTGTTCGAGTAATTCTGATTGACGCGCCCATGTGTGTCACTTGGTCCTCGTCGCCAGATTGAGGAAAGCTTTGTAACAAGGAGGGCAAGTGACGTCCCTTTTTCCTTCGGGAAAGCTAACAACTCGCCAGTGAATGCGCCATCAGTGGCAACTTCTCCTTCTTTTTGATGCCACATAGAAAACTCAGGATTTTTTTGAGTCACTGGGAATTCCTTGATCATGACATTTCCACGCACTGTTTTCGCTGTGACCTTCAGAAAAGGTGCTTCATTCGAAGGATTTTGCACCACAAGAATATCGACAGTTTGCTCATCAGAAGGGCCATATGGACATCGAAAAGTTTTCCCGACGGATGCGCGCAGAATATCGGCAGCGTCCCATTGAGGTTGCGTTGGGGCAGGGTGGTCGGGTTTGTGAGAAGTCCAGGTCGAGTCTCCAAGCAACTGGAATCCACCTCGCGCGCCGGACTCGTCGGGTGGCAAAGCGCAAATGAGAGAGAGCTTTGCCCCTTCGGTCGCGCCGTCAGACTGGTGAACAGACACTTGCTCGTAGGGTGGCAAGCAGACGGGGGTTGTCAAATTGTTTGTCATTGCGTGTTGAATCGCGCGAAGCCCATGGAATTCGTCTGTCGAGACGCTCGTAGTGGCGTAAGACATAATGCTTCGATTTTGACCTGGAATGGTGGAGTTTCCGTCGACCCCGTCGAAAGCGTAAAGGTCGGCAAGTCCGAGAACGTGGCCAAGCTCGTGCGTCAGCACGCGCGTAAAGTAGGGTACTTCGTCTGTTTTCGACCGAATAGACTTGACTTCATCTCTAGCCAGCATGGCGATGGTGCGCTCCGCAGAAATAGCAAAGCTCCTATCATGACCAAATAATGCTTTCGACCATGGGCTCTTGCCTGCGACCACAACGATGATGACGTTTTCAGGGGTTGGAGGTCCTTCGCTTTGTCGTTTCGCTTCATCGGCGGTTATGAACTCGGGCAGCGAAGGCATGATCGCTGCTCTCAATGCTCGGTAGAGGCGATCTCGACAGCTCAAATCCAAGCGCACCTGGAAGTCAACTGGTTTCCCGGCGTCTCTGAAGCCAGGGAGTTTATCAATGATGAGCTTCCACGGTGCCACAGCATCAAGAACGACTTCCGTGAGCAACTCGCGTCGGCCTGGCCGGAGACGATCTTCCGAGTCGTCAATGACGCAGATGGGCAAATTCCTTTCACCAAGTTTAAAGAGATAGTGGGACGCTGTTGCATTCACTGTCGGTAAGATCGCATATTTTGTAGCAGCATCATCGCGATTAAAATGTCTAGACTTACATCCCATCGCGAGAATCGACGCGACGAAACCAAACAGTGTGAAAGTCCCACAACGTCGCGAGCGCGATGATGCCTTGAGCGGTGTTCGATAATAAAGGGTTGGCATGTGTTGTCCTCAGATCTCAGAGTCCAGGTTTTGAGGGTGTTGTGCCGGTTAGGGGCAACGGTGCACGGCAGCGTGACTTCCCATTGGGTGCGGCTGCCTTTGGCCGCCGTACCCAATGGGAAGCAGACCCGCTTCGAGTCTGCAGAGTTGATTTCATGGGAACGGGGTCCCAACGACTTTACCATTGCGCAATGAAAAAGCCCCTGTTTTGGGAGGGGTAACAAGCCGGCTGTTGGTTGGAACACAACCGCGGAGCTTGCGGCAAAGCCTTTTGGAATTGTAAAAGACGCGGGTTTCGATTTGGAAACAGAGACCCCGCAGTGCGCAATTGAAAAGCACCGCTTGAAAGAGGAAGCATTGAACGCGAAAACGGTGGCAACGTTGCGCCACGCGCAAGAAGCGGGTCTGGGCTGGTACACGGACGAAGTGGAAGCAGACCAACTCACTGTGGGCCTCATGGCGTTGGCGGGCTTCAACCCTGCCCATGCCGTAGACTCGCTCTTCCGCCTTTTCCAAGACGAAGCAGACATCATCAGTGCTTTCTCGCCTTCGCTGTCTGACTGCCGCAAGGGCTACCTCAACAACTGGAAGCACTAGACCTTTGCAAATAAAAACTTCGTTCCCTATTTTGGAAGCTTAGACTACATCGAGGCTTCAGCATGCTTCTGTGTGTTTGATGCGGACACGGAGCGCATTAGCCAGGGTTATTGAGGTTCTGTTTTCTTTTCTTTCTTTGCGACTTCCTATGGACTCCGGACCCCGAGTCCATTGCGCGGTAGAGACCACGTGATTGGCTCTTGGCCCAGCCGGGTCCGAGCTCAGTGCTCTGCTTGCAGAGTGTCTCTTTGCGCAGTGAGTTGCATGTCCTCCCCCGTTCAGGAAAGATGGCGAACCAAAGGTGTTCTATCGCCTATTTCCTGGAGGTTCGCTCACGTGGGTAGGAAGCAACGCAAGCACGGCTCATCGGGTGGAGGCCGAGGCCACTCTCGCGACGAAGACTTTCTTCGCGCTAAAGGTGCGCCTCCCAAGGCCAGCGATGGGTCTGGAAGTTCCCATCAGAGCCGTCGAGGCGGGCCTCGCGAGGGCTCGCGTGGCACTCCGCGCGAAGGAGGATTTCGCGACCGTTTTCGCGAAGGCAGCAAAGGGGAAGGGGGCGTCGATTTCGACGGTGCTCTTCTGGGGCGCTTCCGTGAAGAGCAACTTGTAGCCATGGTGCGCCGCACCGACCAGCGTCTCAAGGCACTTCTGAAGCCCGTGGCCGCGGGTGCGCCTAGCGAGGACGCCCTGCGCTCTGCCGCGCTCACCATGGGGCTCACAGCGCCCTTGAATCCGGCGCTGCCGTGTCTGAACTCGGCGCTGCCGCCTCAACAAGACACTTCGGGGTCTGCGCTCACGTCGACGCCTTCTGGCGTTTTGCAACCCTCAAGAAGCTATCTTGGAAAGCGCTTTGCGCGTCCCGTGCCGGCCTCGCAGAACCCAAATGCGGAACCGGGTGACGCGCAGCCGAAAAAGGCTCTTCCCGCAGAACCCAAGTTGTCGTCGTTGTTTTCTACAAAAACAAAAGAGCCCACGGTCACTGAGGGCGGCTTGCGGCTCGATGCGTGGCAGGCTGAGGCTCTCGAGGCGCTTCTTTCTGGCGCAAATATTGTGGTCGATGCCCCCACTTCAGCCGGTAAGACGCGCGTCATTGAAGCGCTACTCGAGCACCGCATGAAGGAAGGCCTCAAACTCACTTACACGAGTCCAGTGAAAAGTCTTTCCAACGACAAGTACCGCGAGTTCTCGGAAAAGTACGGCAAAGACAAGGTGGGCATCAACACGGGCGACTTCAAGGAAAATCTGGGTGCGCCCATTATTCTTTCCACGCTCGAAACCTACCGAAACAGTCTTCTTGGCGTAGAGCCCAACATGAGTCGCCGTGTCGTGGTTTACGACGAATACCACTACCTTCAAGACGAGTCCCGAGGCTCGGCATGGGAAGAGAGCATCATTCTTACGCCCAAAGAGTCGCAGCTCGTTCTCTTGTCGGCCAGCGTTCCCAATGCGGAAGACTTTGCGACCTGGATAGAGGGCCTTTATGGGAAGCCCTGTAAAGTGATTCGCGTGAGCGAGCGGCCAGTGCCTTTGGTGGACGTCGTGCACACCCGGTGGGGTTGGATTCTTGCCGACGAACTTGGCTTTGGAGAAGAAGAACTCGCCAAATACAGGCGTTTGTTGCGAACGTCCAAAACCCGGCGCTTCTTAAAGCAGAAAGAAGAACTCGACGCCATGTTGTTGCCTGTTCAGCAGGCGCTCGAACGGAACATGGGTCCTGTGGTGGTTTATGCGGGGCGGCGAGCGGCTGTGGAAGGTGCTGCGCATGCTTTTGCCAAATTCCTGAAAAGCGGAAGTGGCGGGGGCGATTGGAAAGGGCCCGAGGCCGAGAGGCTCCACGCCCGCATCGCCGACTTGCCGGGGTGGGACTATGTGCCTTCGGAGCTTCAAAAGCTGATTCGCAAACATGGCATCGCCTACCATCACAGCGGCATGATTCCACCGGGTCGTGTGGCCATTGAAACTCTCCTGAAGGAGGGCTGCCTTCGTGTGTGCACGGGCACTATGGGCATTTCACTCGGCGTGAACTTCGCTGTGCGGAGCGCGGTGATTTCTGACGAAACACGCCCGAGTGAAGGAGGCGAAACACGTTACTCGAACAGTGAAATTCTCCAAATGCTCGGCCGTGCCGGACGCCGTGGCAACGACAAGCAGGGCTTTTCTCTTTGGGTGAACGTGGGACGGTACGCGGAGCAGAAGCCGCGTGCGCGCGAGGCGTGCACGAGTTCTTTAAAATTCGACCCCACCACCGTCCTTGGTATTTTGGGGCAACACGAAGACCTCTCTTACCTGTCGGACTTTTACCGCAAGTCGTTTTTCATGCGAGGCAAAGACGCAAAGCTTGTTCTGGTGGAAGACCACGACCTCGTGTCAGGGCTTTTGTACGGTAAAAAAGGCCACACGACTTTGGGCTGCAACGACATCCCTCGGACCTTTGCGCGTCACTTGGAAGGGCGGCCGGGCCGCAGCAACAGCGCTTGCACCAGCTGTCCTGCACGGCCCGACTGCCATCCGCTCATGGAGCAAGCGCGCCAAAGCACGCTCAACCGCATTGTGACGCATCTCCGAAAGGTGGGGGCTTTGGACGGCCACAAGCCTTCGAAGCTTGGCCAACTTGCGCGCCACTTTCCTCAGGCCGGTGGGCTTATTGTGGCGAAGTGGATTGCCTCTGGGGCTTTTGGTGCGCACAATTTCCGCGACCTCATGCAAGCCATGGCGTGTTTTTGTTCGGCGCACTTCAAGGACATTCCCGACACCTATGCAGACGCGGATGTTCTGAAGAGTCTGGGTGTTCCGAAGCTCATCGAAACGTTTTACCCGGAAGAGCTGTTTCCCGAGCTGTACGATGACCCTCCGTTCCGGAGTGCGGGTTATGGCTCCGACGGAAGGGTTTTCCGCGAAGCGAACATGGCTGCGGGGTCTTTGGTGGCGGCTTGGATCCACAAGAAGATGTCGTGGGACGAACTTGTGGATGCGCACACGTCGAAATACTTTTCCGCTGGCGATTGCATGATGGTGCTTTTCCGATTCTCTACCTTTTTACAGTCGTGCGCGCGCTTGCAGGACATGGACAAGGAATTGGCCTCGAAAGCGAAGGATGCTCTCAAAACCCTTCTGCGAGATCCACTTGATGCTCGCAATCGTATGCTCGTGGATGCTGAGCCCGAAACGACCGAAGTCGATGAGGCCGGCGTGGAAATCGCATTGGCCGAGCAGACGGACAACGGGACAATGGACACTGCGGCCCCAAAAAGCGTTGTGGCGCGGAGCGAGAGGCCAAAGCGGGATGTGAAACAAGAGGCGACCGGAGAAAAGACGCAGAACAAGACGAAGGAAACAGCGGCGGAGGCCGGAGCTGTGCCGAAGGCTGAGGCCGGAGCTGTGCCGAAGGCTGAGGCCGGAGCTGTGCCGAAGGCTGAGGCCGGAGCTGTGCCGAAGGCTGAGGCCGGAGCTGTGGTCAGAAAGAAGATGACCCTCTTCCGCAAGCGCGACGGGGCAGAGCGTCCTTAACACTCCCCATGTTTATTTGACTCGACATGTGACACAGGCGTAGGCCTGGGGAGTCGTCGCGCACCGTGCACGTCGACTCTCGTTCCGTTGCATTGGAGATCACCGCGGCTCGCGCGGTGAACAAAACAGATGACATGAAAAGGAGTTTTCCATGAAAATGAACTCTGTTTCTTTGACTGCTGTGTGTTTCGCGCCTGCAATGCTCTTGCTCGTTGGTTGTGGCCGGTCGGATGAGGGGCCACACGTTGGTGCGAACGCCGGCTCAAAAGCGGACTCGGCGGTGTATCGCGGTGGCGCACCTGCTCCCATGCAGGGAAGTTATTCGCAAACGTGGCAGGGCCAAACAGCGTGCCTGCAGCTGGTGGAAACGCTGATGCCTCAGCAGCAGCAGCAAGGGAACAAGGGCAAGCAGGTGACTATGTCGGTTTGCCAGGCCATTGTTACGGTGAAGTGTGAAGGAGCGAAAACCGACTCTGCGCTCGAGCGCACCCAGTGGACACCGAAGCAGTGCCTTGCCACGGTACAAGGGACGCTTGTTTCTTCGCAAATGGCGCAGGAACCACAGGCGTTTCAGTGGAGCCAGAGCTACGACGTGACCGGCACGGCTCAGCAGTTGCAGATTCCCATTGGCCCAGGGACGTTCTTCGTTGCCGGGAGTTTGCGTGCGCCCACGCAGTGGGATGCGGCTCCGCAGCTTCAGCTTGGCCTCAGCAAACAAGGCAGCCTCGCACCCGTTTCTTTCACTGCCGTGTCGTTTGCACTGCAGGGCCGTTAAAAGGAAGCCTCTCCAGGCGCGCAAGGCCTGGTCGGACTCCTTTTGGCCGAGCTATTACGGCGGCATTTCCTGGCGCTGGCAAAGCGTCCTTGTGCATCCGCTCGATGCCCCCTTGCCCTCGGCGCAAGCGGTTGCGCGCATGTCTATGGGTGAGCGTGCGGAACTTTCGCCGGCAGAAAAATTCGACATCCTGCGTGGAGACTTTGCTTACACGTTGACAACGGCCGTGTGGCGCGAGTCCGACTTCAGTGCGGTGAGCTGGGCCGGGCTGTGTCATGGTTGGGCTCAGGCCGCGCTTGCGTACCCTGAACCTCAGCCTGTGGTCGCCCGGAGTCCGGCGGGTGTGGACATTCCCTTCGCATCCTCCGATGTGAAGGGCCTTCTTGCCTATTGGATGGGGGAAGCCTCGCAGTCGCGCACACGGTTCGTAGGGCGCCGCTGCGATGTCGCGGCGGAAAGTGGTCCGTGTGAAGATCTTGATGCCGGCGCATTTCACGTCGTTCTTGCGAATCTTCTTGGCCAAGCCAAAAAAGGTTATGTGGTCGACTTCGACCCTGCCCGTGCCATTTGGAATTATCCTGTTCATGCCTACTCGTCTCGTGTGTTGTCGTCGTCACCGGGCCGTGTGGAAGTGGAAACGGTTGTCAGCCACCCTTCGCTCGCGAGGCCACGCCCCAATGCGTACGTTGGGGACCCTGGGCTGTATGCCGAAAACACGCAGCGCCTTCGTTACGTTTTGGACATCGACGGGCAAGGGAACATTACGGGAGGGTCTTGGCTCGTGCCGCACCATCCTGACTTCCTTTGGACCCAAGAGGTGAGCTCGTTTCGTGGTGCGTTTTCGGCGCTTGAACCGCTTTACAGGGCGGCCGTGCAAGAAAATAAAGTCTACGTTCCGTTCGCCGAAAAAAGCTCTGTTGGCTCACAGGGGCAGGAATGAGTGTTCAAGGCGAAATGGCGTAAGAATGAGCCCCTGGATTTGCTACGTTTCCAAGTCAGGGAACAAGGAGTCACTTGCTTGGTTTTTAAATCGTGTGGACGACAGCCGTAAGGAATGGAGTCGTGAAGACTATAGATGCTCACGACAAATGACGATGCCAGGAAAACATGAGGTCAAGAAGACGCTTGTGCAGCCGATACCGGCCCGGGAGGTGCGGCATGAACATGTCTTCGAAAACCTTTTCTTTGTCGGTGAAGACCTTCTTCGCCCTCTTTGGCTGATCCGATTTAAAGGCAGTTTGCGACGCGTTGACGACTTTGACTTCGAAAGATGCTGCTTGATGGCCTTACGGGTGAAGCCATTCGAGACCTTATGATTGCCGCCATCGAAGCTCGTTTTGGGGGAAACCTTAAGCCACCTCGCCTGCCTATTCTCCCGAGAGCAATGGCATGGCTGAAGGCTTTGTGAAGGGCTTCAAGCACGACTATGTCTCTGTAAACGAGTTGCGAAACGTGAACGTCGTGTTGAGTTGAGATCGATTCCAACTTGGATTGAAGACTACAACAACAATGCGCCGCGCAGCGCGCTGCGGATGCGAAGCCCGCACGAGTTCCGACAGTCACGAGTTCATTAACCGGGTGTCCGTTGACTGGGGGGTAACTCCACGCTTCGTTTCAGCCATGGATTTCCAGTTGGTCAGGGAATCCTCCGTTTTCCTACCCGTGGACGCAGACCATTTGGTGCAGTCGCATTTGAGTTCCCTTAAAATGAAAGTTCTCAAGATTCCTGATTTCTATATTTCTTAGCAAGCGCAAGATATCTGCGGGTTCCGAATGAACGAAATTCAAATGCAATAAAACCGTTTTCCCCCAATCCGGTTCTCGCGGCCGCCGCAATCGATCGGATGTTCGATCGAGCCAAGGTGCTCGTGTTCACGGGCGAGAGTTACCGATTGAAGGGCCGCATCGATTCGAAGATCGTTGACGGGGAGGGCGTGCGCATGGAACGACAATTTCATGACCCGGGTGCGGTCGTGCCCTGGGATCGAAGTGCTGTTGTTAGGCTGGGACGTGACACTCGTTCATTCTTCGACGTGCGGACGCCATGCGTCTTCTATCTCGGCCTGCGACATGCTGAAAAATTCGTCTATCTTTCGTTGATCCAGATGAGTTCCGAACATGAGGTCATGCCAATTGTTCCCCGCTCCCTTCGGCAGCACCGACCTCCCGCTTGCGCCGAACATAAATGCCATTTGGGGCGTCTTGGGGGATCCGACATTGTCATGGCACGCGAGGCAATATATCGCCTTCTGCGTCGCGGGATGCAATCTCTTGGGCGTCCACGAACCCGGAGCAAAGGGTCTCTTCTCGACGCCTTTGGCGTTCTCTAATTTTTCGCGGGCGACGACAATGTAAGGAATTCCCTTGGTGCCTACTTTCCTGGACGTAAGCATTATCGACGACGGCACCAATGGTGGGTCAAAGGGAGGCTCGTAGTCGGACTTCAGCCAGTCGGATGTCGGTTTGTGCATCGTCGAACGTGCATAAGCAGAATCCTTGAGAGCCGCATGAATACGTTCAGGCATTAACTCTGGGCTGTGAACCCAAGGGGAACTGTGATGGCACTGCACACATGGGGTAGACTTTGCGATTGTCGCCCTGGAGTGGTACCGGTTGAGTGGACACAGAATCCGGGGTAGCGAAGCCCCAGAGAGGTTTTTCAGTCATGTCCACAAGAAAGCGTTATTCGGATGAGTTTAAGGTTGAGGCGGTGAAGCTGACGGAAAC
>JADCJN010000174.1 GCA_020247005.1 Silvanigrellales bacterium
AGAGAGGTTTGAACGTCCTGAAAGGGCACGTCCTGAAAGGGCACGTCCTGAAAGGGCACGTCCTGAACACGCCCGCTCCGAGAAAACCGGCCGAGAACGCGCTCCCCTCCTCGTGTGGGGCCGACGACCGGTCGAAGCCATGCTTGCCGATCTGGTGGGCAAGGAGGGCGCGAAAGTCTCGGCCTACAGTTTGTTTCTTCTGGCCGACAAGGAAGGTAAAGTGCCTGCCCAATTGCGAGATGCCGTCGACTCAGCCAAGGCTGTCGGCATCCGAGTCAAGGTCTGCAAAGGACACGAAGACGAAACGTGGCCCCTTCTCGGCGACGAAGCGCTCAATCACCAACGTCTGTGCCTCATCGTCCCCGAATTCCCCACGGTCGCTCTTCACGACATTCTGCGCAACGTCCGTGAAAAAGCTGCTGCCGGCGAAAAAGGCTGCCTCGGCATCGTGTTCGACCAGGTCCAAGACCCTCGCAATTTTGGTTCGGTGCTCCGCTCGGCTGCCTTTTTCGGCGCGGGCTTTGCCATTTTTGGCGAAGATCGCCAGGCCGCGCTCACGTCGACGGTTATCAAGGCGTCTGCAGGCGGCGCCTTCTCGCTTCAGCTCGCCCCTGTGGTGAATCTCAACCGGGCCCTTGCTCAGCTGAAAGAAGCGGGCGTGTGGGTTGTCGGGAGTTCCTTGGGTGAAAATGCCGTTGCACCAGAAGGCGTGCCGAACGATCGCCCCTATGTTCTTGTGCTTGGCAACGAAGGCAAGGGCATGCGCCAGGAAGTGGCGCGCAACTGCGATTACGTCGTGCGCATTCCGGGCGGAAACGCCACCGTGGACTCCTTAAACGTGGGTGTGGCCGCAGGAATTTTGCTTGCCAGGCTCCAGTCCGGTAGGGTGGTCACCAGCACCCGCCTGTGAGTGTTGTGGCACGGGCGTTTTGGGAGGCTGCGCGTGCTCTTCCTTCACGAATCCCCCGTTCCCACCACTCCCGCAGGCTTGCTTCCCGCGAGCTTTCAAGCCGCATTTCGTCCGGAGTGTGTTTCACTGCCGTCACCCGGGGCGAGTGTGCTGTCGGCCGACATCCCTTTTGCGAGGGCACCGGCCCGCGTGGCTTTCACTCTCGAGAATCCTCTGCCGGGTGCTGCCCGAGTCAGAGCCGTTCACGGCGCGACCATAGCGCGCTTGCCTCTGGAGGAAGACTCCGAATGGCCCGAGGCCGACGGCCTGTATACGTTCGGCTTTGAAGCCGCCGTTTC
This sequence comes from Silvanigrellales bacterium, assembly GCA_020247005.1. GTDB lineage: Bacteria > Bdellovibrionota_B > Oligoflexia > Silvanigrellales > Silvanigrellaceae > JADCJN01. The sequence continues at coordinate 1,249 of JADCJN010000174.1, forward strand.
CGCGCTCGAGCCCATGGCCATTTCCACAGCGGACTGCCTTGCCGTCGCCTTCGCTGTCTCAGGCCAAGGCTACGCAGGCTTCGCGCTCGTGCATGCGGGTTGGCGAGGCTACACTGCGGGCATGCTGCAAGGGGCAGTGAGGCTTCTTCTTGAAGAAGGTGCAGCGCGCGGAATGGACGTTCTCTCTCTTCTTCAAAAAATGGAGGTCGTTATTTCTCCGGCGATCTTCGGCGAAAGCTACGAATGCGGCCCAGACGTGCGGGACGCCTTGGAAACGCATTTTGCCAACAGGATTTTGCCCTCCCTTGAGTTTGGGCAACGCAAAGTGATGACCGAAATCTACCACGACTGTCTGCACGCCTCTGTGCCAAACGGACTGCCTGAAAAAATCCACCCCGACCTCCAGCTTCTGGCGGCTTGCGATCTCGTTGCTCTGGGTCTCCCAAGCAGCGGCATCCGCATTGTCCGGGTGAACACGGCTGGGCACAGGCTGCTGCCCAGCTACCGCCATGCAAGCCTTCACGGAGGCAATGCGAAGCGGCGGTTTTTCACACACCTCGTCTTCACCTGAGCCACAGCTTGTGTGAAGCGGAGCGTTCGTGCTACCACCGAAAGTCAATGTGAAGGATGGGCCATGCAGGAAAACTCAATTGCGTATCGCTATGCGCTTGCGTTCTACGTCATTTTCGCGGCGTACTTTTGGTACGTGTTCCACGGTTTGGGCGTTTTTATCGCCACCCACTTCACGCCTCAAACGGCCTCGGGCTTCAGCGTCGTCAATCCGCGTTTCAACACATGGAACAACGGACTTGCGACGGTGCTCACCATCGTGGTTGTCGTGGGACTCCTCGCTTGGCAGAAGCTCAAGGAATACGTCGTCGACTCCGGAGGCGAACTCACGCGCGTCTCGTGGGCCGAGCTGAAAGAAACGCAGCGCGCCACCCTTGTCGTGTGCGCACTCGTTATCGTCTCGTCCATTTTCCTCTTCTGCGCCGACTTCATGTTCCTCAAGCTGGTGAACCTCGTGCTTAACACGGCGGCCTGAGGCCTCCTCCTCGCGCTTCCCCATTTTCCGGTTTTGCCGGCGTAACAGGTAAGGGTCCATGGAAAACAACGAAACGGCCGCGGCCTCCGAAGCCGCTCCTCTCAAAAACGAACGCTTTAAATGGTACGCCATCATCACCCAGTCGGGGATGGAGAAAAAGGCGAAGTCCACGCTGGAAGAGCGCATCAAAAAGATGAAGCTCCAGGAGCTGTTCGGCCAAATCGTCATTCCCTCGCAACAGGTCGAGAAGATAGACGAAAAGGGCAAAAAGAAGTTCGTCGAGCAGAAAATGATGCCTGGCTACCTGCTCATCCAAATGGAAATGACGGATCCTGCCTTTCACTGCGTGAAAGACACCCCAAAAATTTCAAACTTTATTGGCGCAGCGCACAACAAGATGCCTCCTCCGGTGAGCGACGAAGAAGTCGACCGCGTGGTGAACCGTGCGGCTCATATCGCCAAGGAAGTCGCTGCGCGGCCCAAGGCGACGTTCGAGAAGGGCGAAAAGGTCCGCGTCATCGACGGTCCGTTCACGAACTTCGTGGGCGACGTCGACGAGGTCAAGGCCGACAAAATGAAGCTCCGCCTGCTCATCTCGGTTTTCGGGAGGCCAACTCCCGTCGAACTCGAGTTCAACAAGGTCGAGAAGATGAAAGAGGGCGAGTAAGACTCGCCCCTTTTTTTTGTCTCCTTCAGCGTACTGTTACAAAGACAACCCTTCGAGGGGACGACCGATGACCTCGCGGCAGATGAGCTACGGCGACTACTTGAAGATCGATGGCCTCCTGGGCCAGCAGTCGCCCAAGAGCGTCGAATTGGGCGCGCCAGCTCACGACGAGATGCTCTTCATCATCGTCCACCAGGCACATGAACTCTGGTTCAAGCAAATTCTGCATGAACTGAGCTCTGTCATGCGGATGTTCTCGGAAAGCACCGTGGATGAGAAGAATATGGGCGTTTGCGTCGCGCGCTTAGAGCGCGTCACCGACATCCAAAAGCTGCTGGTCGACCACATTCGTGTCCTTGAAACCATGACACCGCTCGACTTCCTCGAGTTTCGCGACCTCTTGTCTCCGGCAAGTGGCTTTCAAAGCGTGCAATTCCGCAAAATTGAACTCCTGTTGGGCCTTCCTGGGGGAGAGCGTTTTGGCTGTCCCACGAGCCCCTTCGTCACAGCGCTGAGCGCAAGCGAAGTGCGGGATGTGCGAGAGTCCGCAAAAGAGCCTTCACTCTTCGACCTCGTCGAACGCTGGCTGGAACGCACCCCCTTTCTTGACGTCGAGGGCTACAGCTTTTGGAAAAGCTACCGTGAGGCCGTCAAAGGCCGGTTGGAAGCCGACCTCCAAGCGATCAAAACGCATCCCACGCTCCCCGAGGAAAACAAACTTCGTCAGCTCCAAGAGATCCAAAACACGGAGCTCAGTTTCGAAGCGCTCTTCAACGAAGACGTTCATTCCAAGCTCGTGAAAGAAGGTCACCGCCGCCTTTCTCTTCGCGCCACGCATGCGGCTCTCTTTATCAATCTCTACCGCGACCAACCCATCCTTCACATGCCGTTTCGTCTGCTCACGCTGCTTGTCGACATCGACGAACTCCTGCAAACGTGGCGTTCCCAACATGCCGTCATGGTGCACCGCATGATAGGCGTAAAGGTTGGTACGGGAGGTAGCATGGGATACCCGTACCTGAAGTCGACGGTCGAGCGGTTCAAAATCTTCAACGACTTTTTCAACCTGTCCACCTTCCTCATTCCGCGTTCAGCGCTGCCAGAGCTCCCTTTTGAGCTCAAGCAACGGCTTGCTTTCGCATTTCATCCGAATTCACAAAATGCGCATTCGGCCGAGTCCTGGAACCAAGCCAGCCCGTGAGCAAGCCGAGGCCACTCTTCGAGCTGGCTCGTGAGTGCTGAGACGCGCAGACCCAGGCAGACCCTTGTGGAACCTTACATTCCGGGAGCAACGCTGAAGGCCTTTTCCTCGCGCGCAATCGCCGAAAGCGAATCGACTTGCACGGGCACGAGGCTTTGAGGCTGCCAGCCGAGCTGGCCTAATCCGTTCTCTCCCCAGCATTTCACGCCACCTGAGCCTGTCAGGACGCAGGTGTGAGAGCCTCCTAAAGCGAACTGAGTGACTCCAGTGAGCCCCTGCACGTTCACAGGCACGCTGCTATTTGCCTTGGTTCCATCGCCTCCCAGTTGGCCGCTCGCGTCATATCCCCAGCATTTTACATCACCAGTGCCCGTGAGTGCGCAGGTATGCAGGCCTCCCGTTGCCAGGGCGCTCACGCCGGCAAGCCCCTGCACGTCCACCGGAGTGTTGCTGCTTGTTGTCGACCCGTCGCCAAGCGCGCCGAAGCCATTAAATCCCCAACATTTAACGCTGCCAGAGCCCGTGAGCGCACAGGTATGGCTGCCTCCCGTTGCCAGGGCGCTCACCCCGGCAAGCCCCGGCACGTCCACTGGAACGCTGCTGTTTGTTGTGGTGCCATCGCCAAGCTGGCCGCTCACATTATGTCCCCAACATTTCACGTCACCAGAGCCTGTGAGCGCACAAGTATGGTGGGTTCCCGTTGCCAGTGCGCTCACACCGGCAAGCCCCTGCACGTCCACCGGAGTGTTGCTGTTTACTGTCGTGCCATCGCCAAGCTGGCCCACGGAATTCGATCCCCAGCATTTCACGCCGCCAGTGGCTGTCAGCGCGCAGGTATGGAGGTGGCCCGTTGCCAGAGCCCCCATCCCGGTCAGCCCTGGCACGTCCACTGGAGAGCTGCTGGGTGTTGTCGTCCCATCGCCCAGCTGGCCTTCCCCATTGTATCCCCAACATTTCACGCCGCCAGAACCCGTGAGCACGCAGGTGTGCAAATCTCCCGTTGCCAGTGCGCTCACACCGGCCAGCCCCGGCACGTCGACCGGAGCGCTTCTGTTTGTTGTCGTGCCATCGCCAAGCTGCCCGTTGGAGTTATATCCCCAACATTTCACCCCGCCAGAGGTCGTGAGCGCACAGGAGTGGCCGCTTCTCGTTGCGAGGGCCGTGGCTGAACCGAGGCCCTTGGGAGAGGCCTTCGAAAAGAGGTTAAGAATCGAGTCATTTCCTATTCCTCCTAACCCATTTCCTCCCCAGCATTTCACGGCTCCAGAGCCCGTGAGCGCGCAGGTATGGCTGCCTCCCGCTGCCAGAGCACTCACCCCGGCAAGCCCAGGCACGTCCACTGGAGTGCTGCTGTTTGTTGTCGTCCCATCTCCAAGATGGCCTGCCCAGTTTGTTCCCCAGCATTTCACCCCGCCCGATTGGGACAGTGCGCAGGTGTGGTACCCATTCGAACTTGAAATGGACTTCATCTGTGAGAGTCCAGGCACCACAACCGGGGGGCTCAAGGTTGCCATCGCACCATTGCCCATCTGCCCTTCCAAATGTGAGCCCCAGCATGTGACGGTGCCCTCCCTCGAAAGCGCACAGGTGTGATTCGCTCCAGCGACAATCTGCGCGTACTGACCCTCGCCCCGAAGAAGGCATGAGTCGGTTGAAGAGGGTGTGGCTCGCGGCCTTTGACGGCCAAGCTCCATGCCGAGTGAGGGTGGGGCAAGCGCAAAATTCGAGGCAGGCGTCACAAGCGAGAGTCCCTTCGAAGCGGCCCCAAGAGGGTTGCTCATGGCATCGAGGATGTTCCACTGGGCCGTGTAGTTTCCTGCCGTGGCGGCAAACGGCAGTGTGAAAACAAGCCCTTCCGCGCTTGCGATCGCAGGAATGCCGCTCAGCCCCGAAGTTGCGGCGAAGGATGCTCCTGCTGGCGCGGTTCCGGTGACGGTTCCTGCAAAGCGCACCGCGCAGTTGGAATCGAGCGTCGAGGAAGCAAGCGAGAGCGTGAGTGCATCGGCACTGCCCTGCGAACCTCCCTCGACAGGGGCCTCCGGGAACGGAACGCCCGCCTCTTCAAAAACCGACCTTACAAGCTCGGCGGGCGAAGGAGGCGTGGATTTTTGCGACGGGTTTTCCGGCAGTGCCACTGTGTATGTCTCAACCGCCTGAATGATGTCTTCGGCCACTCTTTCCGCGACGATCGTCGCGGTGGAAGAGCCTTTTTTAACGGCTGCGGCAAGTGACTCTCCCAATGTGGCCGCGAACTTTTCAGTCCATTCGACACCGTAATTTTTCTCGAGCTTTTCAAAGGCAGGTTCCAACCGCACTTCTTGGGCACGGGTCAGGGTAAATTTTTCGCGCAGGCGAACAAGGTACCTGCTTCTCATTTTTTCATTTTTGCCAGTGGCTTTCTTCAACACCGCACCCGGTTGGGTGGCCTCAACATCGACGGCCACTTTTTGAGGAGTGCAGCCTGCAAAGCCGGCCATGAACGCCGCAAGGGATGTGAAAAGGCGTCGTGAGCGAAAAGCTCTCATGTCAACTCCACAAACTCCGCAGTGTCCGCGCGGCCCTGATGCCTCCATCGGTCAAGAAGAGAGAAAGCTGGAGAGGGCATCGAGGCGAGGTCACGGCGTTGGCGTTGGCGTAGGACCGTCGCGAAGCGGAGAAAACCGTAGGGTGGTCGAACCCCCACAGAAAGGAATGTCGGTTGACCTGGCAGGTGCCAAGAAAATCGTAAGCCTCAAGGATGTCTCAATTCCTTTTGAACCCCCTCACTCCCGATTTGTTTCTTCCGATAGACGCACTGAAGAACCCAGTGGAAGAGGATCTCAAATGTCGCGCACACTTGTGAAAGCACTAACGTCTGTGATGGTCGTGACTGCATGCATGTCTGGAGGCTGCCAGTCGGAAAACAAGGCGACCACCGCAACGGCCCCTTCCCAGGCCTACCGTTCCGTTCGCGTCGTGTTCCAAGACGACAAGGGCATGGCACTCGCGGGCGAGACCTTGCAGCACGCCTTCATTGGACTCGGTGCGTGGGAAGGCGATGTGCCCAAAGCGACACAGAAGCTGACGGTGGGTGCCAACGACGTCGTGTTGCCCGTGGGCACGACATCATTGAAAGCCACCCTTGTTTCGCAACGCAGTGCCGATGAAGTCTACGTCGCGCGTTCCACCTCAACTCTTGCCATCACGCCAGAAACGGAAGAAATCATCGTTCAGTTCGGCGCATATCAAAAACAAGCCATGCGCAACGTCATGGGAATTCTTTACGAAGCCAACGGAAATCCGGCCGACGCTTTTCAGCTTTCGCTTGTCGACGGGCATTCGGGCGCGGAAATCGGGCTTGCTGACGAGGGCGGCGACGTGCGACCCGACGCTCGAGGCGTCTACGCTTTGCGCACGTACCTTGGCGAGTCCACCGTGCGGCTCCGCGTCCGCGGCAAAACCCTGGTCCGCGACCTCGTTCTTCCAATTGGCGCGTCAGTTGGAAACGACACAGCCGGGCTGCCTTTTGTCAATCTCACGGGCAGCGACCTTCGAAGCCCCTTTCTTTTGAACGCCTCACTCTTGAAGGGCGACAAAGGAGACAAAGGTGACAAAGGCGCAAGTGGCGTGGGTGCAGGCTTGCTTGTGCAGGCAGAACCCGCGGGAGCCAATTGCTCTGCGGGAGGTTCAAAAATCTCTTCTTGGACGCAGGCGGCTGGAACGACATCGCAGACCTACAATCCGGCATCAGGTTCCAGTGACCTTGTGGTGTCGTACGTCTGCGCACTGCCGGCAGGGAGCACCGCACTCCCCCTGTACTGGAATGGAACGAACGTCGGCAACTTCGTTTCCTATGGCGCGCTCACGTATCTTTCAACCGATGGCGTCCTGGTTCCCATTTATTCCGACAGTGAGCCCGGTCGTTTCACAACAACCCAGCCTTTCACGGCGGGTTCAGGAGACTTGGACAAACTCAAGCCGGCAGTGCTCTTTGCCTCGAACGATTGCACTGGAACCCCGTACCTCTTGAAGAATCAAAATCTTGCATTTACGACACCCTCGGGTTCATCCATTCGCGCCCTCGACCTCACGCCTGCGGCGTCACGCACTGCCGTGGTTCTTCAGTCCGCGTTTCAGTCTGGCGGATGCAAAACCAATGGGATTCGCTATCTCTCCTCTCCCATCGTCGTTGGAAGCATGATTGGCGTGCTCACCGATGGGTACGATTCAACACTGAGTGTGTTTGGACCCAACGCAACGTTGCCAAACACCTTGCGCGCCGGGACGAGCGTTCCTTTTGCGACGAATTCTTCGCTGCAAATGGCTCCCCTCGCCAACGGCGAGTTCATTGCTCGAGGCAACCACTGGGGCTCAGGCTCAAGCATGAATTACAGCTTTTTCCGCTCGTCGAACAACCGTCAAACTTGGACGCCATTCACTCCATCGATTGAAGGATCGCTTTCCGAATATAGCAGCACGTATTTTTTAGGCTCAGCCCCGAGTGGAGTGCTGGTGCTTGTTACTTACTCGGGAATCTACACGAGCGAAAATGGCGGAGCGGGCTGGAAACAACGAAACACGGGATCAGACACCTATAGCCACATCGCCAGCATCGACGTAGCAACGAACACGCTGTACGTGCAAAATACAAGCCAAAATATTTATGAGGCCGTATCACTTGCCACTGGCGTCACAAGCGCCCCTGTTTCAACGGGCGTCACGAGTCCCATGACTGTTTATGGGTTCGTTGCGCACAATGGCATTCTCGCGTGGCTTTCGTACAACGGAACGAACTACCAGATGACACGGCATGTTCTTGGCGGCACTTCCACTTCTCCGAACACTCCGTTTCCCAGTTTCGAAATGGGATCCTGTGGCGGAAAGGTGTTTGCGGCAGAGTACGCATCGCCTGGAGGCGTGAAGGTGTCGAACGATATGGGAGCGACGTGGAGCACCCTCACCGGCGTTGTATCGGACGACAGCATGTCCACACACCTTCGAGTGGCGTGCAGCGGAAATGCTTACACTCTTCACTATGGCAAGAGGCTTTACTCAGGCGACGGCGCCAACACCTGGACACAGGTGTCTCACAACTTCAACGCAAGTCGGGTGCTTTCCACGCGCGAGGTTCAGTTGCCTCCTGGCATGGCATTCCCTCTGGGAAACTTGTCCACGACTCCCTGAACGAGGCCTCTTTCCACGCAACGCAAAAAAGCCCCGTGAACCCGCAAAGGCCAGGGGGCTTTTCAAGCTCTGAATGAGCCAAGCGGACTCAGGAAACGACGTCAGACACCGTGCCGGCGCCCACCGTACGGCCACCTTCGCGGATCGCGAAGCGGAGGCCTTTTTCCATGGCCACAGGGGTGATGAGCTCGACTTCGATTTCCACGTTGTCGCCAGGCATCACCATTTCCACGTTCGCAGGAAGCTCAACCACACCCGTCACGTCGGTCGTGCGGAAGTAGAATTGAGGACGGTAGCCCTTAAAGAAGGGCTTGTGACGGCCGCCTTCTTCTTTGTTGAGGACGTACACCGACGCCTTGAACTTCTTGAACGGCTTGATGGAGCCGGGCTTCGAAAGCACTTGGCCGCGCTCAACGTCTTCACGCTTCGTGCCGCGGAGCAGAACGCCGACGTTGTCGCCAGCCTGGCCTTGGTCAAGAAGCTTGCGGAACATTTCCACGCCCGTACAGGTCGTCTTCGTCGTAGGACGGATGCCCACGATTTCGATTTCCTCACCGACTTTAACGATGCCCTGCTCAATACGACCCGTCACCACGGTCCCGCGGCCAGAGATAGAGAACACGTCTTCAATGGGCATCAGGAAGGGCTTGTCGATAGGACGAGCAGGCTCTTGGATGTAGGTGTCGACGGCATCCATGAGTTCGAAGATGCACTTCGACGCCGCGTCGTCACGCTTGCCCGTGCCGTTGTTGAGCGCGCCAAGCGCCGAACCACGGATGATGGGCGTGTCGTCGCCAGGGAACTTGTACTTGGCAAGCAGCTCACGAATTTCCATCTCAACGAGGTCGAGGAGGTCGGGGTCCGCAATGTCGCACTTGTTCATGAACACAGTGATGTAAGGAACGCCCACCTGGCGAGCGAGGAGGATGTGCTCGCGCGTTTGAGGCATGGGGCCGTCCGTTGCGGCAACGACGAGAATCGCGCCGTCCATTTGGGCCGCACCGGTGATCATGTTCTTGATGTAGTCCGCGTGGCCAGGGCAGTCCACGTGAGCGTAGTGACGCTTCTCGGTCTCGTACTCAATGTGCGAGGCATTGATGGTGATGCCACGCGCCTTCTCTTCGGGAGCCTTGTCGATTTCGTCGAACTTGGTTGCCGTCTTGCCCTGGGCCTTCGCAAGTACGGCTGAAATGGACGCCGTCAGCGTGGTCTTGCCATGGTCGACGTGACCAATGGTTCCGATGTTCATATGGGGCTTGGTACGATCGAACTTTTCCTTTGCCACCGCTTAAATCCTCCAGGCGTCTTGCGAAGTCACTCGACATTTCGACATGATCTAAAAAAACAAATGCGTGCGTAGAGCACAAAAAAACCAGCACAAAACCGGCTTATGCACCTGTGGGTTGCATTGATACAAACAAACTTTCGAAATTGCAACGATGACGCACTGCGAATCTGCAAAGGCCTCAGGAACGAATGGCCAGCGCATTGCCTCGCACAGAGTCGCGCCCCCTCTTCCGGATACGCTCTTTGATTCTTTGAATGCGGCGGATGTCGTCAGGCAAGCTCTCAGAAAGGGCGGCAAGGCGCAGCAGTCTGTCTTTGTCATAGAAGTCGGTAAACAAGACAACGGGCGGTGACGTGGCCTCCAGACGAATGGGCGACGTCCCTTCCAAGGGAATGATGCGAATCACCCGGATCCACGATGAAACGAGCACGACGCACAAAAGAAGGAAGGCCCCTTTTGCGTCCAAATGGAAGATGTCAAACACGCGGGGAATGGCCACGAACACGACCGCTGCGACAAAGAGCTGGAGAGCAACATAAGTCATGGCGTTGAGGGTGTCGTCGCGCCAGTTCTTCAGGTCCACAGGCAAGAGCAGAAAGGCGATTTGGGCCACCACACCAATGGAAACTGGCAAATACAACCCAATGAGCTGGGAGAGCTCGAAATTCATGCCGGGCACCTCCATGTTGCGGGCCTTTGCCAGATGCGCTTAGAGTCTGGCGCAGAGAGAAGGTCGAAGGGGAGTCTCTCGCCACGTTCCCTTTCCATCGGGTTCTTCGACGGCGCCCCTCGCGGGCATTTGTTGCCGTCGCCAATCCCCCCTCACACCCTGGCCAATGCCCCACAGGAGTTCCCCCTTGAAACTCTACACAAGCGAACTCTGTCCTTTCGCGCAGCGCGTCCGCATTGGCCTTCGGCTTCGCGGCCTCGAAGGTGTGGTTGAAGAAGTGGAAGTCGACCTCGACGCCACTCCTCCTGCCGAACTCACAGCCATCAACCCCCAAGGAAGCGTTCCCACTCTCGCCTTTGCGCCGGGCGATGGTTTCAACGAAAGCCTGGTTCTCTTGGAATTCCTGGACTCTTTGCCGTGCGCGGGACCAAAGCTCTTTGGAGCAACACCTCGAGACGTGGGAAAAACCAAGGTGCTTCTCGAGAACGCCTCCACGCGCCTCCTCGGACCCGTCATGGGTGTCAACTACAGCCGAGGCAACGCGGTCGCCCTTCGGAAGGCCACTGCCCAGCTTCCCCAGGCCTTCGAATGGATTTCTGCCGTGCTTGCCACCTCGGGAGGCCCCTTCCTCGCAGGAGCGACACCCGGCGCAGTGGATGCCTCCGTGGCCCCGTTCCTTGCGCGCTATGTGCTCTTGCGTGAGGTTCAACCCGACCTCCCGATGCCACGGGGCGGAACTCCGGCGGCGCATTTTTTGGCGCAACTCCTCCAGCATCCTGCCGTGGCGTCCACGTCGCCGACCTTCGCACAAATGGCCCCTGCCTTTGCTCGATTCGCTCAACCCGAAGAAGCGGTCCGGAGCATCCAACGGGCTTCCCGCGCGCTGGTTTCAAACCCTGAAGAACAGTGCGCCGCCCTGAACCAGCATGTGGCCACTCTTTCGCCTCGAACAGTCCGCCCAGAAGGGGCTGCCAACACCCCTCTTTGGACCCTGATTCAGGGCGAAAAGGGGCCGCACATTCACGCCCGCTTCCGGCTTCCCACTTACAACGAAATGCTCCAGGCACTGGAACTGCTCACCGCCCTCCAGGAAACCACCGATCACCACACGGCTTTCGTGCTCGAAGGCTACCATGCACTCGACATCACGCTCTGCACACACGAGCCCGTTTGGGGTTTGTCGGACAAAGATTTCAGCATGGCCCAAACACTCACAGAAAAACTTCTTCGCATCTGACCCTTCGCCACCGTAACAGGGCCTCGCACTTGAACTGGAAGGACGCCCCGCCATGACGACAAATCCCTCTGAGGCCAGAACCCTGGAAGCCATCAAATACCATCGCGGAAAACTTGAACTCCTCGACCAAAAGCGTCTTCCTCAAGAGTTCGTTTACGATGCCTGCACAACTTCGGAAGAAGCGTTCGATGCGATTCGCGCCATGCGTGTGCGAGGAGCACCGGCGATTGCCATCACGGCAGCGCTCGCTCTCGCGGTCGAGGCCTCTCAACGCCGCGAGACCTTTTCCTCCCGTGACGAGGCCGTGCGGTTTCTGGCGGCGAAGCTCGAACTTCTCGGAGAAAGCCGTCCCACCGCGGTCAATTTGTTTGAAGCCATCGGACGTTTAAAAGCTTACGTCAGCGCAACCTCTTTGAATCTGGCCGACGACGCGCAGGGTGCACGTGCGCTCATCGACGCTTTCGTCAACGAAGCCGAAGCGATGCTGGCGAAAGATGTCGCAGACAACCGGGCCATTGGTGCGTTCGGCGCGGAAGCCCTGCTTGAACCCGCGGGAAAAGGAAACATTCGGCTGCTGACTCACTGCAATACGGGGAGTCTCGCGACGGCCGCCTACGGCACCGCATTGGGCATCATAAGGCGGGTGCAAGAACTTGGTCGCCTCGACCACGCTTTCTGCACGGAAACCCGGCCCTATAATCAGGGGGCCCGCCTCACAGCGTTTGAACTCGTTCACGAAGGAATTCCCGCCACACTTATCACCGACAGCATGGCTGCCTTTCTGATGAAGTCGCGTGGCATTCATGGCGTTGTGGTGGGTGCCGACCGTGTGGCGGCCAATGGCGATACCGCAAATAAAATTGGCACCTACCAACTTGCAATCGCAGCGCGTTACCACGGCGTTCCCTTTTTCGTTGCCGCTCCGCTCACGTCCATCGACCTTTCCATGGAAGATGGATCTTCCATTCCCATCGAAGAACGTCCAGCCTCTGAGCTCACCGATATGAATGGCGTCCGGATTGCCGCGCCGGGCATTGGCGTGTGGAATCCTGGGTTCGACGTCACGCCTGCCGAACTCATTGGCGGCATCGTCACCGAGCATGGCGTTGTCTACAAGGAAGGTGGCGCAAGCGGGTTCGACCTCGCCGCGCACGTTTCCCAGGCCCGCGACACGGTGAAAACAAAAAAACACTGATTCTTGAAGTTGATGCCACGACAGACAAAAGGACACCTTGCGATGCTTCCCTTCATCAAGAACCGGGCCCTCCTTTCGGAAATGAGCGCAGAACCCCACGCGCTTGCGTCGTTCCGCATCGACGCCACTCGGCACGAGCCCGGCCTCATTGAAGAAATCGCTCTGGGGCAATCGATTGGGGCCTGGGACGAGCGCTTTGTAGACAAAGAAACACTCGAGCGCAAATGCGCTCGCATTGTGACCTTTGAAACACGCGAAGGCTACCACTGGGCCACGGTGGCTTTTCCGTGGAACCTTTGGCACGGGCAACTCGGCTGGCTGCTCACGTTGCTGTTTGGAAAAATGAGTTTCTACGAAGGCGTGCAGCTCGCGGACGTGTGGTTTCAACCCACGTGCTTCGGAGAAAGCAGGCTGCCCGGACCCGCGCATGGCATCGCTTCCGTGCGGGCCATGACAGGTGCCGCGCCGAACACACCGCTTCTCATGGGCATCTTGAAGCCCAACGTGGCGATGAGCGCCGATGCCATTTGCTCGCTCTACCAAGAGTGCGCCGAAGCGGGAGTGCACATCGTCAAGGACGATGAAATACGTCACGACGAGAGCGAAAAATACGTCCTTGAACGCGTCAGCACCGTGGCCTCCTTGCAAGCCCGCCGGAATTTCAAAACCCTCTATGCCGTTCACCTCCAAATCACGTCGGGAATCGACGAACTGTTTGTGCGCGCACTTGAAAATGCAGGCGCCTCGGCGCTCCTCGTCAACACGTGGACCGCGGGCCTCGGTGAACTTCAAAAGCTCCGCTCTCTCACGCGCCTTCCCATTTTGGCTCACCCCGCCCTTGCGGGAGCCTTCGGAATCCGAGAAACCACGGCCACCATTCACCCACGCGTCACACTCGCTCGCTTCCCACGGGCGGCGGGGGCAGACTTCTCGCTGTTTCCAAGCCCCTACGGAAAGCTCGGTTTGCAGCGCGACATTGCCGTTGACATCGCGCAATGCTGCACCACCAAGGACGGTTGGCACGTGAACGAAACCATTCCGGTGCCGAGCGCGGGCATTCGCCCTGAACACGGCCCCATGGCCCGCGCCGACTTCGGATTCGACTTTGTTCTGAACGCGGGCACGGGCATTTTTGCCTCGAAAGAAAGTGTCAGCGCATCGGTGGCCGCCTTCCGTAAGGAGCTGTACGGACAATGAAGACGGTTTGGAAGCACAAGCGCGACGCCACCTTTTTCCCTCTTTCCGCGTGGGAACGCGTGAATCTTTCAAAGCTCTGCGCCATTGCGCGACGACTCGACTCACGCCTTGCCATTCCCGCGACAAGCAGCAATTTTTCGTTTCGCGCTCAACCAGAAGCCTTTCTCATTACCCGCAGCGGCTTGCACAAGCGCCTCATCACGCCCGAACATTTTCTGAGAGTCGACGTTACGAGTGGCTTACCGCTGCATCCCCTTGCGCCGAAACCTTCCGACGAAACTCTTTTGCACGCCATGCTCTATTCCGCTTTTCCCAGCGCTCGAGCCATTGTGCACTGCCATGCACCCGAGCTCGAAAAGTGTCGCGTCCCCGCCTTCCATTTTGAAGGGCATGAGCTACTCAAAGCTTTGGGTGCGCGCACACACTTGGAACCTTTTTCACTCTCCGTATTCCCAAACGACCAAAATATGCAGGCTCTCGTAAAACTCATTTCACCTCGCCTCAAAGAACCCTCGCTCGCAGTGGGATTTGTTTTAGAAAAGCACGGCGTCTATTGCGTGGGTACCGACGTGGAACAAGCCCATTTGCGACTCGAGGCCCTATTGCATCTGCTCACTGCACAAGGGGAGTCGATTCCAGCAATTGAGACCGGGTCTAAAAAGGAACAGCCCGCCGCTCTTCGAAAATGAGGGAAAGGAAAAAATGAGCGAGGGATTCTTTTCCGTCAAAAATGGCCACGCGCCTTCAACAGCCCACCGCCGCGAAGGCATCGATGAAACGCTGCGCACGTGTTTATGGAACATTGTGCTGTCAAAACTTTTTGGCAAAGTCGGCGCGAACCAGTACGGAGAAATTTCGCAAGAGTATCACGTGTTCGTGAACCTCCAACGTAACTTCTTTAAGCTGCCCATGGACGAGTTCGAAAAGCACCTCGCTTCCCGACGCGACTGGTACAAAGATGTGTTCTTCACTTGGGAGTGGTGGCGGGTTTTCGACTTCTTCGAATTCGTCGCTCGGAAAATGATTCCCTACGATGCGCAAGAATGGGAACGCGATACGAACGCGGCTTTGGAAGCGGAAGGTTCCATGTATCGACTCGTGGGTGGCAGTGTCGTGCCGCTCGGAGAAACGGTGGCGGCACGCTCCCTGGCGGATGCCCTCAATGTTCTTGAAGCTCATGGACTTCACCAGGCGTTGGCAGACTTAAAAGCCGCGCTCGCCCTCTTTTCCAAAGCCCGTGAAACCCCCACCACACCTGAAGCTCTGAAGGCAAGCGAGGTTTGCTCACTCGCACACCGGGCCATCAAAGGGGCTTGTTCCTTTGCAACAGGAAACGCATCCGCAACGCTGGAGGAAACGCTGGCCGACGAGTCCCTGGCCATCCCTCTCCGCCTGCAAAAGTCCTGTCTTGCCGTCTTTGGCGCATCATGGGACGAGGAGGCTCCCGGGAACGACAAAGAGCTCCTGGAAGCGATTCTCACCCAGGCGGCCTGCACATTGAATTTGCTGATTGCAAGGGCTGTTCGCGCCGGCAACGTTCCCGCACGCGAGCCCATTGCACACAAGCCCACGCCTCCCGATCCGTGGGGAGAAAGCCATCTCGTGCGGCGCCACGAGAGGTCTTAAGACGAAAATTTTGGGGCATTGAAGTGAATGTGAACACCTGGCCTCTCGTCGAAAAGGGCCGATTGAAGTTGGACAGCAACGTCTTCGGCGTCCACTGGAGCCCATTTGGCGAGAGGCCCTGCCAAAAGAATCTTCAAAAGAGGCGCCACAGCGATTCCGAGACGTTCGGCAAGTCGAAACTCCTGCCGATGCCCAACAAGAAGCGAAGGGCGAACCAAGTGCAACGAGGAAAAACCGATGGTTCGCAAGGCGTCTTCCGTTTCCCCCTTCACCCGGCTGTAGAACAGGCTTGAACCGGCGTCTGCTCCCAGCGCAGAAACGACGACGAACGTGCGGGCGCCCGCCGCTTTCGCTTGTTTTGCGAAAGAAACAACGGCATCGCGGTCGACTGCAAGGAACGCATCACGGCTTCCTGCGGCCTTGAGCGTGGTGCCAAGACAGCACACTGCGGCGTCGCATGTCGGAAAGACAGCGTCGAGGGAAGCGAGAAGGCGAAAGTCGACGACAACGCTTTGAACCTTGCCCCCTTGCAAGCCTGTTTCTCGGCGAACCGCCAAAGTCACACGTTCAATACGGTCATCGCATTTCAACCGAAGCAAGAGCCGCGAGCCCACAAGCCCTGTCGCTCCCGCAAAAAGAACGCGTTTTGGCATAGCGGAACCTCCAGGGCAGTGTCTCCGCCCAGCCAGAAGCATAGTGTGATTCAGCGAGCCAGTCAGCTCAAGGGTGCGAAGCACCCCTGAGCTCGGTATACTGAGCCATAGCCATCGACCGCTCGCGATGATCCGATAAAATTCCCAAGTGTCTTAATGTGCAAGATCTTTAGGTGATATTAATGAGGAGAATTAATGAATCCCAGGCGTTTTGAAGTCGCTTTTAGAATAGCTATCCTCAGCCCGTTTATTATCTATGTTTCGGCATGCCAACAGAGGACCTTCAATTCCGAAAATAGATCCGTTACCGAATGGCGTGATGAGAGTGACAATAATTTATTGGTGTAACCCCGTTTCTGTAATTTGCTCCCAGAGCCCCCGAGCGGCTTGATTCGGAAAATGCGATTTTTTCGCATTTCGCCAAATCTGCGCCGAACGGTGAAAGATGGCTCAGGGCAAAAGAAAAGCCCCTCTGCGA
>JADCJN010000175.1 GCA_020247005.1 Silvanigrellales bacterium
CAAACTCTTAAGTTGAATTTTCGCAGCTCGCCTTACGGCGACCCGCTTGATTTCGTCTCGTGAGTTCTCACGAAGCCCCATCCGAACTTTGTTGGAGTCTTCCTTGCGGAAAACCCCGAAAGAATCTTCTTTCGAAGATTCTTCAAAGAAACCTTCTTTCGAAGGCTCCATTGCGTTGTTCATTGATAGGAGCTTGGGAGATTCGCTTCCCCGTTCCATCTCTGGAGGGGTTGCGAGGTCTTCCCGCACTCTGCTTCTTCACTTTTCAGTTTTCAAAGAGCAATTCGAAGGAGTTTGCCTCGAAGGCCAACTCTTTTCTCACTCCGATTTCCGTTTCCAGATACCGGAGGTGAGGACGGTTTCTACAGACCGCCCCCCACCTTGTCAACGAGCACTTCCTTCTTTTTTTTGCGCCCTCCTTTCGGGCATTGTGAAGGGGGTTTCGAGGTGCAAGTATCCGACATCGCAAATTCACTTTTTGAACCGGAGATTTCGTCATGAGAGTTCTTCTGCTGGGAGCGAATGGTCGACTGGGCGGCGAAATCGCGTTGGCCCTCGCCACGCGAGGCCACCGGATCCAAGCCCTGGGAAAAGCCGACAGCCCAAGAGCCCTCGAGGTGTTGAGAGCCCAAGGAAAACCTTACGTTTTTGTGGATGTTTCTTTGCCCGAAGGCACACTTCACTGGGTCAAGGCATTCCGAGGACTCGAACCCGAAACGCGAGCTCTGTGCAAAGGAATGCTGATGGGAACCACTGGCTTTGACGCCGAAGGGTTGAAGGCCCTCGACACCCTCGACGATTGCCTGCCTTGGTGCTTGGTTTCGAACTTTTCGGCAGGTGTCCACCTGTTTGAAGAACTCCTTGGCGCAAAGACGCGCGATGGCCGCTCGGTTGCAGACCTTGCAAGGAACCTTGGATTCGACCTTGCGTTATGGGAGTCCCACCACACGCGAAAGCTCGACGCTCCTTCGGGAACCGCAAAGACTCTGGCATTGGCTGGAGGCATTCCAGAAGAACGCATTTCGGCAACCCGAGTCGGGCATGTTGTTGGCGAACACATCGTCTTCGCTTCGGCCGAAGGTGAAGAGCTTCGCGTTCAGCACATCGCGCACACCCGCGCCTTGTTCGCTCGGGGGGCCGTGCTGATGGCAGAACGCATGTCGGTGGCGATGCTCGCGCCCCGCCGACATTCCAAAGCAGAAATTCTGAATCTCCCTCAGCCCTGAGAAAGCCGACGAAGTGCTTCCAGAGATGTGAGGGGAGGCTCAATGGAATCGACGTTCCAGAGGGGAGATTGCGACTGTGCAAGGTCAGCTTGAAATTCGGGAATGAGTCCGCTTTGCCAGTACCAGTTGAGCCTAGCCCGTGGACTCGAAAGCAGTTCAGCTGAAGGGCGCCACTCGACGTGTCTCTCCAGGAACTGCTCGGGAGGGTAACGTAACTGGAGCGTGCGGTAACGCTTTTTGACTTGAGAAGGCAGTGCCCATTCATGGACGCCAAGACTCGCCGCCGCTTTTGCAGGTGATAAAGATTCCGTGGGCTGCGCTGCGCTCCATTCCATGCCAATCATTTCGCAAGGCGAAACCCCGCGAGGCAAGAGTTCGAGCCGAAGCAACTTGATTTCGGAAGCAGCTCGACGGCGCGGACGCGGCGCCAGCGTCTCGTTTGCGAGCGACACAGTGGGCTCTTCTGTGTTTGAAGGAGTACTCACAGAATCTTCTCCTTGAAGGGAACAAAATCTTTGGGCGTCGCCCCCGGAACAAGCTCGCAAAGAGCTTGGACAAGATAAGCAACACAGTCGGCCTCAACTCCGCCTTTTGCCTCCGTGGGGGGCTGCGCAGCCAAGGAGGCCAACGCTTCACGTGCGACCATTTCTTGGAATGCTGGATGCGGTGGAGAAACACGAGGCGCCAAGAGTTCCGTTGTGGAGAGGGGAGATGAGGGAAATGTTTCTGGCATTTGAACGAGACTCGCAAGAATGGAAAGCCACTCGGCGCCAGGTTTGGCAGGGGTGAGCTTTCTTGAAATGAGCACGGTGACAAAAGCACAAAGAAACAAGTGGTGTTGACGCGGAAGTCGCCAACAACAGGCCTTCAGACCCGAGGAGGGGTCGTAGTCGAGGCTCCATTCGTGGGTGCGAGACCCGAACACGACTTCCAGTTCGTGCCAAATGTTTTTCTTCGCCTGGTGAACATTGTCTTCATCGGAAGCCTCTGCAGCGAGGCCATTGTCAGGGCTATATTCAGACTCATTTTCAAGCTCATTGCCGAGTTCGAGGGCAACATAAAGAACACGTGTGGCCGCGTCTTCCGGCTTCGTGGTCAAGCGAACCTTGCACCATCGAAGCAATTCACGAAACGTTGCTGAACCGTAACGGTGTCGACTCACCGACGCAGGAAGGTGGATTTTCTGCAGCCCCGACAAAAGCAGAGCCTGCGCGGCATCGCATTCCGCAAGAACGTCGGCATTCCGGTTTGCGGCCTCTACGCGCGAAACAAAGCTTTGGAGGTCAGTGAAAGACCTGAGCGCCCAAACCGACAACGCATCCCGGAGACGCCCCATGCGCCCCACAATTTCGCGGAGCGCCTGTTCAAGACGTGCAGGAGATGCTCCCGCAAGGCTTTGGCGGATGCGGGTGTGCTCGACAGCTAGAAGAGCGTTCTCGTGCTCCCATTCATCGACAAGCAGGCACGTTTCGCGCTGAAGCGAACGAAGCCTCGCTAGAATCCGGCTGTCGTCGCGAAGAAGAGAGTCGTCCACGATGACTGCGGAAAGGGGGAGCCGGGTCGGAAAATGCTCGTTTCCTGGCGGCCCAAGCCTGACTCCTGACTCGCAGAAAGAGAGCACAATGCCGGATTCGACTTCATCCCCTAGACCGTCGAGAGCGCAAAAATGGACAACCGTTCGATACTGGAAATTTCTATCGCCAGGGCCTGACCACAGAAACAGGGCAAGGTTGACGACGCTCTCAAAAGTCGACGTTTCCGGAGAAGAGGCCAAAGAATACGCTTCTCGAAGAGCCCCGAAAAGTGCCTCCCCTATGGACTCTTGAGCCTCGGCTTGCTCTTCGGGAGTAGGGTCGACAAGTTCGGCATCTGAAGGCGACTCCGCGCGTGCGAGGCCACGGTATTCGGAAAGGAAGCGAGAAAACGAGGGAAACCGAGTGACAGACAAAAGCGCCGCTTCGATGGCAGGCCAAACACGGTGAAGCGATTCGGCGCACGTCTGCACCGCAGCGGAACTGTTCATGGGCGCGCAGACTCCAGGCCGTCAAGAATGGCGGATTCCGTCTCTTCGAGCAGAGCATCATTTTCGTCTCCACGGGCTGCATTCCGGAGGAGTGCCGTATAGCGACGCTCGAGCTCCACAAGCATGGCAACGGCAGCGGGCAGATTCGCTTGCGTGGCATCTGGGGAGGAAGGCTGACCAGGGAGGACTTTCGCAAGATGCCGCCTGAGGCGCAAAAGAAGTCCATTGAGAATGTCGGTGTCGGAAGATTCAGAGCCGTGAACCTCCTCTGTTCGGGAAGACTGGCGGGAGGAGCCTCCACCAAAAGGAGCAGAGAGGACGGGGGCCAACGAAAGATGTGCGACAGCCTCAGTTTCAATTTCGGCATCGACGACGGTGTCGGTGTCAGTGTCGGTGTCGTCGAGACTCAGCCAACCTTTCACTTCGCCCGTGCGGCTGTCGAACTCCGCTTCCGCGATGTTTTCCGTGCCGAGCTGTTTGGCAAGAACATGAACCATGCCATTGACGTCGTAAGTGAGTTGAATTTCACACCGCGTGCCAGCCGGACAGGGCTGTTGAAGTTCGAAAAGGAAACTGCCAATGAGACGGTTCTCGGACACCTTTCCTTCGTCGCCTTGAACCACAACAACCTGAACCGCAGCCTGATTGTGGTAGAGCGTGCTGAAAAACTCACTTTTTCGAGAGGGCAGTGGGGAGTTGCGGTGAATGATGGGAGCCACTCGAAGGAGGCCCTGAAGCTGGGCATTGAAGTCTGCGAGGCGAGGGCCCAAGAGAGCTGCGAGCTTCGCATCGTCGACGGGCTGCAGGATGCCAAATTTTTTGCAGGTCTCTTTGAAGTTTTCGCCCACAGCACGACTGTCTTCGGCGACTCCAATACCCAAGGTGTGACTGCAGACGTCAACAAGAATGGTGTCGGGTTCAATGCCCAAAATGATGGCCGCCTGCACAGCTGCACCCCAACTCACCGCAAGATCGGGCTCGAGGCGGGCATCTACGAGGCACGCAGGAAAGTGCGCCTGCAACATGCGGTGCACGGCCGTGACTCGAGTGCTGCCGCCCACAAGGAGGATTCGTGAAATTTGAGGGGGACGTTTGCGCGCCGCAAGCACCGCGCGTTCGGTAAGCTCGAGCGTGCGCCTGACAAGTGGCGCAATGAGGGACTCAAAAACATCGCGCGTGAGAACCGTGTCGATGCGTGCTCCACGTCCATCGAGATCTGCGCTCGTGACTCGGAACTCGCCTTCTTCCTGCAGGGCTTTTTTGGCACTCTCTGCAAGAACAAGGAGGTTTCGGAACAAGTCGGAATCTTCCGTGGCGCGCCTGGCAGACAGCACAGGCTCCACGTTTTCCAGGAGGTGACGGGCGAGCGCGAGATCGAAGTCATCGCCTCCGAGTTCGACATCGCCTTCAGACGACAGCACATTGAAAACAAGCCCGTCTCGCTCAACGATGCTCACATCGAACGTGCCTCCACCAAGATCGAAGACTGCGAGAAGTTCGGAGTCGTGGTGGCGGACATCGGGAAGCATGCTGTAGGCAAGTGCCGCGGCAGTGGGCTCGTTGATGATGCGGAGCACCTCAAGACCTGCTTGCGCCGCAGAGGCAATGGTCGCCTGGCGCGCGGCATCGTCGAAGTGGGCAGGCACCGTGACCACCGTCCAAAGTCCACCGTACTTTTCGCGCACCTCCTCGAGTTCTGGGTGCTGGGAAAGATATTTAAGCACTTCACAGGCAGCCTCTTCAGCACTAAAGGAACGCTCACCGGACGAGAACAGTCGCCCCGGACGCCCCATGTCACGCTTCGTCGAGCGAACGACGTCGGAAGCGTCCATGGCGAGACGCTCCCTTGCGCGGCGACCAACAACGGGGGATGTGGGCGCGTTCGATGCGGCCTCAGAGGAGGAGGGCGTGTTGGCCTGGTCATCGACATAGAGCATGGAGGGCACCAGAGGAGCGCCTTCAAACTCAAGTGAGCGGGGGTGTTCGTGACCAGGCACATAAAGTGACGCGACAGAATTGGTCGTCCCCAGATCGATTCCCAACGCGGGAACTCCGCGAGGAGGCTTCTTTTGGACAAGAGAGGAATGGGTGTTTCCTTTCTTCGAAGATCTTTGCTGGAACGGTATGACGGCCATGCGCTTGCCCCGGTGTTTGAAAACTGCGACTGTCGAAGGGTGCGCGAGTCGCATTGCGAAAAACCTCGTTATATCCCGAAGCACGCGAGTCCACAAATGAACACCTCACATCCAAACTCCGCCCCGGCCGCGACAGTCGCTCCGGATGCTCCGTCTCGGCTCGTGCGGGTCCATAGCCGAATCATCGACGACCACGAGTACTTCAGCATGTCTCGCAAAATTGTGATGGGCGGAGATCTCAATGGCGCGGGCCGGCTCTTCGGGGGCCGGCTCATGGAATGGGTGGACGAAAACACGGCTCTTTTCTGCATGGTCCAGATGGGCACACGCCAAATCGTGACGAAAAAGATCTCGGAAGTCATTTTCAACCAACCCGCCGACCTGGGCGACATCCTCGAATTCCTGTGCCGAGTAAAATCAGCGGGGCGCACCTCACTCACCGCCGAGTGCCTTGTCATGACGAAACGCATCGCGCCAAATGACAAGCTGAAAGTGATTGTGGCGTGCGACCTCGTTTTTGTTGCCCTCGACTCCGAAGGTCGGCCCGCGCCCCATGCCTATTCTCCTGATGCCCAGCACGATCCCGATTTTGAATTTTGAGGCCCGCATGGACGCTCTTTTTTTGTTCCGACACGGCCAAACCGATCACAACCGAACTCGCCGATTTCAGGGCCAACTTGATGTTGCTCTCAACGACATCGGACGGGCCCAAGCCCTGCGCACGGGCGACCTTGTGTCGTCGTGCCTCAAGGGATTTTTCACTCTGGAAGGCATCGCCAAACTCGAACTCGAGGGCGCCACAAGCGACCTGGCCAGAGCACGCGACACCGCAAGCACCGTTGGCAATGCCGTGGTTGCGCAAACCGGCCTCCCCTGCTTCTTCCGCGACCACCCCTCTCTGAGGGAATGGGATTGCGGCGCGCTTCAAAACTTCACGGTCGATGAATTCGAGACGGCACATCCAGGCCTCTTGCCCGAATTCTATGCGGCATTCGAAAAAGACGCCTGGAGCACGCCCTACCCCGGCGGAGAGGCCAAGAAGGATGTCGCAAAGCGACTTTCCCCGATGGTGGAATTTTGGAACAAGGGTGTTGACGGCGCGGCGAGACGCTCAGTTGAAGAAGACTCCACTTGGACTCGCCGAGCACGTCGCTGCGGCGTCGTGTCTACACATGGCGGCGTTATTCACGTCCTGCTTGAAATGCTCAAATGCCCGCTCCCAGAGAGGGAACAGATTATTGGCAACGGCGACGTGCTTCTGCTTGTTCCCCACGGCTCAGGCGAGCCGGGACGCTGGCACGTGTTCCGCCATTACCGCGTGGGAGACAATGTGGCCGCGAGGCTTGGGACGGTGTGACCTCGCCGCCCGCTCTGTTGAATGAGCTGGCCACACGCCGCCTGGATGTCTCGCCCTTTGGAGAGGCGCACTGTGGCGACAAGGCCCCTCGCCTTCAATAGAGATTGGAACGCAAAGACGGGCTCGAGCCCGGGTCGCCGATAGGCTGTGCCTTCGTGCTCGTTGAGGGGAATGAGATTGACCTTTGCACGGAGCCCCTCAAGAAGGGCTGCGAGCGCTTCGGCATGCGCAGGGGAATCGTTCACGTTCCGAATGAGCGTGTATTGGAACATGAATCGGCGCCCCGATTCTTGAGCATGACGGCGCAGAACAGCCAAGACCTCGGAGAGGGGATGGTGCGCATTCACCGGCATGACGCGACTGCGCTCCGCATCGAACGGGGAATGGAGCGAGAGCGCCAAACAAGCTCCACTCTTTTGCAAGAACGTTTCAAGCTGAGGCAGAAGTCCCACAGTGCTCACGGTGACCTTGTTGGGCGACAACCCAAGGCCTTTTTCGTCAACGAAAATGTCGATGGCATTGAGGAGGGCCTCAAGGTTGTCGAGGGGCTCGCCCATGCCCATGAACACAACATTCGAAATGCGAGGCACCCTTTTTTTCAGGTTGGCGTCGGACTCGTCAGAGGCGACGTCCTTCTTGTGGATAGCCTCAGGAGAGGACACCGCGTTTTCAACCATCCAGCGGGATACCGCCACGAGCTGGCCCACGATTTCGTCGGCGCGCAGGGAACGCAAAAGGCCCATGCGACCTGTCTGGCAGAACCGGCAGCCCTGTGCGCAACCCACCTGAGTGGACACACAGAGCGTCAAACGCCCGCGCTCGGGAATGAGCACCGTTTCCACGAGCAGATTGTCGTGGGTGGCCATCGCAAATTTCACCGAACCATCGGCAGCACTGCGGTGCGCTTCTCGCACTTCCACGGGACACTGAAATGAAAACGATTTTTGAAGCGACTCGAGGGCCTCTTTCCGGATGACATTTTCCGGGAGAGTTTTTGCGGCGCTTTGTTCCGTGGCAACCAGCGGGACTTCAGCGGGATGGACGCTGCAGTCAACACTGCCTTTGACACTGCGGTCGAAACTACGGTCGACACCACGGTACAGCGCTGCGAAAAGAGCCGCAGCACGGCGCTGCGCCGTCGCGCGGTCTTCCGAGGCCCGAAGCGACGTCTCGAGCCACAAACCCAACAACGGGCGGGTGACCCCATAGATGGACATAAGCGGCTGCATCACAAAACGACCTGCAAGTGCAGCCTGACCAAGTGACCTCCTGCGGAGTTGGCGCGCCGGGACTCAAACCACACATTGAAAACAAAAACGACGAGAAACAAAAACGAAGACATCCACGCCATCGACGTCTCGTCCCTTGAAATGCCCGGAGAAGGGGCCGTGGTCAAGGACGAAACATTGCGTCTGAGGGCCAGGAAGGTCATTCTTTCGGTCAAACTTGCCGCACTCCTCGGAACGGAAAGGTGATAGCCCCATGACTCAACCGAAGACGTCGCGCCTGGAGCAACCGACAGGGACAGAGTCACCCTCGGCCCTGCGTCCGGACCTCATTCGCGAGGAACGCCTCAATTTAGAACGCCTCAGCGTTCATGAAAAGCGAGTGAGAGAAGCCCTCCGAGAGGGGCGAGAAACCTGGATTCCCATCGTCTCGCCCTGCTCAACAGCCAACGGAGGCATCATCACCTGGAAAGCCGCGGTGCGGTTTCTGGAAGGTGACAAGAGCGAAGCCGAACGACGGCACGACACGAGCCTGCTCGCCTGGTGGTGCCAAAACTCCATGCTGACCTGCATTCCTGCCGCAGGCGCCGCCTCGCGTTACCTTGGCCCGCTGCACAAGTTCGTTTCTGAAATCGAATCCCATGCCCCAGGATTGGCGGCTGCCTTTGAAAAGGCATGGACGGCTGAAAAAGACGCGACGTTGAACGCAAAGCTCCGAGCTGAACTCGCAGACGCCCTGGCCTCGCTCACCCCGCCTCCCGACTACATGCGACTGGCAGGTCATCTTCGACGTCTGCGCAGCGGGAAAACCCGCGAAGATTTCCTGAGGACCCGGAGTGCCCTGAGCGAACTGGTGACCTTCGGTTCCATGCAGCGCACGGTTTCGTCGCTTTCGGCGGCCCGCTTGGCACACAAGCCTGGAGGCGGGCAAGACCTCAAAGGAAATGACGCGTCTAAAAGTGAGGAATCTAGCGAAAACGGGATTTTGCGGCGCCCCTGGCTCAGAGCCTCGCGACGAGCAAGCCCAACTCTGTTTCGAACGCTTCCCCGCGTCGCAGCAGCCGTTTCGCCCCGGTCGCTGACTTCGACCCTGGGTGCCGAAGCCGAGCAAACCCTGGAAGCCTATGTTGCGGGTAAAGTGACGCTTCGTGCCTTTGGAAAAGCGCCGAAGGCACTCGTTCCCACGACGGAAGAAGGCGACACCTTTCTTCGCCTGAAACTCGTGGAACAGACCACCTTGTTGCCTTGCGCGGCAAACATTCTCATTTCGCCCGCAGACCAAAGTGAAGCGTTCCGCCAGGAAATCGCGAAAGAAGGCGACATTCTGAAGTCACTGGTGGTGAACCCCTTTGAACTCGCAGGCACACCGTTCGCTCCTGAGTTCCTGCGTCGCCCGGGCGACGCAAAACGAGGGGGATGGCACGTGAAAGAGCAAGGGCGCAACCTCTCGACCCTCCGCTTTCGTCGCGACGGATCCCCCTTTCTCAACGAGGATGGCTCCTATTCCGTGGTGGCGGCTGGGCATGGCGAACTGCTGCACCTTTTTCCTGAATTCGCAGCTGAATTTCCTGAAGCGGAATGCCTTCACATTCGGAACATAGACAACATTATTGGGACGACTGGAGAGCGGCGCGAAGAGCTTTCAGTTCCCGCAGATGTTTTCCGCATCGTCCGCGATTGCCTTGAGTACGCGCGAACGCGGGTGGACGACTTCATTGGCGAGTTTTCAAAGCGAGACAGCGGCACCTCTGACCTTCGTCTCGCCGACGTCGAGCTGCTGGAAGCGTGCGAATACCTTTCTGGACTCCTGGGGCCACATGCCAGCCGTCCCCGTGAACAGGTGCTGCACGACGCAGAAGGCCTCTATGTGGGATTTACGGCTGAAGCCCTCCACGAGACCTTTCGGTCGCTGTTCCATTGGAACCCGCTCGATGCCGCGAGCGACTCAGAAGCAGCGTGGCGGAAAATTCAGCAAGAATTGGCCAAGCCCCTCTCCGTGTTTGGAGTTGTTCGTAAAGAAACGGGTGACATGGGCGGCGGGCCCGTGTTCGTGAAAACCGCCGATGGCAAGCGTGTGAAGATTTGTTTGGAGATGCCACACGCAAGCCCCGAGGATTCAGCGGAGTATTTTGGCCCACGCGGAAAAGCGACGCACTTCAATCCGGTGCTCGTTTTCTTCGAAATGAAGACGCACTGCAGAGCCTTCGAACAAAACAGAAGCATACAAGGACGTCACGTCGACTTCAGCAGTCTTTTTGACGACCGCTTTTGGTTGCTCTCTAAGAAGGAGTTTCAGGGCACGCCCGTGTGTTATCATGAAACGGTGCTCTATGAACTCGTCGGCAATTCGGCGACGACAAACCTCCTTTTTGTCGAAGTCCCGCGCACACTGTTTGTGCCGCATAAGGGCGTATTCGACTCCATGGGACAGGACAGACGCTCCTATGGTTTTCATGAGACTCTTCAAGAGCTGGAAAGACGGACGTAACGCAAGACTCGCCAAAGACGTTGCCAGCCAAGCGAGGCATACGCGCTTGGCTGAAAGAGAAGAACGGGCTGCGAGGGGACGAGAAGACCTTGCTGAAACGCTCGCACTCCTGACCTCCCTCGACCCTCGATCTTTAATCCCACCGGGAGCGACAGAAGCCCTGGCGGAGCTGACAGAAGAGTGCGCTCACATTTTGAGGGCAATGCGTGAGACCTACGCCGACAGGAAGGAAGACCCCCTGCGCGGTTTGGCTCTGGAATCGGGCTGGATGTCCTCGGAATCCAAAGGCTCAAAGACACCCTACGTCTTTTTGCGCGTGCCCGGTCGACCCGGTTTTTTGCTTGAACCCGACGAAGAAGGAAACACGACGCGTTCTCGCGCTGTGGAGGCCCGCCCTCTTTTGCACAATGACGCCACCGGAGAAGCAGAACGGCCCTCGCTTTTCTCGCGACGACAAGCTCCGTTGACAACCTTTGTGAGACTTGAGCCAGGCCTCTGGCGTCTGTTTGAAGAAGGAAAACAGCCAGAAACACTGGCCCTCACCCGGCTCGCGGAGCGCCTTCTGGCTCAGGCCGTCCAGGAAATGGTCAGCGTGTCAAAAAACCAGACGAACCGAACGTCAGTCTGAGACCCACGGCCCAGCGGTCGATGCCAAGCCCCTGGAATGACGAGAGGGCCACGCTTGGCATGCACCCTGCATTGCACTCCCCAGAACACCGCTTCTGAGGAGGAAAGACGATGAGCACATGGCACCGCAACGTGAAAGCGTCCTTGTATGTGGGTCTTCTGACCCTGTGCGCTTCATTTTCCACTGCCACTGCCGCGAGCCCCTCCTCGAATCCCACCACGCCTCGCTCGCATCCTGGCTTTGGACGTCATCGCGAGGTCGTGTCGGTTCATTCAGGGTCCAATAGGGACGCCTCTAAGGCCCGCCAGGGGCTCCGCGCCCGGGCTGCGAACTCGTTTCGCGGCAAAGGCAAGAAAACGACGATCTGTAAAGAAACAGCGTCGGAATTCGTCTGCACGACTTCGACGACCTACTGACTTTCCTTGTTTTTAAGCTTTCGCCAGACGTCAGCACAGGATGCGCCTTCGCACCTGGACGTGGCGACACCATCTCCTTGCAACCCGGGTGGTTTCCTACCCTCCGCAACAGTTCACGGGGTCGCCCCGGCACTGTCCCGCCCCGCTTCCCTTCCTCTCCCTGGCGCTTTCAATGCAACCTTCCACCACCCGGAAGGCGCCAGGGGGAACCTCCCCCCCTCTTTCTCTTCTCATTTTTCCAGTGAGGGCTTTGATTGCGCGCCAACGGTGCCGCGTGAGGCAAGACGACTCACAAAAAGTTGCCCTGGCTCTGGAGTCGCGTGCATTTCCACGAAGTCACGAGCGCTTGGCGCGCTGACGTACGCGTCGCGCTCGGAAAGAAACACGCGGTAGGCCTGCAGAGACTCCACTCCAACGCGTTCGTGCGCATCGGCCAGTGTCTCTTCGGCGATAGACAGAAGTTGCCTGTGGATGCGGCCGTCGGAAAAGAGGGGATGCGTTGGGCTCTCTTCGAGCACCTTCC
>JADCJN010000176.1 GCA_020247005.1 Silvanigrellales bacterium
AAGGAGTCTCACTGCATGCACGTTGGATCGAAAAGAGATGGATGGAAAAAGCCTTTCTTCTTCGCTCCCCTTTTGGGTGGGCTTGCTGTGCTGTCGTGCGCAAAGCACGTGATAGCGGAGCGTGAAAAGGCGGCGGCTCTCGTAGCCACCGAGCCTCCCGTGCCCGCACCGCAACGGACGAACGCGGCCGGCACAGGCGTTTTGCCTCCGCCCACGGCGGTGCCAACTGCGGCTCCCACCGCGGTTCCCACAGCGCCTCCTCCGGAGCGCATTATCCGCCTGACCGTGGCTCAGGTGCAGCCGGAGTCGTGGTGGAACTCGTGTTTGTATTTGAAAATCAACGACGGAAACGAAGTTCCCGTGGGATGTGGACAAGACGCGGGCCAAATTGGCAAGGTCATTGAATTGCCTGCCCGAAAAGACTTCTGCAACTTGCTGAAGGTCCGCATGGCGGTGACCACAGGCTGCCCCCAGAACAACTGTGTGGTAAAAACCTGGAACCGGGAGTCGACTTTGGCCGCCGACAAGTCCTTTTTCAAGTTCGTCGAGGGGCCAAAAATGTTTCCCGCCGACGCAGACATTCGGCCTGAGGCTTCGGTGGCAGCTGCTCTCGAAGCAACCTCGAAACAAGCAGACACTTACGTGAAAGCGCAGGTGGGAAACACCTGGCTGCGCATGTGGTTCGAAGACCAAACCGAGAACAACTACTCGCTTTGGCAAGCCGACAAAACGAAGTGGCAAGAAACCGGCATCGACTTCAACGACTACGTGTTCGACTTGAAGGGCGAGAATGTGGCCTTCACCGTGGACGGCTCGGGCCTTTCGTGCGTGGCACTTCCTCCCCCACAGCCGTCGAAACCCTAACGGGCTCCCTGGGACTCACTTCTTCTTATTGAGTTCCGCAGAGAGGTCGATGTTGAGGTCTTTGATTGTCTTACGGAGGCCGTCGTAGTCGGCATCCTTGACAGGAGCCAGGGCATCGGAGTTGTTGATGCCCTTGAACGACTCAACGTTCGTGGTGACACATGCCTGAAACGCTGCCTGGACCTTCGCTTTCACTTCGGCACGGACGTCTTTGCGAATGACAATGGGGTCGTTGGGAATTTCCTCGGTCAGGGCGAGGATTTTTACTTTTTTCTCGACGTCGGGAAACTGCGTGAGCACGCGTTCACGAGCGTCGCGGATCTTTCCATCGGCGGCGGGGGCGTTGTAATACACAGCGCCGGCGTCCACTTGGCCTTGATAGATCATCGTCACGACAACATCGTGTTTGCCGCCAAAGACTTCCTCGGAGGGCTTTACGCCCTGTTCCAAAAAGAGCTTCTTGGGAAGGATATAACCAGACGTCGATGCCGGGTCGACGTACGCAATCTTCTTCCCGTTGAGGTCTTTCACCGTTTTGAGCTTGTCATCGTTGCGAGCAACGATAGCACCCTTATAGGTCGTTTCGCCGTGACGGCTGGCTTTCAAGAAAGCTTCTGCGCCATAACGATCTTTCGCCAGAAGGTAACCGAACGTGGGAACGAACGCGACGTCAACCTTCTTCGAGCCGAGGCCTTCCACCACCACGACGTAATTGTTGGGCACGCTGATGTCGAAGAACAGGCCTGTTTCTTTTTCAAGGCATTGCGCCACAGGCTTCATGCTCGAAAGGATCTTCGTGGCGTCGCTCGAAGGCACCATCGAAAGCTTGATGGGGTTCTTGCGGGAGCCGAGGGTTTTCTCATCCTGGGCGTAAGCGACGCCAGAAACGAGGACGAGGGACGCAACGAGGGTCTTCGAGAACTGCATGGACGTGAACTCCTTCGCAATGGACGGGCGTTGGTGCCGGAATCGGGGAAGCCCCCGCTCTGGAAACCGCTTTGTCCCTTACACACATGCGAAAACATCGGCAACAGAGGAAGCCGCTGCCGGGTCTTTGGAAGGGGGATTGCCACCCTCCTTCACATTATTGTCACGCCATGTCGGAGCCCGGACGCAGGGGGTGATCGGAGAAACACGTCTCGACCTCGTGTTTCGTGAAGTATTTCGTTTGGCAGGCCGTGCAGACGTAGCGAGCATCGGCCCTTTTAAATGGTTTCATGCCGGGTTCGCGGTAAATGATGATCCCCTGAGCATCTTTCATGGGTTTTGCAGGCGCGTCTTCCGAAGGGACCTCAGGCGCGGGAGCTTCTTCGGGAGACACGTCCTGAACGTGTGGAGGAGCTTCGCTCGGTCTGTCTTCGCCAAGCACGTTCACTGTGGCGCCTTCGCGGAAGGCTTCCTGTGAGCTTTCATCGCGTCCCTCGTCTCCGTCTAAAAACGGTTCTGCTTCTTGCACGAGCGTGCCTTCGGGGACGTCTCCAAGAAGAAGCTCTTGTGTCTTGCGGGCCATTTCTTCTGCCGAAAGAGGCTTTGAGAGGGGCTTTCGACTTGAACTCGAGGTTTGGGTCTCCCACTGCTTGCCTTGCGCAGGAGTTGCGACTGACTCCTCGAGGTGACTTTCCATGCTTTTGCTGCTCAGAGGGCTGGCCACACTTCCCGCGTGAGCGAGGGGCAACCCCCGAAGCCCTCGGTTGGGGTTCCCTTCGAGGGCACCTGCGCTTCCCCGAAAAAGAGGCCCCCGTGGCAAGGAGGAAGCACAGGCAGGCGCCAAAGGCCCAGATGCAGCCCCTGGGCGCAGTCCGTCAAGAGCATCCACCAGGGGATGGGGCAAAGAGCGCGTATGGCGGAGCCGTTCCAGGCAACCCTCAAAGCAGCGCAGGGCGTCGTCGCGGTAAACCCTCACTCGGCTGCAAAGACTGCAGCGGTAATGCGAGCCACTCGGACTCGCCAGGGCCTGGAGAGGCTCTCGGAGGCGCTGCCTCACCACACAAGACTCCAAACAGCCCTTGGCATGGGCGAGCGAAACGAACTGACTACCGCAGAGCCCGCAGGCGAACCCTGCAGGCGCGCGGAGAACTGAGGCAGGCAATGCCCCTTCGGCCTGGCTCATGCTCCCCTGCGAGGAGCCCTCGGGGTGTTCGGTGTGGTCGCTTTTCCGCAGAAAGCGTCGAAGACCATTGGTCGCCATGAAGCTTCGCCTCCCCCTCGTCACAAAGGGGTATCGGTTGAAGGCCGCGCGGGTTTATGGGAAAGTCGGTGGACCCCCGCAAGAACTCTGGCCACGGTCTTCCGTGGCCTCGCTCATTTCAGAAAGCTCCGAAGCCCATGCCCATTCTGACAATTAAAACTGACAAAAAAACCATTGAAGTCGAAAAAGGTGCGGCAATTATAGACGTCTGCGAAAACCACGATACGAGCATCTTGTTTGGGTGCCGTGATGGTGCGTGCGGCGCCTGTATGGTGCGGGTCATTGAGAATCCGCAGCACCTGAGCCCCATGGAAGACCACGAACGCGATTTTCTGGAAACGATGGCGGCACGGGAAGATGAACGTCTTGCCTGTCAGTGCCGCGTGTTGGGTGATGTTACGGTGGAAGTTGCCGAGTGAGGCCCACTGTCCTGTGGAAGTACCACGGCGCCCAAAACGATTTTCTTTTTTTGGAAGCCCCGTTTGCGCCCTCATTCTGTTCTTCATTGGCCGAGCTGCGCGCCTTTGCCAGGCAGGTTTGCCATCGTCATGCCGGTTTCGGTGCCGATGGGCTCGTGCTCGTTGAGCCTTCCCGTGACTCGGGCACTCTCAACCTGCTCATTGTGAACAGCGACGGGTCGCTTGCTGCCACGTGCGGCAACGCGCTGCGCTGTGTGGGTCTGCACGCCCTGAACCGGCAGCTCTGGAGTGGTCATGAGACACTCCGCATCGCGCGGGGCGTCCCCCCGTTTTTGGCGAGCCCCGATTCTGAGCTTGCCGACGACGAGCGTGAACTGTTGCGTCAAGACGTTGTGTTTGCACGCCTCCTGAGCGCATCCAACGTGGCGAGTGAGAGTGCTGACGTCGATGTTTCGATGGGACACGAAGTGAGCTCTCGCGCACTGGTTCTTCCTGCCGACGTCCTGGCGGCGTTTGGGGGCATCGCCCCGTCCGTTGCGTGGCGGAGCGTGAAGGCCAGGTTCGTGGAGCTCTCGAATCCGCACGTCGTGCTTGTTGGCGAAGGTTTCAATGCACTCCCGTTGGTTGACCTCACGGCCTTGGGCCGGTTTGCGCAGTCGGTTCTGCCTGCGCGCTTGGAGGGCGTTCCGTTGTCGAACATTGGCTTTTTGTCGAACCAAGAGACCGATTTTTCTCTGAGCGTGTATGAACGGGGCGCGGGGCTCACCCAATGTTGTGGTTCGGGTGCAACAGCGGCGCGTGTGGCTTTGGAAGCAGAGGGGCTTGTTGCTGGTGCTCAGCCCTGGTGCGCATTCAAGATGCCGGGCGGCATTGTTTCTATTGGCGTTGAGAGCTCCACCCAAGAACGCGTCTTGCGCGGACCTGCGGAATGGGTTGGCTGCGTGCAGCTTGCGGCGAGTGTGAATCGCGAAGTGCTGCGCCCCCGTTGAATGCCGAAAGAAAAAGAAAAAGGCGACTTCTTTGAGAAGTCGCCTTTTCTCAATTGTTGCATAATCGTTGCTCGTTGGTGGGCGTTCTGTTAGCTGATTGGTCAACCTACAGGAGGTCATTCCATGATGTTTCACAGGCCCTTCTTTTTGGCCTTCTCACTCGTTGCCGTTGTTGCGCAGACGCCCGGGTGCTCGCAAAAGTCGTCTGACGCGAAGCGCACCGACGCTCCCAATGCGCCTGTGGCGGGGCCGAAGGCCCCTCTCACAAGGCTTTCCGACAAAAATTCCGACGTCCGCGCGCAAATTCGTGCCGTAGACAAAAGCGCCAACGAGAAGCAGGCCGCCGACGCCAAGCGACTGGCTGCCCTGGAAGCCGAACTCGAGTCCCTCAAAGGGGCCCTTGCCAGCAAGGCCGACGAGGCCCGAGTGAAGGCTCTCGAAGCTGAAATTGCTGCGCTCAAGGCGCAAATGGCCAAAGACGCCGCGGCTTTCAAAGCAGAGTTGAAGTCGCTACGTGAATTTGCCACCGGCCTGGAGTCGAAGATTCTTGCGAAGCTCGGCGCAAACAACCTGGCAAGTTCGAACGCAGAAACCCTGCGCGAAACCTTTGAAGGGCACACGCCGCTTTACGAACTCAAAGGCAACTACCAGACCCTTGTCATTCCCGTGGAATTTGCACCGGAAGACAACTCTCAGGCGGGCGGTTTCGATGGTTCGCTTGTGAACCGCCAGGCCTTCCTCGACGGCACGATGCAAAAAGAGCTTTTTGGCAGCGGTGCGGGTTCGATGACCACCTACTACAAGCACGTTTCGGGTGGAAAACTCAACGTGGGTGGAAACGTCGTACAGCCCGTGCGAGTCGAAAAGCCCCTGTCGTATTACGGCAAGGCGGTGCAGGGTGCCAACGACGAGCATGCCCGTGAGCTCGTGGTCGACGCTCTGAAAAAAGTCATGGCTGAAAAAGGAACCTCGAAGGACTTCTGGCGCGCGTTCGACAAGTGGGACCTCAACGACCTCGACGACGACAAGAATTTCTATGAGCCCGATGGCTTTGTTGATGCCGTGATTCTGGTTTACGCGGGCAAGTCGCAGGCAAGCTGCCAACGCACGTTTGATCCGGAAGGCAAGCGTCCCGGCACCGACGATGTCGACCCCGCCGACCCGCGTCGGGCGCAGAAGGTCGATTGCTTCAACCGCATTTGGCCTCACCGCTGGAGCGTTTTTCTCGAAAAGTCGAACCCGGATGCGCCCACAAGCGGCCCCGTGCGCGAAGGCCAGGAAGGCCCTGCGAACGGCTTCCGCATCAACGAAGAGCTGCACGCGTTCGACTACAACATGCAGTCGGAATATTCGGACATCAGCACGTTCACGCACGAATTCGGCCACTCCCTCACCCTGCCCGACACCTACGCCTCGTCGGGCGAAAACAACGTGGGCGAGTGGGATGTCATGGCGCGCAATTCGGGCAACTCTTCTCAGGAGCTTTCGGGCTACAACAAACTCTCGTTGGGTTGGTTGACGCCGAAAATTCTGGAAGCCGGCACGCGCACCTCACTTTACCTTGGCCACGTGAACTACGTTCCAAAGGCCCAAAGGGAATCCCGTGCGACGTTCACAGGTCCTCTCTCCATTTTGCAGCAGATAGGCGCGGTTTCGAGCCCCATCGACATCACCTCGCTCGTGCCTTCAACGGGCGAGCCCGTTTACCGCTCGGCTTTGCTTCGCACGAAGCCCTCCTCCGACTCCGTGCAAGTGGTGGACGTGAATGAAGCCAACGGCCAGTACCTTGCCTACTCCGGTCGTTACGACAACGACACCCGTTCGTTGAGGTACTCTTTCACGGTGCCTCTGGAAGGCGATGCCACTTTTGCTTTCGACACCATCTACCACATTGAAACCGAAACGAACTTCGCTTCGCGCGACGCCGACGTTCGGGTCGTCACCGATTACGACATCGGCTTTGTCAAAGTGGCAGGTGAAACCAAAGAAGAGTTGCGCACGCTTTCTGGCGACGAAAACTTCGACTCCCTTGTGGAAAAAAATGCGGCCTGCAAGGCCGATGAAGCACTTGCACTGCGCAAGAAAAACATCGACTCCGGCCTTTCTGCCGACGAGAAAAAAACCTTCGCCGAGCTTGTGGCCGCTTGCCAGGCGCCCGTGTGGCTCACGAAGTCTTACGACCTCTCTGCCATGCGCGGCAAAACGGTTGAAATTGAAATCGGATTGACCACCGACGCGGGTTACACGGAATTCGGCCTTTTTGTCGACAACGTCCGCATGGGCAGCAGAGTGTTCGATTTCGAAAGTGGTGAAGTTCCTACGGGCGGCTTCAAGGCCTCGAAACTGGGAACAGACGTCTTCACGTCCAACCAGTTTTACCTTTTCGAATACCGTGATCCTCAGGCCTCGTTTGGCAACGGCGCGTTGAACAAAGACGCGAACATCAGCCGCGGTGGCATGGCCATGTTCCTTCCTGAGTCGGCGGGGAGCACGCCGAAAAGTCGATTCCGCGTGGTCACCACAAGCTACCAACCGGGCGTTTTGACCTGGTACTACAACTCGAAATTCGACAGGCGTTCGAACAGCCCACAGGCTCAGAACGGTCAAGGTTACATTCTGGCCGTGGGCAGCGAAATTCGGGAACTTGAATTGCCAGGACCCTTTGGCGACCCCTCGTTGCTCGACGACAAGGGCTTCTACAAAACGACCTCTGACGAATTCAAGGCGTTTGCGGCTGCGCAAACAAACGAATTCAAGTGCTTCGCCTACACCGGCTTCGCCACTTACCTCGATGGCAAGGCGCCCGCGTGCGACGGATACCCTGAAACAGATGTCATGGAAAAGATCCGTTTCGGATCGAAGTCGCTCATGTTCAGCCGGAAGAGCTTCAACGACTTCCTTCCTTCGGATCAACGCAAGCACCTTCAGGTGAGCAACCCTTTGAACGCGCTCAACCTGTTGCCCTCCTACCGCACCGCGTTGCTCACCTTCCGTCCTCCGCAGGCGAAGCCTTTTGCGCCCCTGAAGGTTTATAAGGTGGTGGATGCGGGCAATGGCGAAGGCGACAAGCTCGTGCTCGACAAGACACTCACAAAGGCGTCAAAAACCTACAACTCTATGAGCGCGTTTGATGACGCGGCATTTGGCCCGAATGCGCCGCACCTTGCCGACCCACGCCTGAAGGGCGCTGTGGCCATTGTGCAGCCCAAAGGCGTGAAGTTCCGAGTCGAGAACCCGGGTTCCGACATCCTCGCCCAGTATGGCGTGCAGAGCCCCAAATCTGCGGACGGCGAAGAAGTTGCGGAGTCGGAAGAATCCACGGCGGCAAAGCTCGAGAGCGCCCGCGCACCTCTTGTGAAGTTGTTCCTCGATTGGAATTCGGAAACCGCCCAAAGTCTTGAAACCGACGTGCCCCAACCTTTTCAGCGTGACGTCCGCATTCCGGCAACCCACGTGCACAATGGCTTCTGCGGCCATCTTCACGACTGAAATTGCTGGGTTTGCCGTGTCCCTTGTGACAGAAGTTTTTTCACCACTTCCATCACAATGAAGAGAACAAGAGCCGCGCTTGCGGCGGTGAGGAAACTCGCCGCTGGGAGCGCCACCGTGTTGAAAAAGAGATTCAAGGGTTCCAGCACGACAACCGTCACTTGCAGCCCGAGTGCAACGAGGATCATGGCCAAAAGCAGGGGGTTTCCAGAGAATCCGGTGCGGAGCGCCGAGACTCTGAAAGAGCGCGCTGAAAGAGCGCGTGCAAGCTGAGTGAAGGCCAAGGCCGTGAAGAGTGTTGTTCCCCAAAGGAAAATGTCCTGCGGCGTTGCGTTTTCTCCGGGCCATAAGACATAGGCGAGTGTCAGCAATGCGACGCCGAGCACGGGCCCAACAACAGCAACGTGAAGGCCTGCTCCGCGGGAAAAGAGCGATTCCGTGGGCGGGTAAGGCGGTCGCTGCATGGTGTCAGGCTCCGCCTTTTCGAGCCCCATACCAAGGCCAAGAAGGCCATCTGTGAGAAGATTGCTGAACAACACTTGAATGGGTGTGAGCACTGCTTTCATGCCTGCCAGTGGTGAAAGCGTGACCAACATCACCTTTGCGACATTGCCCGAGAGCGAGAACATAAGGAATCGGCGAAGATTGTCGAAAACAATGCGCCCTTCTTCCACTGCCGAAACGATGGTCGCAAAGTTGTCGTCGAGCAAGACGATGTCTGCCGCTTCTTTTGCCACATCGGTGCCTGTTCCCATGGCCACGCCGATGTCAGCTTTGCGCAGAGCGGGCGCATCGTTCACGCCATCGCCGGTCATTGCCACAACGTGACCTCTTGCTTGCAGCGCTGTGACAATAAGAAGTTTTTGTTCGGGCGAGACGCGCGCGAAAACTCGCGTGCGTGTGACAAGCTCTTCGAGTCCTGGCCCTCCCAGACGCTGGAGATCCGTTCCCGAAACCACCGCATCGCTTTGGTCGCAAAGTCCAAGATCCGTAGCAATGGCTTTGGCCGTGGCAGGGTGGTCTCCTGTGATCATGACGACACGAATTCCGGCGGTGCGGCATTTGGCAATGGCCTCACGTGCCTCCGGACGTGGAGGGTCGACAAGGGAACAGAGCCCAAGAAAGGTAAGTTTTTGTTCGAGCTCGCCCAGGTTTGCTTCTCGAGGGTTTACAGCCAGAGCACGGCAGGCGACGCCCAAGACGCGTTCCCCGCGCGAAGCCCATGTGGAGGCCAGTGTCAGAATGGCCGAGCGTTCGTTGGCGTCGAGTTCTGCAGTCGCGTGAATGCCATCTCGCACCACAGACATGTGCGTGCAGCGCGAAAGAATCTGCTCGATAGCACCTTTTGTGATAACAATCGCTTCATGTTCCTCGGTGGCATTGAAGGCGCTCCACTCGGAAAGAGGGGTTTCTGGGCCTCGCGCGTGCACAGTGGACATGAGTTTTCGGTCGGAATCGAACGGGCACTCTGCAAGGCGGGGAAAGAGGGAATCGAGTGTCGATTTCGATGCGCCATGTTCTTTTGCAGCATGAACAAGTGCAATTTCTGTGGGGTCGCCCGTCCAACCTGCGTTCTCGTTGGTCTGTGTGACGTCGGTGCACAGCGAAAATGCACTGAGTGCGGCAGAGGGCACGACGGCGCAAGACGACGGATGTTCGCATGAGCCGTACGGTGATGTGGCAAGCTTCACCATGGTCATTTCATTTTGAGTGAGAGTGCCGGTTTTGTCGGAGCAGATGGTGGTGACTGAACCCAATGTTTCCACTGCTGGAAGCTTTCGAACCAGGGCTTTTTTGCCTAGCATTCGCTTCGCGCCCACTGCGAGAGTAAACGTAAGCACCGCGGGGAGGCCTTCAGGAACAATGGCCACGGCTATGCTGATAGACATCACGATGACGCTGGCCAGCGACTTTCCTTCGACAAAAATTCCGATAAGAGCCACCAGAGCAGCAACAAAAAGCGCAATCCAGGCCAGAGTTCTTCCCAGCGCATCGAGTTTTTTCTGTAGGGGCGTTCTTTCTTTTTTAACGTTCCCTATCATGGTTGCAATGCGGCCCAATTCTGTTTCCATACCGGTTGCCACAACAACAACCGTGGCTCGCCCATGGGTGACAAGTGAACCCATGTGAACCATGTTGATGCGGTCCCCAATGCCCTGCACCGCGCCGGAAAGCGCTC
Organism: Silvanigrellales bacterium; assembly: GCA_020247005.1. Classification (GTDB taxonomy): domain Bacteria; phylum Bdellovibrionota_B; class Oligoflexia; order Silvanigrellales; family Silvanigrellaceae; genus JADCJN01. The sequence goes on from JADCJN010000176.1 coordinate 10,129, forward strand.
GTGCGACCTTCTCTGCGGGTTGCGATTCTCCTGTGAGGGAAGCTTCCTGGACGCGAAGATCGTGCGACACCAAAAGTCTGCCGTCAGCGGGCACGCTTTGGCCGGCCTCAAGCTTCACGACGTCGCCCGGCACCAGCGCTCGAGCGGGCAAGGACACAACGACTTCGTCGCGAAAAACTTGGGCGTTGGGTGCCGCCATGCGGCCCAGCGCTTCAATGGCCTTCTGAGCTCTGAACTCTTGCACAGTGCCCAGAGCAACAAAAATGGCAATCATGGCAAAGATGGCCAGCGCGTCCACGGGCACGCCGCCACTGGACTTGAAGAAGAGAGCCAAGACTCCGGCAACAAAAAGAATGAGGATCATGGTGGACGACACCTGTTCGAACAGGATTCCCCTAAGGCCTGACCCCTTTTTTGCACGAATCTCATTGGCGCCTTGTTTTTCAAGTCTTGCTTGAGCCTCGAGTGAGGTGAGGCCTTGCCAGCCCGAGCCCACCGCCTCGAGCACGTTTTCGGGCTCCAGTTGAGTCCAAACAGCTCGAGGTTTTGTTTCTTTGGTATGTGCATTCATGAAAAAAAATTTCCTCTCAGATGGCGATAAGAGAGGTGCCCAGCGGCATCTGTCTCGATGGGGCGGAATACACCTGTGCATGCGCCCTGAGCGCACGTTCGGCGATGTCATCAATCACGCAATCGCCAAAGCTTTGCTTGCGATTCTCGTTTAGGAACACGACGCGTCCCTCTTCCCAATCAATCTCTCCTCGCTGTTTGAGGTCTTCGCGGAAAACGAGAGTCTGCAAATTGCCACTTCGGATCCGCCGCACCACTTCGCTCGGATCGGTCAACGCTTTTCCGCGGTAGTATTCGTTTTGCAGCAAACGGAGCATGGCGAATTTACCGGCCTCGAGGCCTGTTCGGATGCTCTGCCAACCCTCCTGCACAAAGCCAGAGTTGTGAAAGTCTTCTTTGGAAGACGAGGGGCGGTTGAGGAACGTTGTGAGAAGTCCAAAACGATGAGCCATGGTTCGCAGGCCGGCGTGGTAGGCTTCTGGTGCGCGGATGACTAGCCGAGCGGGAACGCTTCCCGAGACGTCTTGTTTGACGCGCCGCAGGAGTCCGAAGGCGGGAGCATCGGTGGTGTTGGCGCCCTGAAGCACTCCGCGCAGGCGTTTGAGCCCTGCCATGTGAATTCCCGTTTCTTCTGCTTCACCAGCGCGGCACGAAAACAGTCGGGAGTTGTCGTCGGCGATGTCGAGGAGCGACCAGGTGTTCGAGGCATCGAGAAGAGGAAAGAGAGGTTTGAGGTGAAAGGAGTTCGCCACAGTCACCGACGACTCACAGGCCTCGCGAAGAGGCATGTAGCCGGCAAAATCACGGTGCACAAACACGGCCATCCCTCGGGCGTTTGGAAACGGGTTGCGCTCGAGAGTTTTTTCGAACTCCATCAGCGAACGTGTGATGCGCGAACTTGAAGTCCCTTTTGAGGATGTCTCAAGTACGGTGAGCGCCTCTTTGCGCAAGCGTCGAAAGGCCGCAGACCGCGCTGAAGACTGCAACGCCTTGTTGTCGAGAGGCAAGTAAACAGACACGCAGGCGTCAAAGTGAACGCCAAGAAGCTCAGACAGTGACGAGAGCGAAATGCGATACATGGGGGCCTCCAAAAAAGGAGACCAAGCCTTGGCCAGCCCAAAAGACAGACGTCTTTGAAGCAACACGGGAAGCCGACTTGGTCTGCGCCTTTAAAAAAAGAGTGCGAGACTGTCGGTCTTGCCCATTCGCATAAGTTGCCACCCACCTGTTCTCGTGCGCATTTGCACAACAAGGCGAAGACGAACGTGCGAACCACCTCACCAGGGACGCAAAACTCACCCCAACCAAAGGGGCTCGGCCTGCTGCCCGAACTGGTGGCGAGGCGTGCTTTTTAAAAGCCGGCTACTCCCCAACATCTTCAGCGTACCCCTCTCTTCGACCCGCTTCAAGGTTCGATTAAATGGATAATTTGAATTTTTGAGTTCGCTTTTTTAGAACCAAAAGGACTTCAGAGAGAGTGCTTTATGCGCCAATCTTCTTTGACTCTGCCGAGTAGGGCCTCCACGAAAGGGCTTTCAGCCGACTCCTCGTGCACGAACGCGAACAAGCCTCTTCCCTCCACGCGAAGCGGTACGTGAGCGTGTGAAAATTGACCCTGCAAGATTTTCTCATTCACTAAATACGTTGGCAGCAGGCCTGTTCCGAGGCCTGCTGCCACGGCCGACAGAAAGGTGTCCATGCCGTTGAAGGTCCAACGCGTGGAACGAATCAGCTTTCCTCCCCCAGGGAGCGCAAGTGGGGTTTGCAGATCGCCTTCGCTTGACACCAAGATCTCGTTCGACGCGGGCGTGCCAACTGCAGTGCAAAAAATCTTTCCATCTTCGCCCACGAAGTGACTGACGTAAGGGCCCTCGGGGATGCGAGTTGCGAACCGAAACGCCAAATCGATTTTTCCAAGCGAAAGATCCTCAAGATCGTGACTGGTACGCAGGGCGATTGGGGGGAACGTCCTTTGTTTCTCGTTGGCCACTGCTTCCATAGAAGCGAATAACGGCATCAGTACGTGGCTTGTGAAAAGGGGTGGTGCCGCAATCACCCATGTTTTTCGCGCGACGCTCGCCCGTTCTTTTGCCCGCGCGACGCTGCGCGCAAGCGAGGCCGACGTTCGCGCCAAATCAACGGCCAGGACTTCGCCGGCACTCGTGAGAAGAGGACGTCCTGCCTCTTTCCGGAAGAGGGGGACACCGACTTCGGCCTCGAGCGCTTTCATGTGTTTACCAACACCGGAAACCGTCATTCCTAAGCGATCGGCGGCACGCGAAAAGCTTCCTGCCTCGACCACGACGAGAAACGTTTCCACGGAATTGAGCAACAACATGTCGACCTCATTGACAGTTTCCAACACTGCGACCCGGGTTTCCATCGGGAGGACTGTTGTCGCCTCCCTCCGAAAGTCTACTTGGTCGTGTGACCGGGGGCGATTCCTCGGAGGCCATTGCGAAGAGAAAACACAGAATGAACGTGACAAAGGATCTTCCGCTGGTGCTTGCACCTATGAACTTGATGCTCAGCCAGCCGGATGGTTGTTACACGCCTTTGGAAGTCCGCTTTTTGGAACAACGCGCGCGAGGAGGATTTGAAATGGTCTTCACGGGCTCCACAGCGGTGGCGGAAGACGGCCGTGGGGCTCTGGAACAACTTGGGTTGTTTACCACCCTCCAGGAGAAGGCGCTTGCCTCTGCGATTGAAGTGTTCGCGCGAGCGGATGCCAAGACGTTTGTTCAGCTCAACCACTCGGGCGGCCGCGTTCCCCCGGACGCCTTTGCCGGACGACGCATTGGACCCTCCGCGCTGCCTAAACAGCACCGGCATTTCAATGGACAGCAGACAGCCACTCAAAGTGAAATTGCCCGCGTGGTGGACGACTTCACGGCTGCAGCGCGTCGGGCATTCCGCGCCGGAGCCCATGGGGTTGAAATTCATGGCGCACATGGCAATTTGGGTTCTCAATTTCTGTCTCCAGATTTTAACCACCGCAGCGACGAGTACGGCATCGAAAATGAGGGAGGCTCGCGCTTTTTGGTGGAAGTGCTCACGTCCATCCGAGCGGTGACTCCTCGGGGGGCGCGCGTGAGCGTGCGTCTTCCGGGTGAATCGAACATGCCGTCTCTTGCGCCTCACACTGTTCATGCACTTGCGGAAAGGATGGAAAAGTCGGGTGCTGACGTTGTGCATGTTTCCGAGGGCGAGGCGTGGCGCCCCTCACGAGAGGGGCAAGCCCCAGCCTCAAGGTTTCGAGGCGTGCTGCACCAAGGAGCCGAGCTTTGGATAACGGGCGCCGTCAAAACGCGTGACGATGCCAGAGCTCTGCTCGATTTGGGCGTCGACCGCGTAGGCGTTGGGAAGCTCGCACTTGCGCACCCCGAACTCGCTTCCAAGTGGCGTTTGGGAGCCGAAATCCCCGGTGCGTACCCTTGGACGAAAGCCTTTTTGCGCTCTCAAGGTGTTCCCGATGACCTCATCGAATATCTGACTCACTACAAGGGAGTGATCGCATGAGCACACAAGCAACCCAGAGCGTGTGGCTTCACCTTGCCTACGCGAGCATTGAGCGCTGGAACCGTGGCAGCGCGCCTGTTGTTGATGCACAGACTGCAGGCATTCTTCTCTTTGGTTCTCATGCCAAAGGCAAAGCACGCGTCAATTCCGATCTCGACTTTCTTATTGTCGTTCCTGAACACGCTCGCTTTAATGGCGAGTCCGTTCTTCAATTTGCTCGAGCCGACAGCTTGCCTTCAGTGAGCGCGGCAACCGAAAGCCTCCCCACAGAAAGTTCACTTTTCGATGTCGGCTCGTTGGCCCTGAGTTTGGAAAAAGAGCGCAAGGAGGCTCCTCCCTTTTGGGTTTTTATTCTGCAAGAAGGGCTGGTGCTCACGGACCCCTGTGGTTTGTTCAAGCCTCTTCAAAAACGGGCTCAAGAGCTTCAGAACGAGCTTTTCCTGCAAACTCAGGCGACAGTGGACCAACAAGACTTGGAACTTGAGCGGCAGCACCTTCTTTACCGCCTCGAAGACACCAGGCGATCGTTTATTCACTTGCGCAACTCTTTCGACGGATCGGCGCAACGGGTGCGCACTTTGGAACTCTTGAAATTGTGCCTGGAGTGGCAGGCCTGGCGCAGAATTCAACAGGACGTCGATTTCAGCGCCGAAAATCGACGCCTCATTTTGCGAGCGGCGTTGGAATGCACGCACCAAAGAGTTTCGCGTATTTTGCGGCATGTCGATGAGTTTTGTGAACTTCTTGGACTTGGCGACGTGGTGGCTTTTGTGCCAGGTGCCACGCAAAGCAATGAGTCTGCGTGCGCTCTGCTCGATGCGCTTCTGACGAGGTTCGATTAAGCAGATAAGTCCAAACTTCAGGCTCGACGGCGCTCACGCACGTCCCTCATGGGGCGCGTGTGAACGTCGCAGTGATTTCTGTGGCATCGTAGGCGAAGTTACCTTCGGAATCGATACCCAAATAAATTTTGTCGCCTGTCTGAAGACCTGTAAAAGTCACGTTTTCGCCCAAATTCCATGCCGTCTGGTTGCCCATGGTGGAAGACAATACGCGCCTTCGAACTCCATCGGGCCCAAACACGTGGAGCGAAGTTCCTTCGGAAGATGGCGAAACGATGCGAATGCCGATGCCCGACACAGTGTAATCGCCAGCTGCTGGCACCACGAAGGCGGCGACAGTAAGGTCGTCGGTATCAGGCGGGTGCATTTGGAGGTCGAAGACGCCTGTACCCGCGGGAGCCGGGACGTTTGTTTCGCCAGCCCCGTTTCCGCGCGCCTCTGAACTTTTGGCAACATAGGGATAGTTATCGTCTGCCAACGAATCCCAGTAACCAATCAGACTGTTGAAAGCGTCGGGATGCGCACCAATGTGATAAGTGTCGAATGCATAGTTCACGGCAATGGAGTCGAGGCCCGACGAAACAAAATATTCGACGTCTGCGGTGTGCGAGCCGAAGGCGAGAGTTCCTTTGCTTCCTGTTGAGGAGTGAACAATGTTCCAGGTGCCAGCTGTGGCCAACACGGCGTGATTTTTCAATGCCCACGAGTTCGATGGGGGCTGGGAGCCCAGGTAACTCGCGTCGGTCGACTGCGCGAGCCCTATGGAAACGGCATATTCGGAAAAGCCGGACACAGGTCCGCCGGCCGCTCCGGTGACAGTGAACATTTGAGGCGTTTGCCAGTTTGCAGGGGTGAAAGTGACACTGGCCGGAGACACGGTTCCGCCGGCTGTTTCGTTGCTTGAAACCAAAGGAACAGTGACATTTGCGGCTGGGGCGCGTCCTAGCACCACAGACATCGTGGTTTGCGCCCCCGTTCGTGAAGTCGCTGCAAATGTACCTTTCGACGTGAGGACGTTTGAAACAGGTGCAGAGCCGATGGAAAAATGAAGCTCCGTTGAGGCTTCAACGGCAGAATTCACCGCAGAAAGTATGGTGAGGAAGTGAATGCGTTCGCCTGCCTTCAGTCCCGAAAGGGTGTACGACGCTCCAGGCGTATCGGACACCCATGCGCGGTTGGACTGCGCGCTATTGGTGGATAAGGTTGCCACCAATCCGAGATCGGGGCGCAGGACTTTCACAATGGCGTCTGCTGTGAAAATTTTCACTCGGCGAATGGCAAGTTCGGAAACCGTGTAGTTGCCATCGAAAGGAACCTCGAAAGAGACGAGGGAGCCCGTTTGATCGTTGTTCCAAGGAGCTGCAACCGTGAGGTCTTTCAAACCGTTGCCGATGCCGTTGGGCGCGGGAGCATTGAGTTCCCCGGTGTCTTGGCCCCTCTCGGTGTCGCTGCGTCCTGCCATGATGTTGTCGGCCAATGGGCTGCTATAGATCCACCCCGCGTCTAGTTGGAACGCGCTTCTTTCGCCACTGTCGGCTTCCATTTGCAAACTGCCCCGCCCAAGTCCAGTGGCGTCGGCAACAGAGAAATGAAGCGTCGTTCCCAAGCCACCCGTCGCTTCCGCCAGGGTGGCACGCGATCCTGTGGCGCTCACCGTCAACGCCGACGACTTCCAAACCAGAGGTGCCGCTTTCTCAAAGACTGTGAGAGATGCCGATTGTTGATGAGACTCCACACCATCGCTCGCTTGGAAAGTGACACTGCGAGATCCCAGGTCGCCACTGCCCGGCGTCCATGTCACCGCGCCACTCGAAGCATTCACCGCGAACCCCGTGCAATTCGTGACGCACGAGTAAGTGAGAGGGTCAGAATCAGCATCGCTTGCGGAGAGCGAAAACGACATCAGAGTGTCGGTGGGCACCACGGCCGAAGGGATGCTTGCGAGCACGGGGGCCGAGTTTGTCACGGTGACCGTGACGTCGGAAGACACCGAGTTCACACCATCGCTCGCCTGGAATCGAAGAACCTGGACTCCCGCTTGCCCCAGTGTGGGCGTCCACGAGAACTCACCGCTTGTCGGTTGGAACGTCGCACCGAGTGAAGTGCATAGCGTCGTTCCCGTGCCGAGGGTGCACGTTGAAGTTACAGTGTATGCTTCCGGGTCAGAGGCCAAAACCACAAAGGCGAGCGGCGCGCCATGCACCACGGTGCGGGAAGAAGCACCCACGTCGAGAACCGGCGGAAGGTTTACACTGGTGGGAGTGGGAGTGTTGGTTGGAGGCGCCGTAGGAGTTGTCGGTGCCGACGAGCCAGAGTCTGGTGTCGGCTCTTCGGATGCAGGGAAAACACCAGCGCCGAGTCCGGGCCCCTTGCCCACCTCCACCCTTCTTTTTCCTGCCGCCTGAGTCTTCATGCCTGGAGTGGGCGTCGCTTTTGGGCGAGGTTGATCGGTTTGTGTTCCGACATTGACGGACACACTCGGCAAACTGCCCTGCCGACACGCGTTGAGTGTGGCGAGACCCGACAAAAGGCAAAGCGTTCGTTTCCATGAGGTGCCCATGCCTTGATGCGCGTGTCGTGTGCCCATGACGCAAACTACCCGTGCGGAGGCGTTTCTCTGCGGCCCCCATCCTTCAGAAGAGTTTCGGCCACTGGGCACAGGAACTTGAAAGCAGACCTTAACGTTGCGCTCTTGATGGGCGGTTGGCCCCGCCCAAGAGGCGAAAGCTCTTCAGAGTGATGCCGGTTTCAAGGCCATGTGTGCCAAGTGCAAGAGAGCATTCATGAAACGAGGGCGCCCCCACGCGCACGACGGGGTTGCCGGTGAAGCCAAAATCTTCATTGGGGATGCCAAAAAGCCCTGTGTTTAGCTTTCCATCGCCATTCGCATCGTGAAACACGGCCGCCGCAATGCGCCCCACAGGAAGGTGATTCAAGGCAATGGAGAGGGAGCCATCGGTGCCGACTCCCGAAGCTTCGACACAGAGGGAACGCAAGGCGTTCTTGCTTTCGCCAGGAAAACCCTGCTCCGAATTGAAGAGGGCAACGCACACTTGCCCCTCGGCCTTTGAAAGGCCTTGGACGTGAAGCGTAACGAGCCCCGCTTGGGCGTGGGCAAAAAGGGTTGAGGAAGGCACAAGCACGCACGCAAGAAGCGCGCACGCAAGAAGGACGCGAGCAACGGTGTTCATGGGAACGCGTGGCAAAGAAGCCTGAGGGGCGCAAAGGAGCATTTTGGAAGCTTTCCGAGCCAGGAAAAAAGTCAGGCTTTCAGCCGCGGCGGCCCTTCTCGAGCTCTTCTTGATACCGAAGGGAATAGGGCACCCAGGGCTGCACTTCCAGACGACGGAAGCCAATAGGCTCGCCTGTGCCTTCACAAATGCCGTACTCGCCCAAGCCGTCGTCAATTTTCTTGAGAGCCTTTTCCACAAGAAAAAGCTTGTTGCGCTCGTGTTCGGCGAGCTTCATTCCCACGTCTTGGGCCGTTTCAACCGAGGCCAAGTCGGCTTCGTCAGCGAGGTCGTCGCGGCTGATTTCGTACATGCCCTCGGCCTTGCGTTCACGCGCCTTCAGCAGGAGTTCGTCGCGAATGCTCGCGAGGCGCTCCTTGAGCTTCTGCATTTCCTCGGGCGTCAGCTCTTGTAGTTCTTTCGATTGCTTGGCCATGGGGCACTCTCCTGCGGCGTCAAGACGGAACGGAACAACCGTCCTCCGATAGGGACGGGAATATGCCTGACACTCATGGCTTTGTAAACCGCAGTGAGGGATTCAGGGGCTCGCGGGAACCGCAATGAGAGCCTCGTAGGCGCTTCCCTGCATCTGAGGACGGAAGTTCCTGCGCAGCTCAATGATGTTTTTGAACTTGCCGGAGCTGCGCGCCTGAAGCAAAAAACCGTCGGGTGCCTTCGCGCGGCCTTCGATGTTGGCGTCGTCGAAGTCGATGACTGTGACCTTGCGCCCCTTGGCATCCGTTATAGTGCCCTGCTTCGATTTGGGGTCGGTGGGCGACTGAGCAAAGGCAAGGCTCGGTGCGCCGGATGCCGCAAAGGCCAAGACCGCTAGGAAGGCCAGCAACACAGGTCGTGTCTTTTCAGGTCGTCTGATCTCAGTGCGTTTCACTTGATGGCGTCCTCCAGCGATTGGGCGTCGTCTGTGTTGACGTCGATGCTGCCTTTCTTGGGCGCGTCTTCTGCGGCCTTCGCCCCCTGCTGCGCTGCATTGCTTTCGGGAGCCTCGGTGTTCGCTGTGAGTTGAGCGTCGCGGCGTGTTTGAGCGTCGTCTTCTTGCCCCTGCTGCTGCGCACCTTGTGCGCGCGTTGCGGCAAGCTCTCGGAGCTGTTGGTCGGACATGGGCCCTTGGCGCTTGGCCATAAGGACCTTGAGCTCTTCGCGCTGCGCTATAAACTTTTCGGTGCTTCGTCTATCGCCTTTGGCTGTCGCAAGGTAACGTTCCGTGTAGTCCATCGCGGCTGCGAAGTTCTGGAATTTTTCTTTCTCGAGCACTGCGAGGTTGTAAAGCACGAGCGAGCTTTTAGGGCTTCTTTGAAGAAGTTGCACAAGGAGTTGTTTCGCTGGCTCCGCCTGCCCCTGTGCCGACATCACGAGCGCTTTGCCTATGAGTGCGTCTGGGTTCTGAGGTTGCAGTGCGAGGGCTTTTTCAAACGCGGCACCTGCGAGCTGAACATTCCGGTTGTGGTAGTAGAGCGTCCCAAGATTCATGTGCGCCGACACATGCGTTGGATTTATTTCAAGCGCTTTTTTCCAGGCTTGCCTTGCCGCAAGAGAATCGCCAACCAGGAATTCTGCGAGCCCCTTCAGGCACTGGAGGTCGGCGTCGCGTGGTTGCACTGCTATGGCGTTTTCTGCCATGAGGATGGCTTCTTCTGGGCGATTTTGCGCCAGCGAGACCTTAATCAGAGTTTTCATCGCATCGGTGTTCTTGAGGTCGCGTTTCAACAAGGCACGCGCTTCCAGGGCAGCTTGACCGGGATTGCCCGACAGAAGCGAAAGCTCTGCGATGGAGTTCATGAGCTGGAGCGAAAGCTCCTTTCGGGCCTTGAGCTCCTGCCTTGCCGTCTTGGCTTCCGAGGCGAGGTCGACCGCGAGGAGGCTTTTGCTGTCGCGCGAGAGTTGCAGAGTCGCGCCTTTTCCGTCGTCGCTCACTTCAACAACACGTTCGACCTTCGTCGTTTGGCATGCGGTCGCAGCGAGCGAGAGGCCGGCAATGAGCAGTTTGAAATATGGAATCGTCATGATGGCATTCCTCTAAAATTGAATGTCGCGTTGTTCTTTTATTCTTTGAACATGGGCTTTGTTTCGCGAGTCATCACGACGTCGCTCGAGTAGTAAGAAGGAGCCGGCATGTCTTCCACGATTTTCGTGAACTCCGAAGGACGGAGCACGGCGAGTTTTTCATGGAGCTTGCGTGTATAGGGCGTCATCGCTTCGGTTTCTGTCGCACGCTCCCATGCCTTCACGTACAAATTCGCAGCCTCTTCCTGCAGAGGAAGCGCAATGCGTTCCAGCGTCCCGCGGAACTGTTCGACTTCGCCGGCAGCAGCACCGGCTGGGGTGGGTGCTTTCAGCAGCATGTTCGCCAAGAACTCCTGCATTTCTGCCACTCGGTAGAGCGCGCCAATGCCACTTTCGGCATTGCCGAGTTTTGCAACCGACAAGTACTTTTGGGCGAGGCCTTGAACGTCGTCGCGCACTTTCGTGAATTGCTCGGTGAGCTTCAACGAGTCTGTGATCTGGCGCTTGTAGATTTCAGTCACCTGTTCATCGAGAAGAGCGAGCTGGGTTTCGCCAAGGAGCCGAGCCCCTTCCATCGACTGTGCGTCTTTTGACTTGTCGCTTAAGCTCGCAGCGTGAGTGACTCCTACGGTGATGTACTTTTGAGCTGTGGGCTTGTCTTTCGACTTGAGCGCCTCTGACGCCGCGAGCCCGAACAGAAGGACAGAGCGCGACGACTTGCCGCCGCGAGCGAGTGTCTCGCCACCTTGCGCCAGTGTTTTGTGCGCGGTGACGCTGTCACCAAGTTTCGCATACGCGATTCCAACCTGCGCGTAGGCTTGGTGAACGTCTTTGTGCGCCGAATAGGTTTGAATGAACGCATTGCCATTGCGCACAGCCTTGTCGAAGTCTCCAATGGCGTTGCGTTGCACTGTGGCACGCAACAGGGATTCCGGTGCGGCCTCGAGTTTTGGGTTCTCGGTAGCAAGCTGTTCGTAGCTTTGCGCGCTTTCCGCAAATTGGCCAAGAGCATCGAAGGAATTCGCAATGAGGAAGAGCACATTGGGGGAAAGTTCACTCTTTGGGTATTGGGCAATGAGGGTTTGAAGGTGATTGATGGCTTCGTCCATCTTGCCCAAACGGAATTTGTTGTTCGCGGCGTTAAAGAGTGCTTTGGGCGCTTCGGCATCGCCCTGGAACTCTTTGTGGTAGGCCAGGAAAAGGCTGGCCGCGTCGGCACGCTTCTCTTGTTTCTCTAGGGCAAGAGCGTGCTGGAACACGGAGGCCTTCAAGACTTCGACGAGTTCTTCACCCAGTTTCGATTCTTTTACGCCTGGAAGGCCCAGAAACTTGCGAGACTCGAAAATGGCGCCAGGCCAGTCTTGGGAGTCGACGGGAACCTTCACCACAAGGCGAGCACCGTCGAAGGCCTCTTTCGATTTGGGATGTGCCTTGGTGATGGCAGTCCAGCGCGTGTTCGCAGACTTATAGTCGCCAAACGCGTACACCACTCCGGCGGCCCGATGGGCCAGACTCAAGGTGTCCGTTTCCGTGGGATACAGGCGCGCATAAGCGTCGAGCGACTTCACCAAACGCGCGTGCAGGGGAGTGAGAGGAATGGCACTGGGCGCCCTGCCCGCTTCGGGCAATTTCGGAGCCTGAGACTTCGAGAGCACAGTGTCGATGGCGACGATGGAATTCAGAAGGGCATCGCGCGTGACCTTGCCTTTGAGGCTGTGTTTTTCGTCGAGGGCAACGGCCTTCATGTATTCGTCGGAGGCCTCGAGCATCTTGCCCTTGTGGACGTAAATTTCGGCACGGTAGAAATGCGCGATGTAAGATTCGGGTTGCTCCCCATTTCGGGCAAGGTAGATGTCGTAGCATGCGAGCGCGTCATCGTAGGCCTGTTCGCGTTTGGTCTTTTGTGCATCCTGGTGGAAGCGTTGGGCCCAAGTGCTTGTTTCTTTGCCGAGCAGCGAAGTTCGGGCCTTCATGGCGTCGGGATTTTTTCCGTTCTTTTTCATCCACGCGCCGTCGTCGGCAAGCAGAGTCGTAGCATTTTGCAACGTTCGGATGAGGTTCGGACGTTGGTTCTGGCGCTCGTAGAGGTCAGCAAGCTTGCCATGGTAGGTGGGCAAGCGCTCAGACAGGGGCGCTTCACGAACAAGGCGTTGATAAATGTTGGCTGACTCGGCGTACTTGCCCGCTTCGCTGTTCTGCCAAGCCAGGCGTTCCAGGAGCGTAAAGTAAAGGTCTTGCTCTCCAAGAGACTCGAAATAACGTTGCGCAGCGGTGACGTCGCCAATTTCGGCGAAGACCAGAACCATGTCTTTCAGAGCTTCCTTGCGGAGCGCTTTCACGTGTTTGTCGGCACCGGCGGTGTCAGACAGCTTCACCACAAGCTTGAAGGCGGCGAGACTCTTGACAAGGTTTCCTTGGGGTTCTTTGGAAGCGCCCGGAATGTTGAAATACGTCCAACCCAGCTTGTACACCGCGTAAGGGTACGCCCTGGTTCCTTTGTAGTTGAGCACCTTCTGGTAGTTTTCCTGCGCTTTCGACCAAGAGAGCTTCGAAAAATGCCATTCGGCGAGAGCGAGATAAGAGTCTGGAACGAATTCCGATTTGGGATAGTTCTTCACAAGCTTTTCGAAATAGAGCGAAGCGCTGTCGCTGTTCATTTGCGAAAGCATGAACCCCAGTGTGAAGAGGGCTTCTGGAGCGCGCGCATGGTTGGGGAATGATGTTGTTACCGTGCGGAGCGCGGCAATGGCCGAAAGCATTTGCGCAGTAGAACGGTCCGTTTTGAACGTTGGCTCCGAACCCTTGCGCGTGAGTTTCCACTTGTCGTGGGACTCATTGAATTCTTTGATCTCGAGTTCAAGCAGATAGGCGTGGCGCTCTACTAGGATTTCCGCCAGACGCATATGAAGGTCGACTTTTTGATCGTTTGACGGACTCGTCTGAAGGATCTTGCGGATGCTATCAGCCGTTTCCGCACGGAGCTTTTCGGCCTTTGCCTGCCTTGCGAGTTGCTCGGTGGAAGCGGCACCCAGCTGAACGTGTTCCTGTTTGAACGAGCCCTCTTTGTTTCCTGCGGCAGGCTCCGTGTTTGCCTTTGCGGAACCGGGGGCCTCGCTGCCGGCCTCCGAAGCTCTGAAGTACGCAGCGAAGTCAGCGATGCCTGGTGCATTCACGCGCCCGCCTGCAAGATTCTCGGCACGGAACACGCCAAGCGACAAGACAGGCGCGCTTTTCTTCATGTCTTCCAGGGCGGAACGAGGGGTCGGCTCCACGGCCGTTTGGGGCCTTGCTGCAGAGGCTTTGCCGCCGACCAGCGCCTCTGCCTTCGCGTCTCCAAGTCCCTTCGCAAGCGATGCACTGCCGGCGCCTCCTCCAAGACTTTGGCCCTGCCCCGGCTTTGCCAGGGCGACAGGGGCTTTCGAGGCACTGGAAACACGCGAGTTGGGGTCGTCTTTCGGTGCCTTCGAGGAAGCTTCGGTGGGAGCGGCTTGTGCGCCGTCTTTCGATTTCTTCTTTTTCGCCAGCGCATCGGGAGCGACACCGAGGCTCACCACAGCGAACACGCCCACCCAAGCCACGAAACCCGCTCTCATCCCCTTCATGCGATTTCTCCTCTAATGGATCGCATCGATCTTTTTAAAAACGGAAAAACGGAACTTTAAGGCCCTTGCGAACTTGAACCGCTCCCCTCTGTGCCTGGCCCGCATTGTGAGGCCGACTGAAAAACGTAGTGTCCGAGTTCGTCGAACCAGAATTCGTTCTTGTCCTGAGCCCATTTCTGTGTGTCGGCATTTCCGAAAGCTTCCTCAAATTGCTTTTCAACACCCGTGAATTCTTGGCCTTTCACAGACCTCTCTTTTCCAAGCAGGGCGTCTTTCTTCGCTGTCAAAATCTCTAGGTACAGCAACCGTGCTTGGGAAAGAGACTTTTCGAAGTCGGCATCGATGGCGCCCAGAAAGGCCTGGGTGCGGCGACCCAAAGCCAGCTTCAGCTCCCGTTCCAGTGCCGTAACAGACTTCAAAACCCGGTCGGCACCTTGACGTTTCGCAATTGTCTTAGTCATTTTTATGCGAGCATTCGTCGTAGAAACTAAAGCGATATGAGCATCCTTTGGAGCATCCTTTTCTAGGAGCGCCGCGAGCGTTTTTGGTCCAAGTCCGATGTTGCGCGCCGACACCCCCGCAAGGGCGTCGTCGTAGAGTTTAGCGTAACGTTGCAGAACATCGGCTTCTGGCAAGGCACTCCATGAGCTCACACGCTTGCGGAGTTCATCGCCTTCATTCTTCGTGTGGGCCACGAATTTTGCGAGGCCAATGCGTGCCGACTCGAAGTCGCACATCCAGTAATGAAGAACGGCTCCCAAGAAGTAGGCATCAGGATTGAAGCGGTTCGAGAAGAAGGGGCTCACCGCTGCATACTGCGCTCCCAGCGCCCGGTTTGGAAAACCCGCCAAGAAAAACGCCCACCCCTGTTCGGAAAGGGATTCGTGGAAAAAGGGGCTGTCTTGCATGAGCGTTCGATAGTAAGCGAGCGCCTCGAGAAACTCTCCTTGTTCGTATGCAAGGCGAGCGAGATTCAACACGCCAAGCTCCCGAAGTCGACTCACCGACGAGTTCGGCAACGGGGACGCCGACTCTGCGCTGCTTTTGTCCATGGCGACGACAATTTGGAACGCTTGCTTGGCTTCGTCCCATTTCGATGATTCGACATGAATAAGGGCTTCAAGATACTTTGCGCGTCGGTACTCGGAACGGTCGACGGCGACCTTGCCGAAAGCCAGGAGCGCTTCTCGGTACTTTTTCATTTGGTAAAGACCAAGCCCTTCGTAAAAATGGAACGCCGTGTCTTCGGCATTCTCCAACGCGGAACCTGCAAGGGCAAGTGCCGCCTGCACGCGCGCGGTGTCGTCGAGAAGGCTCCCTTCGTCGAAAGCTTTTGCAAACACCGACCAAAATGCAGGCGCTTCTTTGGAATCGGCCAAGCCGGGCCACTGTTTTCGCGCGTGCGTAAGAAAGGGAGCCGCGGCGAGTTTCGTGGAAGACTCTTGCGCGTGAAGCACTGCGAGTGCTGCGAACAAAACGCCCTCTTCGGCGGCCGCAAAGTTCGTTTTGTTCAATTGCGCGTGTATTTTTTCGCCCAAACGAACCCTATTGGTTGCGTCTTTGAGTCCAAAAGCCTTCTTGAGAACCGCCTCGGCAATTTCCTTCGTCGGCCGGACTTTCGAGCTTTTGGGCATGGCGCCAGGACTCTTTTCGTCGTCGTCTGAGTCGAGATCGTTGACTTGAGGAGTGGGCTGTTTGGAAACCGACTTTCCCTGCGCGAATGCGACAGAGGATCCTTGTTCCGAAAAGCAGCCTGCGCATACAAGACTGAGGGCGGTGATGCAAAGAAGCTTGGGAAGAGTTTTCACGTTCAAGCCCCTTTTAGTCGAGGAGGAACGCCGAGACGCCCAAAGAGACCGTCCATGCGTGCCGAATGTTCTTTTTGTCTTCTGTGCGTTTCGTCGTTCCCTCAATGACGGTGTTCTGCCGTATTTCTTGGAAAATGTGGTCGACGGCATCGATGCGGATGTTGAAGCTCTTTGCAAAATAGAAGCGCTGGCCAAGCCCAAGGTGGCCAGACGCCCTGTTTCCTTGCGAAGTTCCAACGACGCCTGCACCCAAGTTCGCGTAGATGTCGGAGTAAAGGATGTAGCCTTCAAGAAGATTTATCTTTCCATAGATGGGGGCAAACGTCATGGAAACCGAGTGCGAGGACTCAAGCCTGACGTAGGAAGGGTTCACCGTTTGGCAAACCGACTCCTCTTCCCCATTGGCTCCACAATAACGCAGGGAACGGAGAGCTTTGCGGTCGGCAGAGTCGGAGGCCAGAAACTTGCCGAAGGCGTATTCCACACCCAGGGCTTCCGTCAGAAAAAGTCCCAGCCGCGAGCCCACCATCCACGTCTGGCTGTAGCTCTCGTTGAGCACCTGCCCGCCATGGATGCTCACCTCGGGGCGCATTTTTTTCAGAAAGTAGCGATTCTGGAGAACCATAGGCGGTTTCGTCGCCAGGAAACCCTCGTCACTCTTTGAAGCAGAAGCCGAGGCTGTAGCATCTGCCTTCTTTTCCTGGGCGAAAGCTTGCGCCACCCCCACACTCGAAAGGCCAACAACGCTCAAGCACGTGAGTGCTCGTTTCAGAATGTTTAACATGTGGAAAAGTCCTCTAATGAAAGTCCACATTCCCGCTCCTGTCATCGTATCTTTTGGAAAATTCTTGAGGAAAAAAATCCAGCGCCCTCTTTCCAAGAACTTGAAGTCTTACGAAATGTTCACGGCGCGTGACGTTTCCCACCTCTCAGGCCCCATGATGTTGACCGCAACTCACTCGTCGTCGTAAGGTTCTTGAATAATCCCGGGGAAATGGAGATGTATTTTTTCGTTATGTTTGTGTGTCTCGTGCTCAACGGCCTCATCGCCTGCGTCGAGATGGCCTTTGTGTCCGCGAGTCCGCACGAACTCAAGAAGCTTGCAGGGCAAGGAAACACACGCGCTGCCCGCATCCTCAAGCTCCGAACAAACCCGGAACGCACTCTTTCAGTGCTGCAAATCGGACTCACTCTTGTGAGCGCAGTGTCGGCAGCTGTGGGCGGCATGGGTGCCGAAGAGAAACTCGCACCCCTCTTTGAATCGGGCTTTGGGGTGTCAGAAGTCACGTCGGAATATTTAGCCCTCGCCTGCATCGTCATCCCCATCACCTTCCTGACCGTGGTGTTTGGCGAACTTGTGCCGAAAGCGTTCGCATTGCGCGAAGCCGTGCGCATTGATCTTTGGGCGGTGCGAGTGCTTGAGGTCGCTGACCGGGTTCTTGCGCCGGCTATCACCTGCATGGAAGTGGTCACGAAGGCGGTGGTGAAACTCTTTGGCCGCTCGCGCGCTCACAGCGACGAGTTCGAGGATCCTCCCATCGTTCTTCTCGAGGGCATGTCGGAAAGCAACCGTGCTTACGTGCGCGCCATGGCCGAGCTCGTGCAGTGCAAACTCGAAGACATTCTTGTTCCCTTTTCACGGGTCGCCACGCTCGACTATGCCATGGACCCCGACACTGTGCTGCGTGTGATGCTGGCCTCGGGACACACGCGCCTGCCTGTTCTTTCCAACAGCGACGTTGTTGGTTTTTTGCATGCGAAGGAGTTTGCCGCCGCGTGTTTGTTGCATGGGCATCGCCATTGGCACCAAACCATTCGCCCCCTGTACCGAGTGTACGTGAATGCCACTCCACTCGACGTCTTGCGCGACCTGCAGGAGCGCAAAGAGCGCATTGTTCTTGTGGTGGGAGGGCATGGTGACCTGGTGGGGCTCGTGTCGGTGGAAGACATCCTCGAGCACGCTGTGGGCCATGAGCGTATGGTGGAAGAAAAATCTGCAATACAGCGTGCGGGTGCAACGGCCGTCGATGAAAGTATTCCAGGGGATGGAGCGTTGCCTCTGGAGGGAGCCAAGAAATCGCCCGAAAGCACCCCGAACAGGGACGCTGAGCAGTGATTGACTACGGGAGCTCCTTGCCCTGGCTTTCCAAGAAGCCTCAGTGCGCTTAAGGCATGGCGCCGGGCTGAACGAGGCGGAGAACTTTTTCAGCACGGCCAATGTTCCCCAGGCCCGCTGGCTCCGGGCGAAGTGCTTCCAAATATCGTGTGCCTATGAGTTCACCCCAACACGTGACAGACCCATTCGCATGGCGCGCGCAGGTGTGCTTGCCGCTTGCCGCTACTTCAACGGCATCAGCAACACCTTCTACCGTTGTGGGAACAAGCACATTGCTGCTCAAGCCGCTCCCTCCCAGGTTTCCCCATCCGTTGTAACTCTCCAGTTGGAGCCCAGGCACTTTACGGTTTCGTCGTTCAAAAGAGCGCACATGACCTGGGACCCCACTGCCAACTTTGACACCCCAGTCAAACCCGGGATGGGTACGGGCGAATTTTGGTTTGTTGTGGTGCCGTCGCCAAGTTGACCTACGTTGTTGAGTCCCCAGCAGCTGACCGAGGCGTCAGAGTGCACGACACAGGCATGCTGTCCGCCCACGTGAACACTTTGAGCATCCGAGATGCCTGTGACGCTCAAAGGCGTTCCTGAAGATGTGACTTTTGGGTCTACTCCCAGGCCAGCCCATGGCGAGGATCCCCAGCATTTCACCTCACCAGAAGTCAAGCGCGCACAGTTCCAGTCGCCGCCAAGGCTGATTTGGGTGGCTCCCGAAATCCCGGAAATGGAACCAGGGTGCAAATTGTCGCTGACCGGACCGGGGGAATTGGGCCCCCAGCATCGCACGGCGCCGTTGGTGTCGAGGAGGCAGTTGTGCGCGAAACCCGCCTGGAGAGAATTTGCAAAAATTCCAGGAGACTCCGACAAGGGAATGGGACTCGGGTAAAGATTATTGATGCCTGTGTCTATTCCCAACTGCCCCAGCGTGTTCGAACCCCAGCAGCGGACTCTGCCCGACGACAAGAGCGCGCAGTGGTGGGTGTTGTTTCCTGCAAAAGCAGACACCCCCGACAGCCCTGGTATAACCTGAGGCACTGTGGACTCAGAGGAGTCAATGCCTCCTCCCCAGCATGTGAGACGCCCGTCGTCGAGACCCGCACACATTCCCGTACGGGCCACACCAAGGTAACGAGCTCGCCCGTCGATGCCAGGCACGCCAACCGGAGTCAGGCTGTCTGTCACAGTGCCATCGCTTGCGATGGACGCAGCGTATCCCCAACAGAGCACGGATCCTTCTTGAGTTAAAGCACACGTGCCCGAGTCGCGCGGCACAGCCATGGCGGCATTTGAAATTCCAGGAACCACCTTCGGTGAAAGGGCGTCTGCCAGGGTGCCATCGCCAATTTGGCCCGACCAGTTCGATCCCCAGCAGGCAACCTCGCTGTTGTGCTTTACGGCGCAGGTGTGCCAGCCCTCCCTTGCGTTTGAGGCAATGGATTTCACGGCAAGAGGAAGCGCTGTGACCTCCACGGGAACAGAACTGTCGACTTGCGTCCCAATGCCAAGCTGTCCTTGTCCATTGTACCCCCAGCACCCCGAGCAGTGCTTTTTTGCTGCCTTCACTCAGCTTCCAAGTCGAGGCCAGGGCATTGGAAGTGGCAACGACAAGAGCCGTGTCGACGCCGAGCTCTTGAAAAACATCGCTCAGAAGGCGCAACGCCTCGCTAGAATCCTTGATGGCTGAGACGAGGGCAAGGGAGGCCGCGGCGTAGAGACCCGCCCGCGCCGTTTCGGTGTCAGACGCTTTTAAAGGCTTGCCTTCCGCCTTTGCCGCTTCTGACAAGGCAGCAGGCAGCGAATCGGCAACCGTCAGAAGCGTGGAAGCGAGTTCTTCAGCAGTCAAATTCAAGTTTTTGGCAAGGAGCCGAGGGAGTGCGGCAAGTATTTTTTGAGCATCCGAAACGGCACCGTTGGACGACGAAAGCACGCGCAGGCTGCCTAAGAGGGCAGCCCTTCGGGGCGCGGGAATGCGCTTCCTTTCCAGAGCAGAGTTCACAGCGCGCAGCAAAACCTCACGACGCGCAGACGGAGTGCTCGCTCTTTTTGAAGACGAGGGATCGAGAGCCACGTCATCGACTGCAATCTGTGACTTCCGACACCCGAGGGTCACTATCGCCAAAATCACAAGAAACGGGAGACTCTTCCGCGCGTACGTCATTGTCATTTCCCACCTCTACCGTGCGCATAGGCGTGCGTGCTCAACTTCTGAAGTGGAGGGCGCGAGCGTCCCTGAAGAACGCCTCTTGGCAGCGACGTTGGCGTCAGATGGTTCAAAATCCTCTGCAATTTCATTGATCCATGCGCCCGCCTTCACTCTGTGGAATTCCGACCGAAAAGAGGGGGACAAGAAGGCGGGCTCAGGATTTTTGGAGAATGAAAATGAAACCAGCCCTGAAGTTGAAGTGTTCGCTGAGCCTCGCACTGAGTCTGTGTGCCTGCGGTCTTCCAGAGATAAAAGAAGAGGTCAGCACACCTGAAAATTCAGGGGCCTGTTCCATTGCATCGCTGTCTCTTGTCAATGGACTGGAGTCGAGCGAGCATCCCGCCGTTGGCCTCCTTTTGCGCCTCAATTCCATGAAGACGCTTGCAGTGGGAGCCTGCACCGGGACGTTTGTCGATTCGACGACCATGATCACATCGGCCCACTGCGTCGATGCATCGGAAAATGGAGGCGTCATTTTTGTTCCGGGGGATGCCCCCAATCTCTCGAATCCGAACTTCAAGTCTGTGTCCGCACTCAAGGTCTTTCACCTTGGTCTGACCCACGAGGATTTCGTCGATGGAGACTCCTCGGTGGAAGTTCGCGCAAAAGACCTGGCAGTGGTTGTCTTTCCCGAGGGAACCGCTCCCGGCGTCGCGGGCCTTGCGGCGGCGCGACCGGCGCCTGGTTCCCGTGTGACCATGGTCGGATACGGATCAACCCAGTGGGTGGATGCGGTGGGGACAAGCACCACGCCTCGAAAGCGGGTGGGAACAAACCTGGTTCAAAGTGTCTCGGGAGAGGGGTTTTCCGACCTCTTTGTCGATGTCGGATTCGTGTCTGCCGAGGAAAGCGACGCGAAAGCTGAAGACGGCTCTGCCGCCATGGCTTCCAGGGGCGATTCCGGTGGCCCCATCCTCATGAATGGGATGATTGCGGGAGTCGCAAGCCAAGCAGGGGCCACGGGGGATTCTCCGATGCTTTACTTTGCTTCGTACGTGAGTCCGCTTTCGCCGGAGGCCACAAACTTGTTTGGAGCGGCGCGCAAGGGAGGCGCGGTGATTCCAGAGCCCGGAGTGGCGCCCAAGATGCCTCTGCCGCCCTCGGAGCCCACTTCGGAGTTGCCTGAGCAAAAGTCGAAGTCGACATCTCCTGCAACCCAAGCGCCCAATTGCCTTTGAAGCTTCGATCACTTCGCCATGGAAGACAACGACGCTGCTCCAATCACGGCTTTCAGATCTTCGTCGGTGAAGCGGAGTCCGGCGCCCACGAAAGCCACAGGCCGTGGGGTGCGGCCAATGTTGTCGGCGCCGCCCGTCACGTAAAAGTTCGGCGTCACGAAAACGTTGGAATAGGCCTTCACACGTGCAAAGCCTTTTGTGGAGTCGGTGCCTTCGAATTGGTCGTCGCCGAAGTTGAAGACTTCCACAGCGGTGGCGACACGGTCGCCAAAGAGGTAGAGGTCGCCTGCCACGCCTGCGTAGCTTTCGAAAAGTCCAAACCGAACGCCCACGGCTTCGTAACGCTTCGCGAACTGCGCGTTGAAACGCAGACGGCCTCTGTCTTCCGGCGTGCGTTCCACTGTTGTGGTGCCGCCATCGGCATTGGGCGATGACGTCGTGATGACGCGCTTGCGGGCCGCTGGGCTGTCGGAAATCCCAAGGAGGTAGTAGCGGTCGGGCCGGGTGGAAAGACGCACATTGAAGTGGTTGCCATAGCGGCCCAATGCCACGTTTTCTTTCGAGCGGACCTCACCCTTGTAGTCGACCTCCACCTGCAGCTTTGTGGCGGGCGCAAGTACGTCCTTGATGCTTTTGAGGGTCGAACGGATGTCGTTGGCGGTGTCGTCTTTGCTCACCAACTGCCCCAACGTCCCTTCGCCCTTTTCCACTTTGTCGACAATGAGCTGCACTTTCGACGAGGCCTGCCGGATGTTCAACATGGAGTCGTCGATGCTCGCAATGATGTTTTCCATGCGGCCCTTGTTTGGCCCCGTGACCATCGTCTTGAGTTCCGACGTGAAGGCTTTGACGTCCGACATGCTCGACTGAACCGAGGCGATGACTTCGTCGATGCGGCCATCGTTGCGTTCCAGCATGGCGTTCACACGTTCGGTGGATTCGCGCAGGTTCGCAATGATGCGCGCGACGTTTTCTTTTTCAGTTGAAATGACGTTGCGGGTGTCCGCCGTAATGGCTTCGATGTTTGCCAAAATATTCTGGAGGGAGTTCTTCCCGCCTTCTGATCCGAGCACCTTTGAAAGCGTGCTCGACACGGTTTTGATGTCGGTGGCAATGGAACCCATGGACGCCATGAGCGCGCTCATGTCGTTGAGTTCTTTCATTTTGGGGATCATTTCCCCAGGACGAAGATTCTCTTCGGAGCCTTCGGCGCGAACAACTTCGAGGTAAACGTCGCCGAGAATGCCTTTGCTGCGAAGCTCAATGAATGACCCTTTCGGGATGCCAACCTTCGAACTGATTTTGAAGTTCACCCTCGCCCCTTTTGGGAGGATGTCGATGCTTGTGACTTCACCCACCTGCACGCCGCTCGTGCGCACCTGGGTGCGTTGCCCTACGCCCCCGACGTTGTCGAGGACTGTATAAAAGTCGATGGCGCGGGAGCTGAAGGGATTGCCCTCGAGCGTGACAATGAGTGTCCCCAAGATGCCGAAACCGGCCACCGCGAAGAGACCCACTTTTAATTCTGTCGACACACTACGGGTGAGCATGGTTACCTGCGCCCTTAAATAAGGGAATTGGACAGGGGAATCGGGTTCTGGATTTCAAGCGAACATTCCAAGAGTAACAGAGGTGTCGGTTGGAAAAACGAGAAGCCTCATGGGAAATTCTTGCCGCATCCGCCAAGAAGCATCAAAGAAACAGCGCCAAAGCAAGGTTGTCAAGCCGAGGAGCCGCTCTTTCGTGCGTCTTGCCGAAGTCATGTGATGGGCTTTGAAAGGGGACCTTCCAGACCACCCTCAAGGAATTGCCTGATGAGCGGGTCTTGGCTTTTGCGGAACTCGTCGGGAGTTCCCTGAAGAAAGACTTTACCTTCGTGCAAGAACACGATGTCGTCGGCCACATGGAGAATCGAGCGCACATCGTGACTGATGACCACCGAAGAAAGCGTTTTTCCTTGCTTCGTTCTTTGCGTCTGCATGTCGACAATGAGCTTGTCAATGAGCTCACTCACCAAGGAGTCCATACCTGTCGTGGGCTCATCGTAAAGAAGGAGCTTGGGGTCGAGGGAAAGGGCTCGCGCCAAACCAACGCGTTTCTTTTCACCAATGGAAAGTTCTGTCGGGAATTTGTTGCCGATGCCGGGCAAACCCACAGACTCCAAGAGCTCTTCCACGCGAGCATTTTTTTCCTTCAGGGTGGTGCCTTTTTGTTCGTTTAAGGCAAAAGCAACGTTTTCTGAAACAGAAAGAGAGTCGAAAAGGGCCCCGTCTTGGAACAAGAGTCCTATTTTTCTTCTTTCGGCTTCCCAGGTGCGTTGCGACGCGTTGGACATGTCTTGCCCGTCGAAAGAGACACGCCCCACGTCAGGTTTCAGTATTCCCACAATGTGTTTGATGGAAACAGACTTGCCTTCGCCGGATCGCCCAATGATGAAAGTGATGCCCCCTTCTTTCACCGACAGTGTGATACCGCGCAGCACTTTGTTCGACCCGAAGGTTTTGTGCACGTTGTGGAATTCGACGATGTTGCGAGCGGGGTTCAAGCTCTTGGGCTCACTTCATTTGAAAATATGTGATGAAGAAGTCGATAATCAGAATGGCGAGCAGCGAGGTGACCACGGCCTGAGTCGTGGCTTCTCCGACGCCTTTGGCGCCTCCACGGGCATAATACCCACGGTAACACGCGACTGAAGAGAGAATGAATCCGAACACTGTGGCTTTGAAAAGGCCCTTTCGAATGTCAGACACCCACACGAGTTGTTGAAGTTGGCTCAGAAAGACTTGGCTGTCGACCTTGAAGAGAGTTTGTCCTACAACATAGCAGCCAAGAACCCCCAAGGTCAGGAAAATTCCCGAGAGCACAGGCATCATCAGCGTGGCAGCCAGCACGCGAGGCACAATGAGGTAACTGATGGGGTCAACGCCCATGGCTTCCATGGCATCTATCTGCTCGTTCACTCTCATGGTCGCAATTTCAGCCGCCATGGCAGCACCCGCACGCCCTGTGACAATAAACCCGCACATGACAGGGGCGAGCTCGAGGGCGAGGCTTTTTCCTGTAGCCGCTCCCATAATGCCTTCAGCCTGAAAAAGACCGAAGATTTTGCCGAGCTGGAGTCCAAGCACAGCGCCCGTAAAAACAGACGACAGCAAAATGATGTTGAAGCTCTTGTTGCCCACGAAATGGAGCTGCCGAAAAACGAGCCGAACACGGTAAGGCGGCCGCACCATCCAATAAAAAACTTCTCGAAGGAGCAGAGTATATCGACCCATCCCAATGACGCTTTTGCGCAGCGAAGAACCGAAACTTTCGAGACTCCGCAGGACAAATTCCATTTAGGGCCTCCCTTGCACGGCAGCTGAAGAAGGTTGTTCCGCGAGCTTTTCACGTAGGAGCTCGCCTAAGCCTGCCAAATCGTCCATGCGGACTTCACGCGCCGCATCGAGCTTCGATGCGATGGGAAGTAGAGCAATCCGTTTCGGGCTGAAGCGTGCCATGCTTTGTGTCACCTTGTCTTGTGTGCGAACATAACTCGAGAGCGAATTCGCGAAGAAGCGCGCATGGGAAGCACCCTCCTTGGAAGCTTCCTCCGCTGCCTTTGGCAAGAGGCCCTGCCCCGCAGGCTCAGCCAGAAACGCCGCGAAGGCCGAGTCGGCACGGAGGGCATCAGGAAAGCTGCGATTGATGGCAACGTAAACATTTTGCGCATTGAAAGAGCGAAGCACACTTCCCAGTTCAAGGCTCACCCGAGCGGCATCATCGCGCACTGCCGTAACAAGGTAAAAGGAGGTTTCGGGGCTGGCAAGCCAAACCCTCGCCCGTTCAAGCCGCGTAAGCATCCGCACAAAAACTTCGTCGAGCAAAATCAGGAATTCGCCGAAGTTGATGAGGAACGTTTGTCCGCCGATTTGCGCAAGCCCATCGAGCACACGCCTTGCACCGGCTTTCACCACCTTTTGCCAGAGCGTCGACTTTTGTTCTCGCTCACCCACGAAGGCTTTGAGCCAGTCAACAAGTTTGGAGTCGAGAAATTCCATGAGGCGGCCGGGCTTGGTGAGAAAGTCGATGGCGTGAACACCGGGTGCGGTGTCGATGACGAGATCTTCGAGTTCGGGCCATTGCTCGAGCCATTCCGCCATGCGCACGGCTGCGAAGGTGTCTGTGCTCGACGCAATTTTGTCGGCCACGGCTTTAAAAAACGGATTGGTGAAAAGCGTTTCTTCCACATCGTTCGGAAGACCTTGTTCGCGCACCCAGCGTCGGAAACTCTCGCCCACGTGGAGAAGAGAAGCTCGCAATTCGCCCTCCCCTTCCTTGTAGAGCGTGCGTCCGGTTTCCGGGAGGTCGCCCGCTGACAAGGCGCTTTGAAGGCGCTTGGCCGGGTCGATGGACAGCAGTGCAACCTTGCGTCCTGAACGGGCCAACGCGGCCGCGTAGCCCGCGGAAAGCGTTGTTTTTCCAACGCCGCCAGCACCCAGGAAAATGTGAAGGCGAGGCCAACGAGACCCCTGATGTTTCGTCATGCCTTGGCCACCCCCGCGTCTCGAAGCTCGATTTCTCGAAGCTCGTTTGCGAGGAACGCCGGAACTTCTTTTTCGGTAAGCTCGGGATGTGTGAGAGCCACATCCGACAACACCGCAACGGGAATGCCCTGCTGCGCGCAGGCCGACGCAAGTTGTCGTTCAAAGGCGTTGCGCTTCAAAAGGTCGCCCAAAAGAAGGCGCGCGCCTTCGCGTGCGGCGTCCGACCCCAGGCTCTGCGAGAAGGCAAGGTACCAGCTTTCCGAAGCGAGACTTTGAGCATCGCCTTGGGAATGCCGAGAAATGCTTTTGTTGATGGCCATGAGAAGCGGAGGTCTCCCGAGTTCCCTTTGAAGCTTTGGAAGCGACTCGAGAGTTTCCTCGACGGGCAGTTCTTCGGGAAGTGTGACGAACACGGTTCCCACCTTCGTTGCGTCGGCAAGAAGACGCGCCACGCGTTCGCACTCGTGGGCAAGTGGACCCGTCATGCCAAACGAGGCGATGGTGGGTGCGATGGTGAACAGGGAAACGCCGTGGCCCGTGGCGGGGGTGTCGACAATAACACGGTTGTAGCTCCACCCACGCGCTTCCTGGGCAAGCTCGACGAGCCACAAAAGACGCCCGAGAAAGAAGAGTTCCTGAACCCCGGGGGCAGCGTGAATGAGCCGCTGCACGTGTTTGTTTTCAATGACAATGGAATGCAGAAGGCGCATTCCCAGGTGGTCGACGAAGTACTCGCGCATGGCCTCGTCGACGTTGAAATTCATGGTGGAAATGTTTTTCATCACTTCGCGTTCGGTGTGCCCGACCGACGGAAGCCCATACCGTGGCGAAAGGGCATCTTGCAGGGCCCACTGCACCACCAACACCCGCTCTCCCTTCTGGGCGAATGCGGTGGCGAGGGCCATGGCACAAGTGGTTCGGCCGACGCCGCCCTTGCCCAGGACGAAAAGGAGTTTTTGGCGGATGGGCTCCATGGGGCTAGCCCTGGTTTTCGCTGTCGACGTCGACGACCTGAGCCCGAGGAGGTGCCGCCGCCGATGTCACAGGGGTGCTCCCTGCGAGGGGAGTGGGAGGATTCGATGTCTGCACCCTCGCCTTGACGGCCGTCGTGCTTGAAGCTGACGCCGCCTGAGGTTCTGCCCCGCTTGAGTCGTAGACAACGCCCGATGCTGTCTGCGATTCTGAGAGACGGTTGTCGGAAGGCGCCGTTTTTGGGCCTCGTGCGGGAGGCGCGTCGCCTTCGTCGTGGCCACCCGAAAGTCCCTTTTTAAAGTTTCGAATACCGGAACCGAGCGCCTTGCCTACGCCGGGCAAGCGAGAACCAAAGAGAAGCACCGCCAAGGCCGCGATGATGAGGAGTTCCGTGAGGCCTATCTGCGGCATGGATGCCCTCTTTGCGAACGGTGAGGAGGGAGACTACGAGAGCCAGAGCTCCTGCCACGCGAACTCCCGGGACTTGCTTGTGCGTGACCCGAGGTGTTACCAAATTTCAGGAATTTAGAAAAGAAAGGTCCGAAATGGAGCCCCAAGTGGAGCCGCTTCTTGCCGCCGCCCCGCACCGTCCTCCGGCTACGGAGCAGGCCAAGGCGGCCCGCAACCCAACGCCCTTCACGAGAGTAGCGTATGCAGACGTGCAGCGCGCCTTGAGGAAAGCCCTTCGTGGCGAACGTTTGACGTTCGACGACGGCGTGAACCTGTACCATGCTCCCGACCTCGTAGAGCTTGGCGCTGTCGCAGACGAAGTGAATCGCTCCAAAAACGGTCGAGACGTTTATTTCAACGTCAACCGGCACATCAACCCAACTAACGTTTGCGCGCTGAGCTGCAAGTTCTGCGCATTCTCGCGCAAGCCCGGTGAACCAGGCTCGTATGCGTACACCGACGATGAACTTGCGACGCGCGCTCAGGCCGCGGCCGCTTCCGGCGCCACGGAAATTCACATGGTGGGTGGCCTTCACCCGCGCTGGAATTTGAAGAACTACCAGAACATCATTCGGGTGGTGAAAGAAAACGCTCCTGAAGCGCACATCAAAGCCTTCACCGCCGTTGAGCTCGACTGGCTTTCGAGGCGCGAGCGCAAGACAGTAGCCGAAATTCTGGAGGCCTTGAAGGAAGCGGGCCTTGCGAGTCTGCCGGGCGGCGGTGCAGAGATTTTCGCGCCTTATGTGCGCGACCTCATTTGCGACACGAAGCTTTCGGCCGAAGGCTGGATAGACATCCACCGCACAGCGCACAGGCTCGGCCTGCGATCGAACTGCACCATGCTGTATGGGCACATCGAAGACGTGGAGTCGCGGGTCGACCATGTTTTGAGGCTGCGCGCGCTGCAAGACGAAACTGAAGGTTTTCAGGTGTTCATTCCTTTGGCTTTTCAGCCCGAGAACAACGACCTCGGCATAACGAAACACACCTATGGCGTCGACGACCTCAAAACCATCGCGGTGTCGCGTCTCATGCTCGACAACTTCCGGAATGTGAAGGCCTACTGGATTATGATGGGCGATCGAATGGCCCAGTCTGCCCTTCACTTCGGTGCAAACGATGTCGATGGAACGGTGGTGGAAGAAAAAATTGCGAACATGGCAGGAAGCCGCAGTGGCATGGCCTTTGCGAAGTCGCGCTTGTTACGCCTCATTCGCTCGGCCGATCGCATTCCCGTTGAACGTTCGACCACTTACCAACCTCTGCGCCGCTACGAAAACCCGCAAGAAGACGACATTCCGCATGACGATGGAAAGGAGGGAACGCCATGAGCCTCGAGACAACCCGTGTTCGCCTCGAATCGGAGAGGGGCGCCTACGTGAATTGCGCGAGTCGCCCCGAACACGCTTTTCATCCGGATGCGTTCAAAGAATCCCTGCGTGGCCGCACTCGCTTGGGTGCGCCCGGTTGGCAAGAGGCTCCCACTCTCCCTGAGCTTTTGGAGCGCGATGCCACGCGCCTCGCGGCTGCAAGCCAGGTTCTGCGCACAGAGCGTGTGCAAGAACACCTCGTGAAAGCAAAAATAGAGGCGCTTCCTGGCGGCCTCTTGAAGGAGGCTTACGAGAAAGCCTGGAAGCTCGAACGTCTCACCGAGGCAGAAGGTCTTGAGCTTTTGGTGAACGGTGAGCTCATGATCCTTGGCACGCTCGCCACGCGCATGAAGGAACGTTTTCATCCACATCGCAAAGTGAGCTTCCTGCTCGACAGGAACATCAACTACACAAACATCTGCCGTATCGGTTGCGATTTTTGCGCTTTTTACCGGCGCGAAAAAGACACCGAAGGGGCCTACACACTTTCGTCTGAAGTCATCCATCAGAAAATTGAAGAGACCATTGCTTTGGGCGGTACGGGCGTGCTCATGCAAGGTGGCGTGAATCCCCACCTGAAAATCGAGTATTACGAAGACCTGTTTCGTGGCATCAAGCAACGCTTTGACATCCACCTTCACGCCCTCTCGGTGATTGAAATCGAAGGCATTGCCCGCGTGTCTCGTTTAACGCTCGCGGAAACTCTAGAGCGCCTCAAAGCAGCCGGACTCGACTCCATTCCGGGAGCGGGCGCCGAAATTCTTGTCGACGAAATTCGTCTCGATCAGAGCCCCGTAAAGCGCCACGCCCACCGCTGGATAGACGTGATGAAAGAGGCCCACAAGGCCGGCCTCCCCACCACAGCAACCATGATGTTTGGAGCTTTGGAAGAACCTCGTCACGTGCTGGAGCACATCAAGCGCATCCGCGATGCGCAAGACGAAACCAATGGTTTCTATGCCTTCATCATGTGGACGTTTCAGGGTGAAAATACGGAACTCGCAAAAAAACACCCCGACATCGTGCTGACGTCGGCTGTGGAGTACTTGAAGGTCGTCGCTGTGTCGCGTCTCATGATGGACAATATTCCCAACATTCAGGGAAGCTGGGTCACGATGGGGCCAAAGGTGGGTCAGACCTCGCTGCATTTTGGCGCTAACGACATGGGCTCTATTATGATAGAAGAAAATGTTGTGAGTGCTGCAGGAACAGCCTTTCAATTGGACCGTGAAAGCATGAAGGAACTTATTCGCCGTTCTGGTTTCACCCCTCTTCAGCGCGACACCTACTACAACATCCTTGCGGAATTCCCCGAGGCCACACCGGCGTGAGTTCCGCTCCTGCGAGCTCCTGGCGTCCCTTTCTCATGGAGTCGTGGCTCGAGGAGTGGCGTTTTAAGGCGCGCTACAATTTGGGCGAGTCGGGTCACCGTGCGCGCACAGTGGAGGAATTCTTGAGGGGCGCAGGGGTGTCTGCGGAAGAAGCCTCTCGTCGTTTCCTTGCCACCCCCCTCTGCGACTCTCCGAACAGAGGACGCGATGATCTTCGAGACGCCATTGCTGCAATTCACCCGGGAGCCACCCGTGAAAACGTGTTGGTGACGACCGGAACAAGCGAGGCGCTTTTTCTTCTCTTCCGGACTCTCGCGCCAAAGTCCGTTGCTCTTCTTTTGCCCGCGTTCCAACTTCTTTATGAAGTTCCCGAACGCATGGGAGCAAGGATTGTGGGCCTCCCTGTGCGTTGGAATGAATCCGGTGAGCCGCTCGCCCCATGGGCTTTGTGGTTCGAAATTTTGGAACGGGAGCGTCCTGAGGTTGTCGTGTTCAATCACCCGCACAACCCGTCTGGGCTCGTGTTCTCGGAGTCCGAAATAAGAACCTTGCAAGAGTTTTGTGCGGAACGTTCCATGCACCTGGTGGCCGATGAACACTATCGTTTTTTATCGACGGAGTCGGTTCCTTTGGGCCCCACTTGTTACCGCCACGGAGGGTCAATTACGGTTACGGGTAGTTTCATCAAATGCACAGGGACGCCGGGTTTGCGGGTGGGTTGGTGTGTGGGAAATGAAGAACTCCTGAAAACACTCCAAAATGAGAAAAATTACACGACGCACACGGTGAACCCGGTGGTGGAGTGGATGGCCTTGGTGGGATTGCAAGCCGTGGTCGACCCCACTTCGTGGCTTTCTTTGAAGCTCCGCGCGGAATGGGAAGACAACCGCAAGGTCTTGGCTTCTTTTCTGGCCAGCTCAGCGGCGTGGCAGGGTGCTGTTCCCAAAGGAGGGCTCGTGTGTGCCTTGTCACACTCCAGCTGGAACGAAACAGCGGCGGAAAGCAGCGCGGAAGGTGGGTTTGAGGAGTCCTCCTTTGCAGAGGCGTCAAAAGAACTTCGCGCCGAGGGGATCTTTCTTCTGCCACTCGAAACAATGGAGTTTCGCGAGTCCTATGCTCGCATGGGCATCCCTCCCCAAGGACCTCTGGAAATGGGCCGCGGGTTTCGACTGGGGCTCGGGTGTGAGCCCCGTCTCTTCCAGGAAGCGCTCCTGAAAATTGCACGCATTGCGCGAGACGCTGTATAAAGGTGTAAAGAAACACACCCGCATAGCCTTGCTTACCGGAGTCGACATGACGTCCCCCCGCTTTGTCTTGTCTAGAGTCTCATTCGTGGCTCTCGGCGCCCTTGCTGCCGGCTGCGTTGCACGTTCCTTTCACAAGCCTGCAAGCGACTCGAGGGCAACCCAGAGCAGCGAGGCGGGGCTTGTGCGGCTCGACAGCCAGCCACTCCAACAGACGCGAGAGCCCGACAGAACCGATGCGTTTATTCCCGCATCGCCCGAGGTCGTAGCCTCGCTCGCGGCCAAGGCAGATGCGAAGTTCTCGCGTGCAGATGTGTGCGCGGACTGGGAGCTTGCCATCCATCTGCTCGCGTTGGTGCAGGCGCCGGCGGGACGCACAGGCCCGAACCTTTCCACAGAAGAGTATGCCCGCAGGCTCGCGTCGTGCCCGGGCACCTACTCGAAAACCGCCAGCGCGCTCCTCACACTCCAGCGTGGATTGAAAGATTATCACACTTATTTCGAAGCTCCCGACTTAAGTGCCATCGTGGCTCCAACCATTACGGAATGCAGCGTGGCTTCGGAGTGCGGAGACCTTGTGGGCGGAACCTTCGTGGCTCTCGAAACAGCGCTCGATCGCAGGGCGTATGCCCGCGCTGCGCCTTCCGAAGGCCGCACGGCCTCCTTCGAGATTCTCAAAGTCGACGATCGCGACACCTCGCGCGTGTACGAAGACCTCATTGCCAGTGAGCGTGTCTCGCGGCAGCAGTGGGCCAACGCTGGCCGCCTCGCTCCCTACCTCTTCTTGCGCGATGCCCTGGAAAATCCAACGGGTTCGCACAGGCTGTTCGTGAAGCGCCTCGATACAGGCGCCCTGGCACGCATGACGGTGTCGTTCGACGTGCCGCCGACACGCGAGCCGCCGGCACGCTGGAGCCAAAACCGCCGTGCTCTGCGCGATCGCACCAACTACGTGTGCGACGAGGAAATCACCACTCCCGAAGGAAACGCGGGAGGATGTGTGCTCGACGGCGACCGCGGGCTTGTTTGGGTCCGGAGTTTCAGCGCCGGGGGATACGAGGTTCTCAACGTCGTGCGTAAGCTTGTGCGCAAGAACCCAAACATGGCCTCGCGGCCGCTTGTGCTCGATTTGCGTGGGAACGGAGGAGGTTCCCCCGAGCTCGCAGGGCAACTCGCGTGCATGCTGGGCGGTGCGCCTGTCGCCGACATCATAGGCCGAAGGGAGCTCGTGGCCAGCGTCTGGCCGGAAGCCTTTGAGCTCTCCGATGGAACACGCCTCCTCTCAACTTCCCTTTTGCGCGAGGGGAACAACGACCTCGCGCTCAGCAAACCGGGCTTCGTTGCAAGTTCCGTGCGCCCTGATCCGGCGAGGACGGAGTTCGCTCTCCCCTTCTTCAACCGTTTTGTCGACGATCCCGGCGGGCTCTCATCGCGTGGGCGCTGCTTGGATCTGCACGGGCCCGATTTCCAACCCTTGAAGTGGGTGGTTCTGACCAGCGGCCGGGAGTTTTCGGCCACCGAAAACTTCTTGAGTTTCGTTGAGCCGGTAAATGAACGCTTCACCATTCTTGGACGCACGACGTGGGGGGGCACCGGTGCGCCAAGCTACGTCACGCTCCCGCGCACGAAAATGCTGCTTCGCCTTTCCTTGGCGCGGCATCGAGATCCGACCATTGGAACGTGGGCCATTGAAGGCATCGGCATCAAGCCCGACGCGCGCACCGAGGGCGAATCCGTCGCGGAACTCGAACGTTGGTTCAAGGCGATTTCCGCTGGACAAGACACGGCGCGAGACAAGACCATGCGGCCAAAGATCCTGACCGAAGCCCTCGCATTTGGCGCGTTCCGCTGAGGATCTTCGTCGAAGGCACTCAGACTGAGACAAACTCTCGCCTTGCGGCAAGTCCTGTTTGAAAGGAAACAATCCTCAATGAGGACATGTTCCCGCCGGCTGTTTTTAACCTTGAGCATTTTTTTTCTCAGCAACGGCTGCACGAAAAAAAGTCAAGTTGCTATCGAAACGGATGTCAAACAGGCGTCGATGGCTTCGCGTTCAAGTCAGTCAAATCAAGTTGCCGTCGTCAGCACTTCGGCGGAGCCTTTTGAGGCTTTTGACATCGCCCAGGAGGCTATTGCCCAGGGAGCGAAATACATTTTGTTTCCCGAATGGGGATTTCTGACAGACGCCGTGGCTGCGACGTCCACATCACTCGACGAATGGGCGCTTTTGGCGAAAGACAAGGCGGCCTATATTATTCTGGGTGCAAGGTTTAACGCCAGAAACACCGTCTTTCTCTTTTCCCCCGATGGGACAAGAAAATCTCTTGTGCGCCGAGATGGATACAACTCACCCAAACCCACTCTGCAAAGCGAGCTTAGCCCATTTACGTTCGTCACTCCCGATGGAAAATTCGGCATCCTCATTTGCGATGAATCGCGCACCCAAACCTTCTTCGACGAAATGAAGTCGCAGGGAATAGATGCTCTTTTTGTTCCCAACTACGCTGGGCTCGCCGTCTTCGACGACACTCTGGACCGTCGGTACAAGTCGTTTTCCGCCGACTTCGACCGCTTTATTGCAGACAAACTCCCTTCCATGAAAGGAGGAACGGAAACTCACGTCGTCCGAGGGAAGACGAAAAAATACGAACTGAATGCCTTTGGCAAAGACATGGTCGTCGGGGAAGCCCCCGAAACGAAAATATCGAAAAACGGCACGACCTACTCTATTTCCTACCATGCCTTGAAGCCTTGATGCGTGGGCCGGGCTTCCTCCCACTCTCACGCAAGGTGTCAGCCCAAGGGGCCTTCCCTCATTCGCCTTCCAGGAGGCTTCGGAGCATCCACGCTGTTTTTTCGTGAACATTGAGGCGCTGGGTCAGAAGATCCGCTGTGGGCTGGTCGTTCGCCTCATCCACCACGGGAAGAAGCTTGCGCGCGGTGCGTGCTGTGGCTTCCTGGGCCGCCACAAGGTGACGCACCATGTCAGCAGCGCGCGGCACGCCTTCCACTTCTTGAATGGACGCAAGCTTCACGAACTGTTTGTAAGTGCCAGGAGCCGGAAAACCCAGCGCGCGGATGCGTTCCGCAATGGCATCGAGAGCAGTCCACTGTTCCGTATATTGCGCCATGAACATGGCGTGAAGGCTGTTGAACTGGGGACCTGTCACGTTCCAATGGAAGTTGTGGGTCATGAGGTACAACGTGTAGCTGTCGGCAAGAAGAGCGGAAAGCCCATCCACAATGCGTGTGCGGTGCTCAAGCGAAAGTCCAATGTCCATGTTCATGGTGGGCTTGGAGGAAATTGGTGTAACCCCGTTTCTGTAATTTGCTCCCAGAGCCCCCGGGCAGTTTGACTCGGAAAATGCGATTTTTTCACAAATCGCCAAATCCGTGCCAGACGATGAACGGAGAGCCAGGGCAAAAGAAAAGCCCCTCTG
>JADCJN010000177.1 GCA_020247005.1 Silvanigrellales bacterium
CGTCAGGCTGACGCTTTCTGTAACGAAACGAGTCGCGCGTTTGACCCGGCTCGGGGCGGCTTGCCGCACCGGGACGGGGAGAAACGCGGGACTCGTGAGTCCATAAGTGTTGGCACCCCAACATTTTACCGTTTGGTCGCTTAATAAAGCGCAGGTATGGTTGTATCCCAACGACAGGGCAACGACGTTTGTGAGCCCCGTCACGACCGTGGCTTGATTGCGATTGGTTGTCGTGCGGTCGCCAACCTGCGAATTGTCATTGGAGCCCCAGCACTTCACAGTGCCGTCGTTAATCAGGGCGCAGCTGTGGAGCTCGCCCGCCACCACGTTGACAGCGTTTGCAAGGTTCCCACCGAGGGCATCCTGAACAGCGACAGCCGTGTATGAGTATGTGTTGGCGCCGTTGCCCAGTTGCCCTGCATCGTTTGCGCCCCAGCATGTTACCCCCCCGGAATCGGTGAGCGAACAGGTGTAATTTTTTCCGGCAGTGATGCTTGTGGCGGTAGTGAGTCCTGACACAGAAACAGGAATTAAAGACTGCACAATCGAGCCATTTCCAAGCTGTCCGAAATTATTGTTGCCCCAGCATTTTGCTGTTTTATCGCCAAAAAGCGCGCATGAATGCAGCGAACCTGTCGCTGTGGCCACAGCATTGTTGCCCAATGTTGGCATAACTCCAACGTTGTTGTCGGTTGTGGTATTGTCGCCCAGTTGTCCAGACGAATTGCCGCCCCAGCAGGTGACGTAACCGTCGGAGCGCACCACGCAGCTGTGCAAGGCCCCTGCACTCACGGCCAGGTTGGCCCCAAAACGAACACGCGTAGGGGTAGCAAGGTAAACATTGCCGATAGAGTAGTAGGTTGGGTTTCCCCAGCACCACAGAGTTTTGTCCTTTTTAACGACACAGGTATTAGTATATTCGGTGCCATCGTAATAATACGCACTGGCGATATCCACACCCCCTGTGAACCCTGTGGGCGTCACAGGAATGTTGGTTGTTGTGGTCCCGTTTCCGTGGCCACTCGAAGCATAACCCCAGCACCGGACTGCGTTGTTGTTGGCATCATCAACAATTAAACACATCGCGTAACTATGAGCGCTTGAGCCTGCAAGTTTTTTTGCGGGAACTGCGGGGCTGGCACCAAATCCCGTCACATACTGTGCTGTGTTCACATTGGCATAGGCTCCGTTGCCAATTTGGCCGTTGGTTCCAGTTCCCCAGCACCACACACTGCCTGCGGCGTTGCGTGCACAAAAAGTTTCATACGCTACTGCTATATCGACGATGTTTGCGATGCTGTTTCCGATGACCGTGACTGGTGTGCCGGAATTGGCAGTCCAAGAATTGTTCCCCAAAGCACCCCGGCCTCCGTAGCCCCAACAGTTGACGCTGCCTGTGGCCAGCACTGCACAGCTTGCGTTTACAGACGCTGCCATGGCAACTGCGTTAGCAATGCCCGTTCCAGCAACGGGAATGTAACTGGTTGCTGCTAAGTTTTGCCCAAGCTGCATATTGTTGCCTCGCCCCCAACAGTAGGGAATGCCATTGGCAATGGCGCAGGTATGCTCCTGTCCTGCAACCAAATCCGAGACACCAGAAAGGCCGACCACCGAGGTAGGCAGATTGCGATTGGTGGCTGTGCCGTCGCCCAATTGACCATAATTATTGTATCCCCAGCATTTTACATTGCCATCGTACAAAAGGGCACAAAAATGGTACTGACCAGCCACCAGTTTTTTAACGTTGGAAAGTCCTGTAACACGCTGAGAATTCAAATAAGAGCTGCCTGCTATTCCACGTCCCAGCGCGCCATTCCCATTGTACCCCCAGCACATCACGGTGTTGTCGGTGAGGAGGCCACATCCACCGATCGCCATCATGGCAACACTCTGAAACCCAATGCTTCCAGAAACATTATTGAAGCGAGAATTTGTGTTTTGATAAGTCACATCTGTTGGAGTTGTGACACTGGTTGAAGCACTGTTTCCAATCTCACCTTTGTCGCCTCGCCCCCAACAACGCATGCCCCTATCGTCTAAGGCGCAAACATGTTGCCCGCCCACTGCAATGCTGGCTCGATTATCTAGGGTACATGAAACGCCGCACCCTACCGGGCTTGCCTCGCGGCCGTTGCCCACGTCGGTTCCAATGAGCGAGTTTGTGGTCAATGAACTTGCGTCGGCGCTTTGGTAGGTCAAACTTGCGCTCATCGCAGTGGTGAGAGTCAGGTTTTTTGAAATGGGAAGACCTGTGCTTGTGGGGCTAGCAGAAGTGCCATTCCAAGTTGCCAAAAAGCTTCCCAGTTCGTAGTTATTGAGCGTACCGCTAAGCCCATTTTGTGTTGCAGTTGTGCTTGCCACTTTTTGCAATGCCGAGCCAGTGCCATTTGCCCACGTTGCACTTCCTCCAAACAAAGTCGTTCCCGGAACTGAAAGCACACAAGAATTCGACAAACTTGGCGCGCCATTCCATGCCAAACTGATATAGGGAGTCAGGGTAAAGGTTGCAGATTTTGTTTCCACGCTGTTTGTCGAGGTGACTGTGTTCGTAACCGTTAGCGTCGCGGTACAGCCTGCGGCGGGAATATTTCCGGAAAAGGCACCGGTGGAGGCATTGACGCTGACGCCGGTGCAGGAGCCCGCAAGTGCGTACGAGAGCGTGCCGTTCTGCGGATTGCTTACGGTGCAAGGGGCGGCTGCGACGGTGCCATTGAATGCGCCCGCTTGATCGGTGCAAGTCAGAGCGAGGCTCGCAGGT
This sequence comes from Silvanigrellales bacterium, assembly GCA_020247005.1. Classification (GTDB taxonomy): domain Bacteria; phylum Bdellovibrionota_B; class Oligoflexia; order Silvanigrellales; family Silvanigrellaceae; genus JADCJN01. Next base: position 2,759 of record JADCJN010000177.1, read on the forward strand.
AAATAAGTAAACGCGGATGTTCCCGAGATCTGGGCATCGGGGTTCGTGACTGTGAGGTTCTTCGCTCCCAAGCCCGTAGGAGAAACCGGCGTGAGGCAAAGAATGCGAGTGGAAGACAAAACGTCCGTCTGCGTGCACAGAGCGCCATCGACAAGGACCGTCGCGCCCACCTGAAAGCCCGTACCGTTCACCGTAAGAGTAGTGCCGCCGTTCGAAGGACCGCTCGTCGGCGAAAGGGAAGCAAGGGTCGGAGCGGCGTCGTAGCGGTAGCCTTGCGAGAGTGTGGCGGACTGCGTGTCGAGGTTCGTTAAGACCACATCAGCTGTACCCGTTCCGCCTGCTGGCGTCGTGCATTGCAGGCTTGACGGTGTGTTGACCGCAACGCTTGTGCAGCCCGCGCCGCCCACAGTGACGGTAGCTCCCGGCAGGAATCCGCTCCCTGAGAGAGTGATACGCAAACCGCCGGCGAGCGGAGAGCGTGCGGGCGAAACCGAAGAAATGCCGGGCAGGGCGTTGTAAGTAAAACCACTGGGCAAATAGAAAGACTGACCATCGGCATTTGTGATGGCGACGATAGCCGCTCCGGCCGCCGAGTTAGCCGCTGTCGTGCAAGTCAAACTCGTCGCTGAACCGACGACGACGCTCGTACAGGGCAAGCCACCGATGCTCACAGTTGCGCCTGTCACAAATCCGGTTCCCGATACCGTTATGCTTGTGGCTCCTGCGAGGCGGCCATTTGTGGGAAAGATCGCCGAAATGGTTGGCGCAGGGCCGCGGTACGTAACGGCTGAAGTCAAAGTTACAGCCTGACCGTCGGTGTTCGAGGCGATGATGTTCTTGGCGCCTGCCGAGAGCGCGGGAGCCGTACACGTCAGTGTGTCGCTCGCCGAAACGACGACGCTCGTGCAAGGCGTCGCGCCAACGGTCACCGTGATTCCGGCAAGAAATCCCGATCCACGAAGTGTCAGAGTCGCGCCGCCCGCAATGTCAATGGCGGTCGGAGCGACGGACGACAGACTCGGTGGCGAATCAAAGGTATACGCCGAAGGAAGGAGAGCGGAACGGCCGTCTACATTTGTAACCTGCACAGCCACATTTCCTGGGGCCGATGCGGCCGGAACTATGCACGTCATTTGGTTTGGATTGACGACCGTCGGCGCCGAACACAGCCCCGTGCCGACTCGGACCACCGCCCCCGCTTGGAAGTTGGCACCTGCGAGAGTCAGCGTGTTTCCCCCCGACGGTGTCCCACGAGAAGGCGAGACGCCCGATACGCTCGGAGGTTCGCTCGCGGAAGTTCCTGAGGTGTAAGTAAACGCGCCCGTGTACGTTACGCCTTGCGCATCGGCGTTCGTGAGCACGACGTCGACGGCTCCCGCTGCGGTTCCCGCGGGAAGTTGGCATTGCGCCACCGTGGCGTTGAGAACCAGAGGGCTTGAGCAGGGCCGATTTCCCACCGAAATGAGGGCGCCCGGTAAGAATCCCGTGCCCTGGAGAGTGAGAGTGAGCCCGCCAAGTACCGTTCCCGATGCTGGTGTGAAAGTCGTCAATGTAGGCAGCGGGTCGTAGACGTAACCACCAATGAGCGTGGCTGTTTGCGAATCGGCGTTGGAGACAACAACATCGCGTGAGCCAGCCCCGCCTGCAGCAATAGCGGAAGGAACGAAGCATTCGAGGCTCGAAGACGAAAGCAGCCGCGGTGAAGTGCATGCGGCATTGCCGATTTGCACCGCCACTCCCGTCCGGAAGTCCCCTCCCTGAAGCACGATGCGGCCAAGGCCAGGTAACGGCCCTCGCGCGGGTAAGAGCGCCGTGAGCGAAGGCCTGGGGTCGTAAGTAAACGCGTTTGGGAACACGGCGTTCTGGCCGTCCGAGGTCGAAAAAGATACAGAAACGGTGCCGGATCCGGTTGCCGCCGGCGTCGTACAGGTCGCCTGGGTGGCGGTGACCACGTTTACTCCCGTGCAAGCCGAGGACCCGAAGCGGATGCTCATGCCGGTCGAAAAAAGCGCACCCGTCAGCGTGACGCTCGTGCCACCTGCCGGAGGACCATTTGCGGGAACGACGGAGAATAGGACGGGCTTTGTGTCAGGCGTTGCCCCGCCGCTGCCGCCGGACCCAGAAGATACGGGGATAGTGTAAGTAAACGCGCTCGGCTTGACCGCGCTCGTTCCATCGAGGCCTGTGACGGTCACGCTCACCGCGCCCGCGGTTTCGGTGGGTGGAACCTTGCACTGCAGGAAGGTCGGAGAGGCAACCAGAACGTCCTGGCACAGCCCAGGGCCGACGCGCACGGAGATTCCCGGAAGGAAGTGGTTGCCCGAAATGGTGATGGGTGTCCCTCCCGTCATAGTTCCAGCAACGGGTGTCAGGGTGTCAACGATGGGCGTCGCCGCTGCGAGCAGTGGACCTGTCCGCAGCGCCGCCGCGCGCCCTTGCAAGTCCAGGGCAACAACATCTTTTGGACCCACGCGCGTGAGGAGCGGCGTTGTGCATTTGGCCTGCGAAGGCGACGAAACAACCAAGCCCTCGCAGAGCTTTCCGTCGATGCGCAAAACAAGCCCAGTGGCGAACCCCGTTCCGATGAGTGAGAGTTCCGCTCCACCTGCAAGCGGCAAGAGCGACGGGCTCGCGTACGCGAGCGAAAATTCCGTGGGACCTGCCGGACTTGCTGTCGGTGTTACGTTGACAGAGACGTCCACTGGGGCCTTAGCCGTGGCTGCGACTTCCGGCGTAGGGCTCGCACCTTTCGCGGGCTTAGCCGCAGAAGGCGAGGTTGCTATGGGCGTAGGGGTCGCGGACCGGGTGAAAACGACCTTGGATTCGCCGGCACCCGAACATCCTGCTACAACAGAAAATCCATAAAGGAAAAAGGACCTTGCGATAATTGCGCTGCCCCGATTTCCTATCACCATGTTCCTATCCCCCAATCAATGGGTCGGTCGGAACAATCGGCAAATATCTTGAGTTTTTGTTCGTTATTAAGCGATTTTTTCGCCCCTTTAGCTTCCAGAGGGGCTTTTTCACCTCTTTTGTGTCGTATGTCCTAGCTTCCTGATTCTGAGCACTTGCGTAACAGGAGGCCGTCATGGAGAGAGGCGTCTGGACGGCGAAGAAAAAAATTTCCGAGTTCAGGATCAGCGAGGATTTTCTGCAAGGCAAATCAGGCCTGTGTCACGAGGCCGACCAAGTGCTCCATGGCCGGGATTCATGCCGCCCTGACTGCTGAATACCTCGGCCGCTTGAGTTCCCCCATCGATGCGATGGTCTCGCGCGCGATGTCGAGATGGCTTCGCCCGAAAAATCGACCTGCTGCTGTCGTACCGTCGCTTCGACGCGCGTAGAAGTTGTGCAGGTGCGTCAGGCACGCGAGCTTCGTTTCGCTCATGCCGCGAAGGTCATGGTACTTCTGTGAAAGGTAACCGTTCCGGCCTTCGATGCTCGAGGTGGAGCGCTGCCATGCAAGGCTGATTTTCTCAGAAAGCGCTTCGAGTGCGAGGAACTCGGTGTTCGGGAGGGCAAGCCCGAGTTCTTGCAAAGCCTCGCTTCGTTGATTCTACGCGAGGCTCCGCAAGCGCTTCCGCTCGTCATTGGACGACGCGAGCCGTGCTCGTGTTCGCAGGAGCGCCGCAGGCAGCAGATATGTTTCTAGAGCGCGCGCATGGCGCGCGTCCAATCACGCTTCGGCGATCACCCTGGTGACGTGCGCGTTGAAGAACGCGAGCGTGTCGACCATGCTCTGCACGCATCTATGCGCTTTCTGCAGGTAGGGAAGATGATGCCCTCCAAGGCCCGACTTTTCAGCGAGCGCATCGAGCGTGGCAAAAAGGGCTTCGAGCTCGGCATGGAGATCCGCCGCGCTCTTGCGTTTCGCGTCGAAGATGCCGACAGGAAGATACGCATCGCTCAAGGCGTTCAGGAGAGTGCGGAACTCTTCGCGTCTGCGCTCTGCGATGAGAACTTCCTTAGAAACAGAGGCTATGAGCCCGCGCGCCTCATGGCCCTTCGCTTTGAAGTCGATTGGACAGCCGCGCCGGGACTCGCTTTCTCTGCGCTCGGCGAACTCTCGCAGGTCCACATACATCTTCAGAACGCCCTCCTTGCGCCCTTGCGCCGCGCGCTCTTGGCGCGCGAGGTGGACGGCGAACGCCTTCCCGATGTCGTTTAGGACGTGGAAAAGATCCGGACCACGGTGGGCATTCAAGTCCCCTTCGACAAAGGCACGGATGCCTTTTGCGCCGTCAGCGACGGCCTGCGAGACGTGAAGCGAGAGCCCCTTTGTTCCTTTCTGCCAGGCTCCGAGCCACGCCGCACGATCCCTCGACGAAGCAAACGTCTCGAAGAGCAAGAAACCAGAGAGCATGTCGGCGCAGACCAGGCAGGTGCGCGGCGGGAAGAAAGTCTCGTCGAGCCCGATGATGATCTCTTTGGGCACGGTCATTTCGTTTCCTAGTCGTACCCGTTCGGAGTCTCCCAATGCGATGACTTTTTGGGTCATCGGATTGGCCCTCTCATGCATGGCTCCGTATGACGATGCGACAAAGGCGTTCAGGCCGGACAGCTCGAGGAATCGGCGAAACGTCGGCAAGCCTACCCCGCCAGAGACGTGGAAAACGAAAAGGGCGGCATCGACGACCTTGCGGACGAATTCCCAACCCTCGTTCGATAGCACGAGGGCGTCGCGAGAGGCTGTTTCTCCATGGGGAACGTGGTTCAAATCACGCAGCGTGGAGCGAGGCAGACCCGCCGCGTGCGCGGCGGAGCGGTCAATCGTCTCCTCGGTCGAGTGCCGCACGATAGGCTTGCAGAGAGATGACGGCAGCAGGTGAGAGGTGATGAGGACGAGACTTGGGTGGGCATTCCGTGCTATCCTTAGCCATCGGGCACTCCTTGTTCCTTGGAGTTGATTTTTTTGGAACAAGGAACGTAACGCAGGGAGTGCCCTCTCCCTAATTGCTCGTTACGCCATCAAGAACGCATCATCAGACTGTTACGCTGATACGTAGTTTGGTCGGCCTCGTGACACAGGCCCATTTTCGCTCCCGTCACTTTTGAAGGTAGATGTATGTTTTTTCTCGTTTTGGCGCCGAACCTGAAGCCACTCTGAGGTGCCCTCCGCCTTCGTAGAATTCGGCACAAGACTTCACATAAGCTGAGTGAAAGCGTTGGTGCAGCAGGGCGTTTTGCGATGCGTATTCCATGGAATCACGGGTGATTCTCCCCTGAGAAACAAGCCGAATCCAACCCTGCACCCTTCGCAAATACTGAAGGGGGTGAGGGAGCTGGAACAGGTAGTCGACCATTTCCTTTGTCTTCTGGCCTATCTTTTCTGCCTCCGACTTTGCTCTCTCGATGCTAAAGTCACAGTGCTCACGTTTGTGTGGTGGCCAGTGCAGCTCGTTTGTTTTTCGCTCCCCATTTTTCCTGGCTGGGTTGTGGGACGCGATTTTCTCGAGAGTTTTCATGTCGTAAACGGAAACCTTGCTAAAGGTGCCAATCACGCGCACTTTTTGCCCCACATAGCGATAGGGCACAGAGTAAAAGCTGCGTCCGAACTGCACGTGGCAGTCGGGATGCACGGTTGCCTCCTTGACCTCTGGAATTTCGAATGTCTCCGTTGGCAGCGGCTGCAAGCAGGTTCGTTCAACCTCAAAGCGTTCTCTGCGCGAGACCCCGTGGTCCTTCATGATGGTGTTGTTCAAGGTGTCGAGGAATTTCAGCAACGCCTGATTGAGCTCTGCCAGAGACGTAAACGTGTGATTTCGCACCTCCTGGAAGAAAGTGCGTTGCAAAAGACCCGCATGGCATTCCACATTGGCCTTGTCTTTTGGCCGGTTGGGCCTTGCTGGAAGAACTGCAAACCCTGCGTGATTTGCGTACGCGGTAAAGGTCTTGTTTTTATCGGGGTCGTAGAGGTCTGCACGCACCACAGAGGCTTTGAGGTTGTCTGTCACGGTGTAGGGCGTGACGCCTCCAAAAAAAGTCCACATTCTCTCGTGGGAGGCAATGAAAGTTCGCAGTTTCTGGTCAAAAGTGAACTCAGCATAAACCAGGCTGCTAAAGGGCAAAGTGCCGACAAAAAGCTGTGTGGACTGAATCTCTCCTGTTTCTGGGCAGTAGATGTCGATGCCATCGGTGTAATCCACAAATGTTTTTTGCCCAGGCGTGTGCTTTAAACGCATGGTTGTAGTGGGCTCTTTTGCGGCTCCCGCCACCCTCGAAAGGGCTTTCCAAAATGCCCAATAGGCAACGGGCAGATCTTTTTGCTCTTTGTAGAGAGTGAGGTAGGGAACGCCTTTTTGAACCTCTTTTATAAGTGTTTCAACGTCTAACGCCTGCAGCCAGGCAGGAAGAGGTTGAGAAAAACCCCTTGCCTCCTCTTCCCCTTCGCGGGCAGGCAGACACGCTTCCTTCGCCTCAATGACCTTTTTCGCGGTTTTCTTGCACATCTTCAGCGCCGCGGCGATTTTGTTGATGCTGTGGCCTGCCCGGTGCATTTCCAGGATTTGAGCACAACGGTCCATCGATGTTCGTCCTTTTCGCTTCATTGAGGGGTCCTCCAACCCTCATGTGACACAAAAGAGAGCATCGCTGCAGTCGGCGGAGCAGGCCCGTTGGCATCAGCACCACCCAACCAATTGGGTGGTGGCGTTAACGCCAAAACAGGTGGTGGCATTGGGAGCCAATTGACCGGTGGCGTTAAGAACCAAACGGGTGGTGGCGCTTACGCAAATTGGGTGGTGGCGTTAGGACCACATCGGTCAAGCATCATCCAGGTCGTCGAGGCAACCGAGCATTCCGCGGCAAACGCTCTTTCCAAGGCAAAGCCATCGGTGGCCCTTCGCAAAGAAGAACATGTTGGCATTTCGTTCGACGGCACCACCGACGTCATCACCAATCGCTTTAATAAGAACCGCTTTAAGTTCTAGTTTACGCAAGAAATGTGAGCTTAATTTGCTGACGAGGCTGAGTTTCCAAGTACGGGTGCAGCCGCCGCGCGCAGCCCTTCCAAGCTGAAGTCTTTCACGACTTCTCCGTTGAAAAAGACAGTGGGGGTGCCACGGACAGCCATGATTTTGCCGTCGGCCATGTCACGGTCGGCAAGGGCCTCCCATTTGGGGTCGCCGAGATCTTGCTCGAATTTGGCGACATCGAGTCCCAGCCCCGTGGCGTATTTTACAAAATAGGTGGGGTCGGGGGTGGGCTTGTGACTCCACTCGTCGGCCATGACAAAGGCCGTGTCGAGCATCTCCCAATATTTGCCTTGCAGGCGTGCCGACTCCAGTGCGGCAATGGCGAGTTTGGAACTGCCGTGAAAAGCCATGTAACGCACAACGAAACGAACCTGGCCTTCGGTTTCCTGAAGAAAGGCTTTCATGATGGGGTGAAATGCCTTGCATGACTCGCACTCGGGGTCGAGAAATTCCACCACGGTGAGAGCGGCGTTCTCGGGGCCTCGTGCGGGGGCATCGGGGCGCACGAGTTCTTCGCGCAGTTGTATGCCGTAGGAAGTCGGAGTTTTTCCTGTCGCGCCGGAAGCGGCGGTAGGCGACTTTTCTGCAGCGTTTTTATTGTAGAGAAAAGCCGCGAGGGCCGTGCCTCCAAGAATAACAGCCGAAAGGGAAATGAGGAGTCGGAGCTCATTTTTCATGGTGTCTTTCCGTTTTCATTCTGGTTCAGATTCTGGTTTGCGTTTTTCGACCAGGGCAAAAGGAGAAGAACGACAAGAAGCGTGAAGGCCACAAGCGAAAGGAAGGGAATGGTGATGAATCCAAACCATTCAATTTGACGCGAGGTGCACGAAACGCCCGAGGTGCACGGCACGATGCTTTGGGGGATCCACTTGTAGTAAAGGAGGTTGTGGTAAACAGCGATGCCTTGCCCCGCCAAGGCGAGCGGCAAGGCATAGGCCTTTTGCGCGCCGTCTTTTCGAAGAATGGAGACGGCCAGAAGGACCACAAGCGGATACATGGCGATGCGTTGGTACCAACACAACACGCAGGGCGGCAAAGACATGACTTCGCTAAAAAAGAGGCTACCTGCCGTGGCGAGGGCGGCAACACACCAAGCCAAATAAAGATTCACGTTCGTGACCTCCACAAAAAACTCCGAGCTTCTTTGGCTGCTGCCTCGTCTCCTTTGTGCGGCGAGACGATGACAGTGCGGATGCCCACCTGGCGCGCGGCGCCATCGCGCACGGCATCGTTTCCTATCATCACAACGTCTCGCCCGGGAAGCCCCAGCCTGTGGAGGATGTCTTCATAGTAGTAGGCTGAGGGTTTCAGGAAACGGGAGTTTTCGGCGAAAGTGGCGTCTTGGAAGTTGTTGAACGACAAACCTGCTCGTGCAAGGCGTTGCTCCACGCTTGCCCTGGGAACGAACGGGTTCGTGGCCAGCACCAAGGGAACACCTTGCAGGCTAAGCTCTTTCACCAGAGCAACCATGGCCGGAAAAGCGTGAATGGTGCGGAGCGCCACCTGCGCAAACGCCCCTTGAAAAAAGGCATGAGAAACGCGGCCAATGTCGTGCTCGTGAGCCTCCACGCGCCCAAGGCGTTAGAGGGCCTCTTGCAGACACAAAGTCCAATGCGCAGCAATCGACGTTTCAACGTCTTTGTGCGCACCGTGCGCAACGAACGCGCGCTCGTGCAGAAGATTGCGCCGCGCTTCCGCAAGCACACGCACTGAAAAGGGAACTGCCCACTGCGGACGCCGCTCGGAAAACAGCGTGCCCAGGTGACGAGCGGCTTGCCACAGCAGGAGCGCTTTTGCTTGCCTCGAAGGAAACCGAATGAGGGTGTCATCGAGGTCGAAAAAGACGGCCGTAGGGCACTTCTTCAAAATGACGCCTCGAAAGCAGACTCTCTCTGCCTTGGGGCCGAGGGACGAGCCGCGGTGCTGGGTGCGCTTTCAGGGTAGCGTTCAAAGGCGTGTGCGTCGCCGAATTGAGCAGGGAGGCCCCGCTTTCGCGCCGAGGTTGCCAAGTGACACAGGGCGTTTCCTTGCACACTCACAAGGGCTTCCATGCGATGAAAACACGCAACGAGCCAAGGAAACGGTGAGAGCGTCACGACAAAAGGCTTCGGTGCACCCTCTGGAATCGCAAAAAGTTTTGCAATGTCCCGTTCCGAGTGAAGGTGAATCACAGGATGCCCTTGGCCCAAGGGCAAGGGTCTTGAGTCGTCGGACGCGATGCCGGCAAGAGGAGCGCCGAGGTCTTCACGCTCTTCGTGTTCCCGGGGTTCTGGCGCATAGACAAACGAGGTTGCGGGGTCAGCATCCCGCATCCCCTCGTGCCGAGCGCGGCGCAGACGTGCACGGTGTTCGAGCCTGGGTTGCGCAACACCCGCTGCGTGGAGATTTTCGTCGAGGAGTTGAAGTTGTGCCTGAATTTCCCACAGGGAAAGAAAGGGGATGTCGTCGTTTTCAAGGGCAACGCGAGCGGCGCATGTTGCCATCAGGCGACGCGCCAGAGGCAACATGTCGGCGCCACAGCGTTGAATCTCTTCGTCCATCAGAACACACAGGGCATGAACGCTTGTGAGGAGTCCGGAGTCGAGGGCATCGAGGCGTTCAGGCAAGGTCGCTCGCGAAGTGACGGCATCGAGCTGCGAAGATTCGAGCCCTTCGACCCGGGAAGGAGAGGAGTCCTCGAGCCTCGCACCGAGCGGGCTTTTTTTCATAAGAGCAAGGCTTCCGCTCGCCGTTTCCAGGTGGGACAAGGGAAGTGCCGCATCAAATGTGGTTTCCACGTAAGCTCGCCAGGCGTGAATGGAGATGCCAAATCGCGCCAGAGCGGAAGCCAGCATGGCCATTCTGTCGATAAAAGAAACAAGTGTGTTGTTGGTCAGTGCGGATGCGCTCACACCTTGGGACACCTGCATGGTGAACTCGGCTTCCAGTGCAGCCATGTTCGCAAGGTGCTCCGTTTGTGCCACGCACCAGCGTTGGGTGAGCTTGCGAAGGTGCTTCGACAAAACCCATGCGGACGCGCGTTCTCCGAACAGGCGTGCGCAGGCGACAGCCAATCGAAACGAAGGTGTGAGTTCCCGGGGCGAAAGAAAATCTTTGCGAACGAAAACCCAACCCTCTGGGGTGACGGTGGCGCAGTCTCGGTCTGCTCCCAGAGCGAGAGGAAAAGACTCCCGAACACTCCCTTGTGCGGCGTTCATAAGGTGAGCTGTAACGCTGGCTGCCAGTGGCGTGAGGGCCGTGGGAAAGAGTTCGGCGGCGCGTTCCCTGTCGAAGATGCCGGGGTCTGGGCAGGGCGATTCACGCCAACGAAACACGACGAGGGCGTCATCGTCTTCGCGTACCCCCCACTCGACATGGATGTCTTGGCCGCCCGTAATATAGTCTTCGAAAGCCAGAGCCAAAGCGTCAAAGTGGCTGAAGAAACCTCGCAAGGAATCGCGGCCACGCCCCTGAAAGACGTGAGCCGAAGTTTCGCCCGTGGTTACGGCCGTCGCGTTGCCTTCTTCCAAGGAAAGCTGCCAGACCCAAGCTTCGGGGCGGCGTGACGAAACGATGCGCAACACTCCGGCCTGGCGCACGCTCAAGACGGGTTGGACGAGGAAATTGCCTGGGTAGTGCAAAACGTCTGGCGGCACCTGCTCGAGCATCGACTCAAGCGGCGCACGAAAGTAACTGGCAGTCACGCGGGCGATGGCGGCAGGAAGGTCTTCTTCTGTTTGCGCGACGCTGGAGTCGAAGACACCCGCAAGGCCTAGCCCAGAGTCTTCGAGAACATGACTGGCACGCACCAAGAAACTCAGGCCCTTTCCAGCGCCCCCTTCAAACCCATAACGGAACGAGAGCGGCAGA
>JADCJN010000178.1 GCA_020247005.1 Silvanigrellales bacterium
CGACTGTGAGTGTGGAAGTCAGCGTGAACACTTCGCCTCTGGCTGGCCGGGAAGGCACCTACCTCACGTCGCGCAAGCTCTTTGAGTTCCTTCAGAAGGAAGCCATGCACAACGTGGCTTTGCGCATCGACGAAACGCCTTCGCCAGAAATGTTCGTACTCAATGCGCGTGGCGAGCTTCAAATTGCCATTGTTATTGAGAACCTTCGCCGCACCGGTGGCGAATGTATGGTGGCCCGCCCCAAGGTCATTACGAAAACCGAGAAAGGCCAAACGCTTGAACCCGTGGAGCGTGTCGTGGTCGACGTCCCCGACTTCGCGGTGGGCGTGGTGACTGAAAAGCTGTCGATGCGTAAGGGCCGCATGGTGAACATGCAGGGTTTTGAAAACAACCGCACCCGTCTCGAATTCAGCGTCCCCACCCGCGGCCTGCTCGGCTACCGCTCAACGTTCCTCACCGACACCAAAGGCGAAGGCATCATGAGCAGTTACTTTGAAGGTTGGGAAACCTCCCGTGGGCAATACCTGACGCGACTCAACGGTGCGCTAGTGGCCGACCGCGCGGGCAAAACGACCGAATACGCGCTTCATGGTCTGGAAGACCGCGGTGCCTTGTTCATCCGCGAAGGTGAAGAAGTGTACGAGGGCATGGTGATTGGCGAAAACAGCCGTGACAACAACCTCGACGTCAATGCCGTGCGCGAGAAGAAGCTCACCAACATGCGTTCGGCAGGCACCGACGATTCCACGAAGCTCAAGCCAACCGCGAAAATGTCACTTGAAGGTGCGCTCGACTGGATAGACGACGACGAGTGGGTTGAAGTCACGCCGAAAAACGTCCGCATCCGCAAACGCGTTTTGGCGGCGAATCAAAGGCAAGTTTCGCGCAAGCTCTAATTACTTTTTTGCGAGCGCCAACCAGTTCACAACGCGGTTGAACCACTGTTCGGGCCTTGTGACGTAGAAGCGGACCATGTTCGCTTCCAGCACGACACGGTGTCCGTTTCCAAGAATGCTCGCTGCGAGCGTCTTTTGACCGCACGGGTCGACCGCGAGGATCTCGACTCCGGTCGACTTCACCACGTCGCTCACGCATTGGCTCGACGATGTCTCGTCGGTGTCTGTGGCGAAGAAGCCCGAGCCAAAAAAACCTCTGGTGTCGGGGACGATGTCTCGCAATCCGGGCAGGCCTTTTGTCAGAGCGTGGTTTTGACGGAACGTTCCCTTGGCAATGCCATCGCCAGGCTTGAGGTCGAGCTGCACGCCTGGCGAAGCGTAATCGAGTGGATTCGGGTAGTGGCCATGCACACCATGGCTGCCAAGCCCAAAGGGAGCGCCTGCGCCCGCGGGCAACACGATTTGGGAAAGAAGGTTCGCATGATCGACGTTCCCAAGGCCCGCTCCAAAGAAAAAGCCAGCGGCACGTCCCGACGCGACGCGCGACGACAACTGTGCCCTGACCGAAGCAAAGAAGCTCGAACTCGTACTTACGTCGTCGCTGTCGGCCAAAGAGCCTGAAAGGACCCAGATCTGCTGAAACTCCGCCAGACTTCCCAGTGTGCAGCGAGAGTCGAGGCCTGTGCCCAGGATGCCCATGGCGCCATCAGACCGAGGCGTGGGCGTGGGGCTGCCGGCGCAGGAAATGAGGGGCGTCGTTGTGTTGAAGAGGGTCCCTTCCAGGATGCTTTTGGTCATATGGGCGTAAACGAACTCCACACTTCCGCCGCACGCGGGCATGACAAAGTTCTTAAACGTGTTGCCTCCATCTCCTGCGAACCAGCCGCTCTTGAGGTCGAGAATGAACACCCGCAGTGTGCCTTCCGACTGGGCGCACACGTCGCCGGTCACCTCTTTATCGCCGGGCAAGGCTCCAGACGTGCTCGCCGCCGCCAAAGCCTTTATCAGTTCGTCGCTGTTGGCTTTTGCGGCATCCGCTTCGTTTGCAGACTTCGTGCCGTCGTTGGTGGAAGGTGCGGTGACAGGTGCGGCAGGGGAGGGAGCGCCGTTCTTCGCACGGGAGGAGCCGAATTTGTTTCCGCCGCAGGCTCCCAAGAGCGTTGCGAGAAGGGCAGTGGACAAAAGCGGAGTGATGGACATGGGGTCTCCTGCGAAAAGAGTTTCACTCCACGGTATCGGCGAGATGCTTAGGAAACTTGAAGAAATGCTAAATTTCTTAAACTTAGCCTCGGCTTGGCAAGACGAAAGTTCGATAGCGGTTGATGCGCACTCGCCACCCTTCAAGGAATTGCGTGTCGGAGGGTCTGTCTTGCGTGCGTCGAGTCAGCACAAAGTCAGCGGCATTGGCAAAGTCGTTGGCGGCGTCGGAACCCTCGCGCATGGACTCGAGAACCTGCTTGAGACCCCAGCCGCGTGCTTGCCCCGATGCCCCATCGCCTTTAAAATTAATGTAGTCGACAAGAAGGAAGGCTCCGCCTTTGGAGGCGAGGACTTTCGCTATGCGGGGCGCAATAATCGCCCTGTTACTTTTCGTGAGCGCGGAGAGTTTGGACATATTTGTTTCAATAATGTACTGCGCCTGTGTTCCTTTCGACGACTCCAGCGCCATGCGCAGTTCGCGAACCCGTGCTTTGTCGGAGAGGAACGCCGATCGCGAAGTCCAAGGTGGATACCCTCCATTGGCAAAAACGAACCCTGGAAGCGCCACTCCGCGCTTGCGAAGGTTTTCGGCAAGCCCCGGAAATGAACCCGCGCCGGAGCCGAAACTTGAGCATTCGCCGCACCCTTTCGGAAACCAAATGAAATGCCCAATTCCCAGCGAAGGGAAGGCTTCGGCATCGTTCCAAAACACGAGTTTTTCAGGGTCGCCGCCCGTTTCGCTTTTAAAAATCTGCTCTCCAATGGCATCCATGTCTTTCTTCGTTAGGGAGTATTCCTTGCCCTCAAACACGGTTTTGAACGCAGAGGCGTCTGCGGTCGAGTCGAACGCCGCCGGGTCGGTGGGGCTGCTGGGAAGGGGATTCGCCGGCAGTGGCGTCCCTTGGGTGATGGGGACATTGGGCTGTGCAGGAGCCGCTTCGCTCGGGTTGATCCCACCCGGAGTGCCGTTCGGAATGTGAGGATTCTTGCAGGCTCCTTGGGTGAGGCACAAAGCCATTGAAACGGCGAAATAAAAACGAACGCCCGAAGCACCTTGAGCCATGTTCACCTCGGATGAAAACACCCGGGGAGTATCGGAAAGCTTTGCCTGGAGCTTTAACCGCTGTGAAATTGCATCGACTATGTCCCGCCTTAGCCAGACCTGCGGAGGCATGATAGTGTCGAAGCCTTTGCTTTCGCGCAGGGACGGCTACGCCGGGCGTTGCCGGTGGAGTCCTGTTTCCTTCCCATCAAAGGAGCCTTTATGTTGAAACGTCCGAAGATAGCCATTGTGGGAGCTGGAGGTAACGTTGGTGCCGCCGTAGCGCACTGGGCCGCCGTCAAAGAACTCGGCGATCTCGTGCTCATCGACCTGAAGGGTTCGGTGGCGCAAGGGCGGGGGCTCGACCTCACGCAGTGCAGCCCTTTTGAAGGATTCAACAACACCTCGTTCGTTGCCGGCGAAGACCCCGCGCTCATGAAAGACGCCGATGTTGTTGTGATGACGGCCGGCGTGCCACGCAAGCCTGGCCAGAGCCGTGAAGAACTCATCAACATCAACGCCGGCATCGTGCGCGACATCTGCGCTAACGTGAAGAAGTATGCGCCGGAGTCCATTCTTGTTGTGGTCAGCAACCCGCTCGATGCCATGGTGTTCGTGGCCAAACAGGTGACGGGCTTTCCTCGGGAGCGTGTCATTGGATCGGCAGGTATCCTGGACTCCGCGCGGTACCGCACGAACATCGCTCTGGCCACAGGAGCTTCGGTGGAAGACGTCAGCGCGATTGTCTTGGGTGCGCACACGGACAAAGACATGGTTCCCGTCACAAGCACGGCCACGGTGGGCGGCGTTCCCCTCACCAAAATCCTGGCGGCCGACAAGCTTTCGGAAGTTGTCGAAAAAACCAAGAAGGGCGGCGCCGAGCTCACTGCTCTCATTGGGACGTCGGCATGGCTTGCACCTGGCGCAGGCACCTCTTTGATGGTGGAAAGCATCGTGCGCAACCAGGGCCGCCTCTTGCCATGCTCCATTGAGCTCAATGGCGAGTTCGGCGTAAAAGGCTGTTTTGTGGGCGTCCCGGTGAAGCTCGGAATGAAAGGCGCTGAAAAAGTCTACGAGTTCGAGCTTTCCGCACAGGAAAAAGAAGCGTTTGCAAACTCGGTGAAAGCGAACCAGGAGCTCATGGAAATCGCGAAAACATTCCTGTGAGCCCTGGTTCGTAAAGAAACAGAGGGGAACTTCTGCTTCTTACAAAAGGCTCTTCAAGAAATTCCGATTCCAACGCGCCGAGTTGCATGCAGTTGTTCCGCCGCCGGCTGTGATGCACTTGTTGATGAGTGCCTTGGGGAACGGACCGAAGGCATTCGCGCCTTCCACGCAGTAGGTGGTGGCGTCATCGAAGCTCGAACCGGCTGGGCAAAGGCCCGTGCCGCGCGCGGAGATGGCGAGCTTTTCGCTACAACGGTCGGAGTTGCAGGCGGGGCCGCCTCCCCAAGAGAGGCATTTGGCCACCATGCCGGCAGTGAAGGGGCCCCAGGCATTGATGCCATCGGAGCAGATGCGTCCTCCTTCCGTCCCCACTTTTTTAAGGGTGTAGCCAGCGGGGCATTCAATGGCGCCGGGCTTGCGTTGAGTGAATTGGGCCCCAGGTGTGCCGCCTGCTTTGCGCACTTGCTCTGCAACGCTTGGCACCGTGTCGACGCGCACGAAGTTGTAACCCTTCTGCTTGAGAATAGGCACGATGTACTTGGTCATGTCGATGGTTTTGGAATGAATGTCGTGAAGCAGGACGATGCCACGTCCCTTGTCTTCAATTTCGTTCATGTACTTGTCGCCGCAGTCGCGCACGGAAACGCCCTGGCCCCAACACGCCCAGTCGGCACCGTAGCCGTTGGAAAGCTCGCCACCAATGTCCCAGAAAATGGAGCCCACATACTTCGTGAGGCCTTCGCGGTTGAGGTAGTCGGCAACACTGCCGTTCCACGAACCGAAGGGAGCACGAAACAAAAAGATGCGGCCCGTGACGTAAGGAGAGATGAGGGAGTCGGTGGCCACGACCTGGCTCTTTTTCGCCGTCGACGACGCTTGCATGTCGAGGTGGTTGTGGGTGTGGTTTGCCACAATGTGGTTGAGTTTCTGGATTTCCGCCATGTCACCGGTGCGGCCATTCGAACCGTTCAGGAAAAAGGCGGCCTGAATGCCTTCGTTGGCCAGGTATTTTGCAAGTTCAAGAGAACGAGGCCCGAGGCCGTCGTCAAAAGTCAGAGCAAGGGTCTTGTTGGGGAGGCGGTTGCCGCGGGAGTCGGACTCTCGGCCATCCAATTGGTCGCGCGTGAAGTCTTGAACCTCGGCGCCCTGCTCCACAGGGCCACCGCAGGCGGCCGCAAGGAGCCCACCCAAAAGCATGCACCCACCAGCACCAAGGGCGGTGCTGAGTCCGGCACCAAAAAACGTTTTTGGGGAGCTTGGGAATTTCGATTGAGACATGTTGAAAACCTCCTGAGGGAGCTCCGAAGCGGGAGCCCAATGTTGGAACCGGTTCAAGCCTCGCGTCGACAGCCGGATAGCAGGTCTTGTGCCACGGATAATGGACGGAAACCATGATAAAAACGGGCCAGGGGCAGGTGACTTTACCGCCCAAGAAAGAGACAGTGTTCACAGCGTGATGAACAGCCGACAGGAGACTTTCTTTGACGCATCCTCTGAATCCGCCAGAGATTTTTGGACTTCGGGCGAGCCAAGCCAGCTTCGAAGCGTACCAGTCTGCGGCATTCGACAACAGACCCGCCTCTTTCTTTGCCCTCGAGCTGGCGGGCGAGTGCGGAGAGTTGTGCAACGTGGAAAAGAAGATCTGGCGAAACCCGGAACGAGCCGTCGACTTGTCACACCTTGCGGAGGAGGCGGCTGATGTGCTTATTACACTTCTGAACTATTGTAACGCGCGCGGCATCGATCTGGAGGCTGCTGTTGCCGCGAAACTCGCCACTATCGAACAACGCCGACAACAAGGGCTCATGGGTGCCACGCGCTGAAAAAAAGGTGCACTGTCATTGGAAGCTCTGAGTCGGAGCCAGTCTCCTTTTCTCAGTCTGTTCTCTCTGCCACACCCCAATCCGAGGGTCTCCCATGAAAACATCCCAGACACCCCAGTCCGCCCCCAAGGTCCGCTACGAAGTCCCGGCATACGTCCGGAACGACCGCGCCCAGGAACTTTTGCGCGAACTCGTGGAACTGTGTGAACCTGCAGCCGTGCATTTCTGCGATGGCAGCGAGGCAGAGGCTGATGCGCTGTGTGAAGAAATGGTTGCCAAGGGCATGTTCACCCGCCTGAATCCCGCGAAGCGTCCGAACAGTTATGCCGCCTTTTCCGACCCCAGCGACGTTGCCCGGGTTGAAGACCGCACGTATATTTGCAGCCGCCGGAAGGACGATGCGGGGCCAACGAACAACTGGATGGCGCCCGACGACATGCGTGCGAAGCTCTCGGGCCTTTTTCAGGGCTGCATGCGCGGGCGCACGTTGTATGTGGTGCCGTTCAGCATGGGCCCTCTGGGGTCGCCTATTGGACAAATTGGCATCGAGTTCACTGACTCACCTTACGTCGCCGTGAACATGCGCATTATGACCCGCATGGGCAAGGCAGTGTGGGACGTGCTGGGGAACAAGCCCTTCGTAGAGTGCGTGCATTCCGTGGGCATGCCTCTTGCCGACGGCGTAAAAGACGTGAAGTGGCCCTGTAACGAAACAAAATACATCGTTCACTTTCCTGAAGACCGCGCCATCTGGTCGTTCGGAAGCGGGTACGGCGGAAATGCCCTTCTCGGCAAGAAGTGCTTCGCCCTGCGCATCGCGTCCACCATGGCGCGCGATGAAGGTTGGCTTGCCGAGCACATGCTCATTCTCCGCGTAGAATCTCCGCAAGGAGAGAAGACGTACGTAGGTGCTGCCTTCCCCAGCGCCTGCGGCAAAACGAACTTCGCCATGCTCGTGCCGCCAAAGGGCCTCGATGGTTGGAAGGTCACCACCATTGGCGACGATATTGCATGGATTAAGCCTGGTGCAGATGGGCAGCTGCGCGCTATTAATCCGGAAGCCGGATTTTTCGGCGTGGCCCCGGGCACGTCCATGAAGTCGAACCCGAATGCCATGAAAACTCTGTATGCGAATTGTATTTATACCAACGTCGCACTGACTCCCGATGGCGACGTGTGGTGGGAAGAAATGACCGACACGCCTCCCCCAGCCCTCACCGACTGGCAAGGGAAACCCTGGACGCCCGACTGCGGGCGAAAGGCGGCCCACCCGAACGCACGCTTCACGGCTCCGGCGCGCCAGTGTCCCGTGATTGACGAGGACTGGGAAAATCCGGCCGGCGTGCCTCTCTCCGCATTCATTTTCGGCGGCAGGCGAGCCTCCACGGTTCCCCTGGTTACGCAGTCGTTCAACTGGAACTTCGGCACCTACATGGCTGCCACCATCGGTTCTGAGCAAACGGCGGCCGCGGGGGGCAAGGTTGGTGAGGTGCGCCGCGACCCCATGGCGATGCTGCCTTTCCTCGGCTACCACATTGGCGATTACTTCAATCACTGGCTCCAAATGGGCCGGAAGATTTCTACGCCACCGCGCATCTTCCTGGTGAACTGGTTCCGCAAAGATGAAAACGGCAAGTTTCTGTGGCCAGGCTTCGGTGAGAACATGCGTGTGTTGAAGTGGGCCGTCGATCGCGTCCATGGCCGCGCGGCGGCGGTGGAAAGCCCTCTGGGCTGGGTGCCCCGTTACGAAGACCTCGACTGGAGGGGCATCGATTTCTCGCAAGAGAAATTCAACGCCGTCATGGCTGTTGATCGTGAGGAATGGAAACGCGAAGTTCAAGGGCACGAGGAGCTGTTCGCCAAGCTGTACGATCGCCTCCCACGCGAATTCCAAAGCGTGCGTGAACTCCTTCTTTCCGCTCTTTGGCGCTCGCCCGAGAAGTGGCAGGTGTCAGAGCGCGACGCCGACGCCTAAGAGGGTCTTGCTGTCGTGTCATGCCGACAAGACCTTGACGAGGCCTGTCGGAAGGGATGCGTGAGCCCCTGTGCGCCTCGCCTACACTTCCTGTGCCCCCCCCCCCACAGGAGTGACACACATGCGTTTTCGCGTTCGTCCCGTTTCGTTGGCAGCTCCCGCTCTTTTGGCATCGACGCTTGCTATAGCGCTCGCTTCTGCGAATGCGTGCGGCAAAAAATCGAGTGATTCCGGCGACAACTCTGCAGGTGGCGGCACAGACACACCCGGTGGCAAGCCAGGAGGAACACAGGGAGGCACTTTGGAAACCAAGTTTGCTTCCACCAAACTCAACATCAAAAGCGCCCTAACGAGTGAACAGTTCGCGGCAAACTTGACGGGCACACAGGCCATTTTCGGCCAATCGGCACCCGATGCGTTCACTTCGGCAAAGTTCAGGGTATCGGGCATGACGCTCTGTGGAGAAGTGAATGAGGCCAACGGCGACGCCTGCGGCAAACGTCCTTGGCAAATTTAATTGGTGTAACCCCGTTTCTGTAATTTGCTCCCAGAG
>JADCJN010000179.1 GCA_020247005.1 Silvanigrellales bacterium
AGCGGCTCTTTCGCGCCTCCTTGTCGACAAGGAAACGCTGCGGATCGCGCTGCGCGCAGAAAAACCCCAGGATGTGGCAGCACTTCTCTCCACCACAGAAGGCGAGCGACCTGCCCTGGTCTCGACGGCATCAGAACAGGTCGAGGCGCTTTTCCTCTCGGGAAGAGCCTCGGATGCTTACACTTTTGCGCAGCGGATGGCCAACGACGCACGTTCGAGTCCGAACGTCCTGCTGCGGGCAGAACTCCTCGTACTTTGCGCCGAAGCAGCCTTACTGGCGGGTCACGAGCAAGGCGCCACGGGGCTAGCGCGCGCGGCGCGGGCTCACAGCGAACGCCACGGATTCGGCCTTCTCGCTTTGCGCGCAGGCATCGTGGAGGCACTTTTCACACGCGACGAACGGGCACTTGCACTCGTCTCGAAGGAGGCTCAGGCGCGCAAATTGCCGCTCTTGCGAGCGCGCTTAGGCCTGCTCCGCGCGCGCCTCGGCCTCGCACCCGATCCGGAGCGCGAAATCGCTGGCGCGTGGGAAACGCTCCTGCGAGAAGACGCAAGTTGCCTGCGTGCGGACGCGTTCCTTGCGCGGACTCAAGCAAGAGTCGCGTTTGCACTGGTTCCTGTTGAAGAAGGGAGCTCTTCTGCGCCAAGCATGAGTTCTGCTTTAAAAGGCATGCCTGTGGCTCATGTCGATGCGCAGGCGGTCGCGCTTCTGCGTTCATCGGCCTGCGTCGTTTGGTTTGAAGAGGGAGGCATCCTGCTCGCCTTCGACCCCGACAAAGAAACAACCTTCCGCCTCGAAACACGCACCGGGACACTTTTGGATGCGTTGCTGCGCACCCTCCTCGAGGCCCAGGGAACCGGCTGCACGCTTGCGAAACTGCACTCCTGCCGCAGCGTGGTGCCCTTCCGAGCAGAGTCCCATGCGGCAACTCTGCATGTGGCTCTCGCGCGCCTGCGTGCGCGCATCCTTCCGTGCGGTTTGCATGTGGCGCACGACGCACGCACGGGCAGATACAGGATTGCTTCCGAACGGCGCTTCTTCAGGCACGTCAGGCATTGGGCAAGCGAGCGCTCGGATTCTGGCACGCGGGACCGCCAAGCCCGCGCGCTCGGCACCAGCGACGCCTTTGCCGCACGGCAAAAAGAGATCCTCACCCTCCTTGAAAACGAAACATTCGCAAGCACGGCGCGTCTGTGCGAGGCCCTCGGCGTGACGCGCCAGTCTTTGCGACCCTATCTCGATGCACTCGCGCGCGAAGGCGTGCTTCACCGCTGGGGCAAGGGGCCGGCAACGCGGTATGCTTTGAGCCCTTAAGCATTTTGGAAAGGCTGCTCGGAGCCGCCTCTTGAAAAATCAGGGTGGAATTTGACTCATTTTGCTCCCTGCTTTTCTTAAAATGAGTCAATTTGCTCCCAAGTTCACTTCCGCCTAAGCTCTCCCGTGAGGGAGGAATTTCCATGTTTATACGTGAAACTGCACTCTTACGAATCCTTCGGACGAAAAGTGTCTTTCTCATAGGCCCCAGGCAAACAGGCAAGACAACCCTGCTGCGAACCCTCCTGCATGAGGCCCTCTACCTCGACCTCCTCGACCCACGCACGTTTCAAACCTTTGCGGCGGCTCCTGAAAGCCTCGTGCGCGTCCTCGAGCGAGAGGCAGCATCGACGTCCCTCACTGTCGTCATCGACGAGATCCAGAGAATTCCGGAGCTCCTCAACACCGTTCACATGATGATTGAAAAAAGAAAAGATCTTCGCTTCGTCCTCACCGGAAGTGGTGCACGCAAACTGAGGCGAGGTGGCATCAACCTCCTAGGAGGTCGCGCCGCGCTCATTCGCATGCACCCCCTGTGCTCGAGAGAACTCCCTTCGTGGCCACAAGCCAAAAAGGACTGGCGCGATCTTTTGCAAATATCGGCTCTGCCTTCGGTGCTCCTTTCTCCCGATCCAGAAATCGAACTGCGCGCCTATACGGACCTCTATTTGAAGGAAGAAATACAGACCGAGGCGAACATCAAGAATCTTCCCGAATTCACGCGCTTCCTGAGTGTCGCCGCAGGTGCCAATGGCAGGCAAATTGTGTTCGAAAAAATAGGAGCACGCGCTGGAGTCTCGGGAAAGATGGCGCAATCGTGGTTTCAGCTGCTCGAGGACACGCTTTTTGGCAAGCTCATACCCACCTTCAAAGAAACAACGAAGCGCGAGCCTGTGAGCAGCCCTAAGTTCTACCTGTTCGATGTCGGCATCGCGCGCTTCCTGCAAGGCCGCTTCGCCTCGGATCCCTTTGATGACGGCACCGACCTGGAGGCCTTTTTGCTCCAAGAAATCCTCTGCTGGAGAGACGTCGCGTTACGTGACGTCGAGGTGAGCTACTGGAGAACGAAGTCCAAGGCGGAAGTTGATCTCGTTCTAAGCCTGGGCGCAAAGCACGTCGCTATTGAGGTAAAAACGACACGGCGCCTCACAGAACATGACTTCTCAGGGCTCAAGCTCCTGGGCGAGGAAGAAGACCTTTCCGTACGACGCGTGCTCGTAAATCCGCATGTGCTTTCGCAAAAGCGCGAGGATGCTATCGAAATTCTTTCGGTCGATGATTTTCTGACCGAGCTTTGGGAAGGCAAACTCTTTGAATAAGATGTCTTGGCAGTCTTCACTCGGCATTTTACTCTGGCAAAGGCTTGGCCAAGTAAGCCACCAGCGCGTCTTTGCACAGCCGTCCCATGGCGCGCCGGGTCTGCCAAGTTGCACTTCCCATATGAGGCAGCACCACGAGCCGTGGAGCTCTGCGAAGAGGCTCGGAAAGAACGGGCTCTCCCTGAAAAACGTCGAGCCCCGCACCGGCAAGTCGTCCAGCCTGCAGGGCGTCCGAAAGGGCAGATTCGTCGACAACCTCACCGCGAGAGGTGTTCAACACAAATGCACCCTGTTTGAGTTGCCCGAGGCGCTCTGCGCTGAGCCAGCCGCGCGTCTCGGGCGCTAAGGGAAAATGCAGCGACAACACGTCGCACGAGGCTAAAAATTCTTGTTCCGGCAAACGCACCGGGTCGGACCCGTTTCCTTCCGAAAAGGGCCTCGCTGTGCCCGCTCTACGTCTCGCGCTTTCCATGACAACCACATGCATGCCCAAGGCTTCGGCACGCGCGGCAAAGGCGCGCGCGATGCGACCGTAGCCCGCAAGCCCCAGTGTTTTCGTCGCCACACTTTGGCCCATGAACCTTGCCACGGGTTTCCACCCTTCGTAACAGCCCTGCTCACGCAGGGAGGCCAAGGCGGGCGCCGCGTCCCTTGTCACAAGCAAAAGTAACAGCAACGCGGTGTCGGCCGTGGCATCGGTTAACACGCCCGGCGTGTTCGTTACGCGAAAGCACGCACGTGTGGCGGCTTCCAAGTCCAAATGATTGAGCCCGACTCCAAAATTGGTGAGCAGTCCGGCCTCAGGAAACGCCTCGCGCAGAAGCGCAAAGCCCTCAGCATCAATGGGGTCGGCGATGCCCACATGAAGCGCTTTCACATGGGGGGTGTTTTCGTGATTCGCGCGTGCCCAAGCCAAAAAACGTTCCACCGCGCCCGGGCCCGGGGCCACTTCCAAAATCACGTGTTCGAAGTCTTTAGTCACCAGAGTTGTCCGCGCTTCGTCCAGGAGCCCTGGAAAACGCTCCGTGGACAGCGACAAAGAAGGCAGAAGACTGGGGTTTGCGAGCTTCACGTTGCCACACTCCAAGAGCTTAAAGACGGCGTTTGATTGAACGGACAGTTGGGAACGTGTTTGAGGCCCCAGGATGCTACAATCGACTTTGCACTGCCGCAAAGGCGCCCCCGGGCTTGGCCTAGGTTTCTTCCTTGAATGCGAGGTCGACATGAACTTCCGCCCCACCGTGCTCCTGAGCCAAACTCTCATCCGTTTCTTGTTCGCCAAGGCTTCTGCTGCTTTTTTCCCTTTTCTCGCTTTTCTCGCTCTTGTCACCACGTTCCTTGCAGCATGTGGCGGTCCAGAGTCCCCGTCCAAGGCGTCCAACTTTGAAGGCACGCTGGGCTCTTGCAACGCGACTGCGGGGTTCTTTCTCGACGACGAGAAAACGCAAGAAGCTCTGCCTTGCACCGAACACTCCTACGTAGCACGTGGCACTTCGGATCCTGGCCCAAGCCTGGCCGCCTCCCTTTCCCGAGGCTGCAAAGAGGAAGGTGGCACCTGGTCGACCTCGGCCTGCCAGGGCTACTCACTCGCCTGCAAAACGCAAACAGAAACCCTTCAGCCCCGAGCCGCCGACGTCACGCTCACGCGCAAAACGTCTTGGAAACCCAAGGGCTCTTTTTCACTCGGCGCGCCCGACGATCGCAAAAAGCTTTGCCCGTAGAGTCAGTGTTCCTTTATGAAGAGCTCAGGCGCAAAACGAATGCGGGGTCCGTACACGCCTCCAGGCGCGCGCTTGCCCATGGAAATGACCATGGTGACAACGGCGTCGGAGGGAAGCTGCAGGAGTTTGCGCACACGGGAGGAGTCGAACCCTTCCATGGGACACGTGTCGTACCCTGTGGCCCGCGCGGCGAGCATGAAGTTCTCGCAGGCCAGAGCGCACGATTTCACGGCCCACACGCGCAGGTCGGCCGAAGTTGTGGGTTCACGCGGCGTCGGTTGCGAAAGTCCTCGCAAAAAGAGTCCCACTTTTTTCGCAAGCCCAAGAAGCCCGAAAGGGCCAATGGTCATAACCAAAGGAATGAGTTTGTCGTAGTAGTCCATGGCGGCTTTCGGAACATCCCCCTGGGAACGCAAGGCCTCGAGCATGCGCCCACGCATGTCTTTCCACGTGCCCGTGCGCGCTACGAACACGATGAGTTCCGGCGCCGAGGTGGCGGCAGGCTGCCCCAAGCACGCTTGCGCAAGCAGCCGTTTCTTTTCTGTGGAGCGCACCCAATGAAACTCCCACGCCTGAAGGTTCGAAGAGTTGGGTGCTTTGAGGGCAGCGTCGAGGCATCGCCGCACAACGTCTTCAGGCACGGGCGTGGGCTCGAAGGCGCGCACGCTGCGGCGCGATTCAATGACTTTGAAGAAGGCTTCCGGGTCGGTGTCGAGTGCTTTTTCCACGTAAGACACGGGCTGAGGGCGTTTCAGAATGTCGTCGATGGCCACAGTTTCCTGCTCCTTTGAGCTTCATTTCAAGCCAAATAAAATGGTCATATACAATTACTATCGGTCAATTGATTAAATCGATTTTGTCTATAAGCGATTTCGACGATACTCACTGTACGGCCGGAGGAAAGGTCCTCCGCCAGTCTCACGTCACCTTCACCGAGGTCCACGCCATGAATCTGATCAACACGAAGATCCCCGACTTCAGCGTTCAAGCTTACGTCAACGATTCCTTCAAGACCGTGACCCAGGCCGACCTCAAGGGCAAGTGGTCTGTGTTCTTCTTCTACCCTGCCGACTTCACGTTCGTCTGTCCCACAGAGCTTGGTGACATGGCCGACTATCACGAGAAGTTCAAAGCACTCGGCGTTGAAATCTACTCGGTGAGCACCGACACGCACTTCACGCACAAGGCTTGGCACGATGCATCGGAAACGATCAAGAAGATCAAGTACCCCATGCTCGCCGACCCCACCGGACACCTCGCGCGCAGCTTTGGCGTGTACATTGAAGAAGAAGGCCTCGCCTACCGCGGGACGTTCCTTGTGAACCCTGAAGGCCAAATCAAGGTTGCCGAAGTTCACGACAACGGTATTGGCCGTAACGCCGAAGAACTTTACCGCAAAATCCAAGCCGCGCAGTTCGTAGCAACGCACAAAGGCGAAGTGTGCCCCGCGAAGTGGAAGCCAGGCGCCGACACGCTCAAGCCCGGCCTCAACCTTGTTGGAAAAATCTAACACCTTTTAGGGAGCGAGGAGAAAGCCATGCTGACAAACGACATCAAGCAACAATTGAGCGAACATTTTTCGAAGTTGGAAACAGACGTCGAGCTGCACGTGGCCAACTCCTCGCACCCCCAACAGGGCGAACTCCTCGACATGCTGGAAGGCATTGCTTCCAGTTCGCCGCGTGTCACCTTGTCGAAGTCTCGCGACTCCTTGGCCATACCCCGCTTTGAAGTCCGCGTTGCCGGTTCTTCCACGGGTGTGGCTTTTGTGGGTGTTCCTGGCGGACATGAATTCACCTCTCTCATTCTCGCCATCCTCAACGCGGGCGGAGTGGGCCGTGTGCCTGACGCGGGCACACAGGCGCGCATGTCCGTTCTGGCTCCCGTGGCAGGCGGCAAGGCCGAGGTGCGAACCTACGTTTCGCTCAGCTGCGAAAACTGCCCCGACGTTGTTCAAGTCCTCAACCAAGTGGCTCTTTTCGGCAAAAGCATTTCTCACACCATGGTAGAAGGCAGCGTCGTTCCCGAAGAACTCGAACGACTCAAAATTCAGGGCGTTCCGGCTGTGTTCATCGGCGACAAACTCGTGCATAGCGGCCGAGGTTCACTGTCTGAAATCCTTTCAAAACTCGAAACGGCACTGGGCACCACAGGTGAGGCCGCCACGTTTTCAGCGAACCTTGGCCACTACGACGTGGCCGTTCTGGGCGGCGGTCCAGCGGGTGTTTCAGCTGCCATTTACAGTGCACGCAAAGGTTTAAAAGTCGCTGTTGTCGCTGAAAAAATAGGTGGCCAGGTGAACGACACCAAAGGCATCGAAAACTTTATTTCAGTGCTGTACACCGAAGGCCCACAGCTTTCGGCAGGGCTTGCAAGCCACTTGCGGAGCTATCCTGTGGACGTCATTGAACACAGGCGCCTCAAAACAGTGGAAAACGACAGCGCGACACGCACGAAAAACATACGGCTCGAAAGCGGAGAAAGCCTGACGACCAAGCAGGTCATTGTTGCCACGGGCGCAAAGTGGCGCACGCTCGGCGTTCCTGGGGAAGAAGACTACTTGGGCCGTGGTGTGGCTTACTGCCCCCACTGCGATGGCCCTTTCTTCAAGGGGCGCCCCGTGGCCGTTGTCGGAGGTGGCAACTCTGGCGTGGAAGCAGCCATCGACCTTGCCGGCATCTGCAGTGAAATCACATTGCTCGAGTTCGCCGACACTCTGAAGGCCGACCAAGTGCTCGTCGACAAACTCAAAAGCCTCCCCAACGTGCGCATCTTGACGTCCGCGCGCACCGTAAAGGTGGTGGGCGATGGCGGCAAAGTGACAGGCCTTGACGTGGAAGACCGCGTGTCGGGCAAAACGTCACACCTTCCATTCGACGGTGTTTTCGTTCAAATCGGCTTGGTTCCAAACAGCGAATGCGTCAAGGGGCTTGTGACACTGAATCGCTATGGAGAAATTGAGGTCGACTCTCGCGGACGCACGAACGTGCACGGCATTTATGGCGCTGGCGACGTGACCACCACACCGCACAAGCAAATTATTATTGCCATGGGTGAAGGGGCCAAAGTCGCCCTCAGCGCTTTTGAAGACACCATGCGAGGCGAATGACTCCTTACCGCCGTTGGAAGAGCCTGGTCACCTTTCGCGTCACCTTTTGAAGCACAGCCTTCAAATCGTCGGGGCCCCAGGCCCACACACACGCCCCCCACACCACCGCAAGCCCACCTCCTCCTACGGCCGTGAGGAGCAGTGCTGACCAAGGCGTGAACCAGCGTTCTTCGTGCGTCACAGCCGTAAACCAGGGTTGAAGAACAAACAGAGAAAAAACCACGGCCGACGCCGCGACGCCAACGTGAAGGGAAACCTCACCGAAAAACTTCTTTTCGCCTAAAAGCGTGAACGAAAAGAGCCCTTCCTTTTTCGCTGTGTGCGGCAAAAGCGCGAGGTGCAAAGCGAGGCTTGCGGCTGCCGAAGCACAGTTCGAAAGGCCAAGCCCCAGGATGCCGAACTTGGGTGCGAGCCATGCCGACAGCGTGGCATTCACGGCCAAATACAAAACGCTGTTGAGAACAATTTGCCGGGTGTCGCCCAGTGCATAGTAACCTTGCACGCTCACCTTGCTCACTCCGTTGAATAAAATAGAAAGACCATAAGCGACAATGGCGAGGCCGTTCATGAGCGAGTCTTGTGGGGTCACGCGCCCGTGTTCCAACAGGCCCTTCGCCAGCGGCACGGCCAGAAGAACGAGGGCCGTGACCGAAAACGTGGAAAGCCATAGGGTGCTTCGGGAGGCGTCCTGCAAGAGCTTTCGAAAACTCACGGCGTCTTTTTCGGCCACGGCACTGGAAAGAAGAGGCAGCGACGCGAGAGCCGACGCGACCCCAAACAGCCCCACGGGCACGAGAATGATATTTTGCGCGTTGGTGATGTAAGTGATGGCTCCCGGGCCGGCCGCGGTGGCGAAGTGTGTGTTCACGAACAGAGCGATGGAAATGGCCCCTTGCCCCAGCACACGCGGCGCCATGAGGCGGGCCATTTCCAGCACAGGGTGCCGGGCATAGGTGTCGTCGAATCCTCGTCCTTTCCAGCGCAGGTCGGAAAACCCGGGCAAGCGAAAAACACCCTCTCGCCACAAGGGAACAAGCTGAAAAAGAAACTGAAGCACACCGCCGAGCAGTGTGCCCACGGCAAGGCCCAAAATCGGGTCGTGCCCCAAAGCCTGCGCCACAGGCACACCCGCAAGCGCCCCGGCAATGCTACCCACGTTGAAAAAAAGCGAGGCGATGGTGGCGCGAAAGGTTTGCCCCCGGGCCCCGAGCAAGGCCATTGCGACTGCCGAAAGCATGGCAATGGGAAGGTAGAAAATGAGAACGGCGAAACACGCCACGGCAAGCCGCCCCCCTTCCGAAGCGACAAAGGCGTCGGCGCTCAGCAGAGCAATGATGGGCCTGGCTGCGAACGCGCACCCAATGGAAATGGCCAGAGTCACAAGCCCAAAGGCCAGGGTCACCAGCCGCGTGAGGGCCGCCTCTGCGGCTGGGCCGTGATGGGTGCGAGCGTCGACCAAGGCTTTGGTGAAAGCTGCCGAGAGCGCTCCCTCGGCGAAGAGGTCGCGCAGAACCGTGGGAAACCGCATGGCAACGTTGAAGGCATCGAGTGCGGGTCCAGCGCCAAAGACGGCGTTGACCACCTGGGCCCGCACAATGCCACTGACGCGCGAAAGCGCGATGCCTGCCGTCGCCGCGGCCGTGCGTCGTCCGAGGCTCGGCCCTCGATTTTTTTCCCTAGGGACACTAGAATCCGAGCTCTCGTCAGTCTCTGACATTTTTTTGTGCACTCGCGGGGTTTCCATGAAGAGTTCCGAGGTCCGTTCCAAGTTTATCGACTTTTTCAAATCCAAGGAACACGCCTTCGTGCCGGGAAGCTCTACGGTTCCCTTGGGCGACCAAACCATCCTCTTCACCATTGCCGGCATGGCGCAGTTCAAGTCGTCGCTCACGGGCGAAGAAAAGCGGCCCTACAAAAGGGCAACCAACTCGCAAAAGTGCATCCGCATTGGCGACCTCGATGACGTGGGAAAAGATGGCCGTCACTGCACAATGTTCGAAATGCTCGGCTCGTGGAGCTTTGGCGACTACTTTAAAAAGGAGGCCATTGAGTGGGCGCGCGAGTTCGTGAAAGACGAACTCCGTTTTGACATGAGCAAGGTGTGGGTTTCCGTTCACGAAAAAGACGACGAAGCCGAAGAGCTGTGGAAGGCCGCTGGCCAACCTGCGGAGCGCCTCGTGCGCTTGGGCGACAAAGACAACTTCTGGGCCATGGGCCCAACAGGCCCCTGCGGCCCCTGCACCGAACTCCATCTCGACCAAGGCCCTGCGGTGGGCAAGTGCGATGTGAAAGGGTTCGACTGCAAGGCTGGCCCGGGTTGCGACTGCGACCGTTACCTTGAATTCTGGAACCTCGTCTTCATGCAGTACGACCGAAAGGAAGACGGGACGCTTGTTGAACTCGAGATGAAGAGCATCGACACGGGCAGCGGGTTGGAACGTGTGACGGCGCTGCTCCAGGGCAAAACCAGCGCGTTCGACATCGACACCTTCATGGCCATCAAAGAGGTGATCCGCGCACGCGCCGGGCTTGCCCCTTTCTCGGCCGGTGTTCTTGACGACGAGAAAACGAAAGAGAGCCTCAACGTCATTGCCGACCACATTCGCACGCTTGCCTTCACATTGGCAGACGGTTGCAACTTTGGCTCCGAGGGCCGCAATTACGTTCTGCGCCGGGTCTTGCGCCGCGCCGTACGTCATGCGCACCGCCTCAACCCAAAATTCCCCCGCACGGAAAGCTTCTTGGCGGGAATCGTGCCCGCCGTGGTGGCCCAACTGGGTGACTTCTATCCGGAGCTGAAAGAACAGCAGTCGCGCATCATGGAACTCATTCGGCAAGAAGAGGCGCGTTTCGTTGCCACGCTCGACTCCGGCCTTTCGAAGTTCAACGAATTCGCCGCCGAGGCGCGCAAGGATGGCCGCAAGCAGCTTGCCGGGGAACACGTGTTCTTGTTGCACGATACGTTCGGATTCCCCTGGGACCTCACGAAAGTCCTTTGCGAAGAAACGGGACTCGTCGCCGACCTCGCAGGCTTCCAAAAACACATGCAGGTTCAAAAAGAAAAGAGCCGCGCAGAAGCAAAGTTCTACAAATTCGACAACGACGATGCTCCATGGGTTGAATTGAGCAAAGGAACGCAGGACGAAGAAAAAGCCTTTGTGGGCTATGGTATCGAATCGTCTACGGCCACAAAAGAAGGCGCCGAGGTGCACGAAATTGTCCTCTCGAAGGGTCAAGTTCGCCGCGTGCGTCAGCTTGGCAACCGATTTTTCGAGGTGGTGCTGGCGGGCACTCCGTTCTACCCCGAGGGTGGTGGACAGGTGGCCGACACCGGCTGGCTTCTGTCGCGGGCCGCAAGCAGTCAATCCACGCGCCAGGGAACAGGCAATGCTGACGCACCCGGCACGACCTGGGAATTTGAAGTCGTCGACGTGCGCAAAACGCCGGCTGCCATCGTGCACCTTTTGCGCCATGCGGAACTTTCGGAGGCGGATGCCGACGCGGTCGACGCGACATGGATGAAGAACGTGTTTGGAAGCGCAGCCGTGTCGGCACTCGTGAACGTTTCGAACCGCATGGCCACGGCACGCAATCATACGGCCACACACCTTCTCCACAAGGCGCTTCAACTTGTGCTTGGCGACAACGTGCGCCAGGCAGGTTCCCAGGTTTCACCCACCGGGCTGCGTTTCGACTTCTCTCACCACAAAGGCATGACCTCGGAAGAAATCGCGCGAGTGGAAACCATCGTGAACCGCGAGATTTTGAAAAATGCCGACGTTGTGACGCACAAAGACGTTCTCATTGACGACGCCAAGCGCATGGGCGCAATGGCTATTTTCGATGAAAAATACGACGATCGCGTGCGGGTGTTGGAGGTCGGCGGCTTTTCCATGGAACTTTGCGGTGGCACCCATGTGCCTCGCACGGGCCACATCGGTCAGCTCCGCGTCACTTCAGAATCGAGCGTCACGGCGGGCGTGCGGCGTCTTGAGGCTGTCACGGGCTGGGGCACCTTGGAACTCGCATCGGAAACGAAACGCGTGCTCTCGCAGGCGGCCTCGGAGCTCAAATGCGCCGAAGCCGAACTGCCTGCCCGTCTGAGCGCATTGAAGGACATGCAAAAAGAACTCGAACGGGCCAATGCCGCTTTGCAGTCGCGGCTCGTGGGTGCGCTCGTGGAGGGTCTGTTGGCCTCAAAACGCAAAGTGGCGGGCGCGTCTGGAGAGGTTGAAGTCATCAGTGCCATTCATGATGCTTCCGACATCAAAGAACTCGAACTTCTCGCCGACCGCCTGAAGGAACGTCACTCAGGACTTATTGTTGTGGCAAGCGCTATTTCGGGCAAAGCGGTTGTTTTGGCGGCCGTGACACCCGCACTCACAAAGCAGCACAAGAATCTTTCGGCCGGGAACGTGGTGAAGGCTCTGTGTGAACTTGTGGATGGCAAAGGCGGCGGACGTCCCGACTTCGCACGTGGCGGAGGAAATTCTCCGGAAAAAATCCCGGCTGCGCTTGAGAAAATCGACGACATTGTGCGAATCTTGGTGTGATTGTTTTGACACTTTCAACAGAAATAGGAGCTCACTCTCTCTTTAAGTAGTCTGCTCAGCTGATTATCCTCTTCCTGTTCCAAAGCGAAAGAGAATGGAAGAGGAGAGTTTTCATGCGTTCATTAAGTTTTGCTGCAGGGTTGATCTTTTTGTCGTCCGTGCCACTTGCGTCGTGCAAGGCACGCACTCACGAAGAATCTTCGGAGCAGAAAGCCTCAATTTCCTGAAGTCAAAGAAAGAGAAGCTCGCCAATTGGCGAGACATGTCGGCCTCAGAGGTCGCAAAGAACCTTGACTGCAGAGTCTCTGTGGATTCTGAACAACCTGTTGCTGCTTCCTTTTGCTATGGTGACGGTTTCTTTACGTTTTGCGATCGGAACCAGGAAAGTGAGTTGGACACGAAGAAACCCAGCGCCACCACTGATGCCGAATACCTTGAAGGTATGGCCTTTGTGAATCGAGCGAGAGAAGGGTGGGAACGCTCTTTCGACCCCGCAGACAGACCCGTTGGCAGCAGGCGCTCTCTGGCTATGAGTTATTTTTCCATGGACAAGACAAAGCGCTCGGAAGCGTTGAATGGGGAGCTGGCCTACCACAAGCAATTTTGGACCTTGATGAAGTCAATGACGCCCGAGGCGAAATCTGAGCAGTGCGCCTCGCTCAAAAAGAATCTTGCTTTGTTTGAAGAAACAGGAAGAAAATGGAGGGCTGAGTTTGGCGCTCAATTCCAGAACACGCACACAACCTCGCGGTTTTCACTCAAGACCCGAGCCTCGTAAACGAGAACGAGACAGAGATCACGGCTCCACCGACGCTGGTGCTCTTCAGATCGATGAAAAACTTCTTGGCGCAAACAAAAACGGCGAATGCAATGCTCGACGACATCGCTGCCGATGCGCTGGAGCCTCTGTCGGTCGAGAAAGCCGAAAAGTGCTCGGCTGCAACCGATTTTTTCGTGGACAGGGCGAAAGGAAACGGTTTGTATTACGCGAATCGGCCGTTGTTCATTTCTCTTTGCAAATTGAATCCGGCAGGAAAAAGGCTTTCAAATGAAAGCTGGGCGATAAACGATCACTGTGAACTTCCTCTTGAATTTCGAATTTGCTTCGTGTGCAACAATTTATTCGCGAATAAAGAAGAAACGAACAAGCTCAATAAGTTTGAGAGGGCCTTCAACTCCTGCAAGAGCCGGATGCAGCCCATGGAGTGGACTGTGTTTTCTCGCGCGCTCATAACCCCAAATAAGGCTCTGCCAGCGCCGTAAGAAACTGCTGTGCCCGTTGTTCAATTCTCTAGGGGAACAACACTCCGCCTTTCATGACACGTGCAAAGGTTGCGACGTTGTAGGAAGCGCCTCCGACGCTCACCCTGCCGCTCTGAATGCCGACCAAGTCTCCAGACGCAGCGTCGAGAATCGCAGCCCCACTGCTTCCCCCCGTCGTGTCGCAGTCGTGTGCGAATTCACTGCCAGAAAGCCCACCTGTACCAAAATTGTGAAGGTGTGGCAGAGAGGTGCACGCTCCGGAAGACGCGAGGCCGCCTCCATCGGGATGCGAAAGCACGTTGAAGGGCACCCCTGCGACGTCTGGTCTCGTTTGGAGTTGCCAGGCGATGTTGACTTTGGCGGAAGGGAACAAGGCGAAACTCAAAACAGCAACGTCTGCGGAGACTCCTAAGGAATGGAAAACAACCGACCGACAGGGCACTTCTTTGCGCGCCAGTGAGGGGTCGTCTCACTGAACCGTGAGGAACGAACAGTCGGTAATGGCCGAATAGGGTACGCAGTGCGCGGCTGTCACACCCTGCCCAAAGCCACTATGGGAAATGGTGCATGGAGAGGAAAGTCGCCCCATGGCACGGGCGGCAAGCGCTATGGGCGCAGAAAGCCCAACAAGCGAGGGCCCAATACGCACGAAGTTCTTCGCACCGAAACCCGAGGCAACCTTCGCCTGGTTCTGGCCTTCAGTCAGGGTCAACCTGTCTAGGGAAGAGTGACCGCATCCTGCCAGAAACTTTAATGAAACAAAAAATAAACAGAGCAAAACTCGGGAAAACTTCACAAAAACTCCCTACGGTTCGACGAGCACGCGCCGATACAAGAAGGGATTCTTGTAACGCGGAAAGGGCGCGCGGCCATGGCACACGAAACTGGACACCCGGCTCATTCCACACCCGCGTTCGCGCGGCAATGGAAAAGGCGTCCCGTTGTCGTGGGCCTCCTTGGGGGTGTCCTCCTTGGATTCTCAACACTTCCCACCGTGGTTGCTCCCACCTTGGCCAATGCCAGCGGTGCGTGGAAAATCGAAAAGAAAAGCGAAGGCATTGAGGTGTCTTCACGCCCACGCCCCTTTTCCTCGTTTTCCGAGGTGCGCGGGCAAGTGGTTTATGACCAGGGGTGCTTCGCACCCCTGGGGCGACCGGGGAACGCCTCGCTTCATGGTGTAGCCTGACCGAGCTAGACTTGCACACGGCTTATCTTCGCGCCAACTGTGCGTGCCCCGCCCTCCGGCCCCCGGAATGTCGATCGAAG